>NZ_PNJW01000085.1 GCF_013822155.1 Flavobacterium sp.
TACCAAAGGTTCGTCTTTTTATACCAAAGGTTCGTCTTTTTATACCAATGAATCGTAATTTTTCGACAATGAATCGCATTTTTTTACGCATCGTTTCTAAAAAAATACCCCTAAAACGCATTTTTTTTTCAAATAATTGCGACGTTTAAACTCCAAAAACAACTTTTTCAACAATATAATGGGCTACTTCTGCCCTAATTTTTTCGTTTTTTTTATCAAAAAAACTATTTTTTAAATCGTTAAAATCTAAAATAATAGAAAATTTTATCGCTTTCAAGAAGAAATTCTAACTAATTTATTTTAAATCTAAAAAAACTAAAAAAACTAAAAAAACTAAAAAAACTAAAAAAACTAAAAAAACTAAAAAAACTAAAAAAATTAAAAGAACTAAAAAAACAATCCACTATAACCCCGATGCCTCGGCATCAAAAAAAAAGCAGCCCTCAAAGCTGCTTTTTTCATTCCATCCCTCGAATGGTTTCAAACCCTTCGAGGGATATTTTCTTTCCTCTTTCTCACATCCCCTTTGTAGCTCTCCCCGCCATACTGGAACAAGCGTAGAAAACAACGAAGGAAGGAGAGGCAGCAACCCTCATAGTCGAGGAGGCACGACGAGCGGCTTGGGTTGCGGAACGACTGACGAGGTAGTTTTCAAGATTGGGCTAGTGAGGCTTGATTTTTTTGTTTCTTTTTTTATCAAGAAAAAAAGAAAAGAAAAGATAAAAAGCTAAAACCAATCTCATCAATCAAAACGTAATGAACCTTAATTTCTTAATGGTTTAAAAATAGAACTCGAAAAGAATAAAAACCACAAAACCTTACCCTCTTAGCGAAAAACAAAACTTCAAAAAAACAGAATACAAACAATGATTTCATTTCTACCAAACCAAAAAGCAGCCCTAAAAGACTACTTTTTAAGCAAGTAACCCCCAAAGAAATCTAAACACTTCGAGGGTCATACTCTATAATCTATATTCTATTTTCTATATTCTTTCCTCTTGCTTCTTTCCTCTTTCCTCTTGCTTCTTTCTTCTACTCCTTCCCCCAATCAATCCTTCTCGAAAAATACATCACTGCCGCTAAGATAAAAAACAACCCAACACTACCCACAAGCAAAGCATAATCCTCCATTTGAATAATCACAAAAATAAACGCATAAAGTCCCGAAAGCGAAACACCAATAAACACCGGAAACTTCCTATCCTTCAAAATCGAAATCGAATAAAGCGAAATCAACACAATCACCGAAAGCCCCGCAATAATATAAGCCAGCGTAAAACTACTATGCTCCGTAATCGAAATCAGCAACGTATAAAACATCAACAACGCTAACCCAATCATCGAATACTGAAAAATATGAATCGAAATCTTACTGATAGACTGAATCAAAAAGAAAATCAAAAACGTCAACCCAATCACTAAAAAACCGTACTTCGACGCCCGTTCATTCTGCTGATACTCATCCACAGTAGTAATAAAATCAACCCCAAAAGCATACCCCTTCACATTCGGCAACTCATCAAACGACTGCTGAGCAAAAGGACGATTCAAATGCAACACCTCCCATTCCGCTTCAAAACCCTTAGAACTGATTTGCTTATGCTTATCATTCGGCAAAAAGTTACCCATAAAACTAGGGGAGTGCCAGTTCGAACTCATCTTCGCCGTAGTCGTCTTACCAATAGGAGCCAGGCGAATCAACTTACTGCCGTTATAATTAATACCAAACGAAAACGCTAATTTCTCATCCGCCATTTGAAGCTTTTCAATATCCACAATCCCCGTTTCAAGCGTCGACATCGAATCATTCTGAACACCCTGCGTAGGCTCAAAACGATAAGTCGAATCACCCAGCTTCAAATTAACTTGACTCTTAATACTCTTCAAATTAGTTGTTCTAATCACAACAGTAGCCTTATCCCATTGAATATCCTCATTCGGAATGTTATTAATCTTAAAATTAGGATGAATATACGAACCCGTAAAATCCATTTCAGCCGTAAACACATTCGATTTATACAAACTGCGTTGCAAAGGTTTCACCATCGTAACAACAGAGCGGTTCTTCAACTCCTCCGGAAAGAAATAAGCCGTATGAAGTTCAGTCGCAATCGAACTAACATGCTCTTTCGTTCTCGGATCATAAACCTTCGATTCTACATGCGTCTCATACGGAATCTTCAAAATAGGACCATAAAAGTAAATGTTCTCACCCCATTTACTCGAAGTCTCGGCAACCACCTCCTTTTGCCTGTCCGAACGCTCCAAAATAAGATTCTTAACAAATTGCAAAGGAATAAGTAAAACAAGCGTTAGAAATCCAACCATAATGATTTTGGCTGTGTTCGACTGAAAGAAATTAGTTTGTTTTTCCATGATATAAAAAATTAAAATTAAAAAGTGAACAAATTGATACTATTAATAGTGATATAAAAAAAGAGAGCCGCAATAGGAAGGTTGGCCATCACCAACAATATCTTTATCCCAAAATATTCCCGATGGTTTCTGAAAAAAATAAAGTGATGAATCAAATTGAGTAAAACCACCCCATTCACAAAAAGAGCGATAAGAACGAAGAAAAACCCACTCACAAAAATGATTTCTTCTTTGGGAAACAATTGATGAAGTAAAAACAACAAGGTTCCAATCCCAAAAGAAACAATCGCTATCTGCGTAGATAATTTACCGGTAACGGAGGCATACGTTTGTTTAGTCATAGTTATTGTTTAGATTATAATAATTTAAAGTACTTTGCTTTTCAAAGTGAATAGATAAAAAAAAAAGTTAACTTTTTTGTATTAATTTTTCCAAAGCATCAATATGTGCCTTAAAAGCTTGCTTCCCTAGGGGAGTAGCACGATAACTCGTGTTTGGTTTACGCCCGATAAACTGTTTTTCAATCGAAATATAGTCTTCCGCTTCTAACGCTTTCGTATGCGAAGCCAAATTGCCGTCCGTAACGCCCAATAATTCCTTTAGCGTACTGAAATCCGCACTTTCATTCACCATCAACACCGACATTATCCCTAGTCGTATCCGATGATCAAAAGCTTTATTGATATGTTGAATGATGTTTTTCATTTTACTCTGTTTGGCTCTTCATTACCACAGTTAATTAGGCAATTAGTTTCGCTCATACTTAAAATACATTACCGAACCATACAGAATATGGCAAAAACCAAAACCGATTGCCCAAAACAATAACCCATACCCCAAGAACCAAGTTGAAAGTAAACCCAACACAATCATGGTTATCCCTAAATACCGAACACCACCTAACGTATACTTACTGGCATTGACACACGCCAAGCCATAAAACAATAATGTCAAAGGAGCAACCAAGCCTAACATCTCTTTTTCAATTAAAAACAAGATAAACAAGCCGCCCGTAACCATAGGAATCATAAAATTGATAAACAAGCGTTTCGCTGCACTGTTCCAAACCGTTTCATTAGTCTTCTTTGCTTTGCGAATACTCAAAAACAATCCGGTTGCTAAAGACAATACAACTACACAAACAGCAATAGTTAATAGTTTAAACACAGCTTCTTCTGAAATAACTAAATTACGGTAATTCCCCATTGTTGAAGTGTCAAAATAGATAGTTTTATAAGCCATCCAGGCTCCAACTAACGCATATATCCCGGCAAGAATCCCCGACAAACCACTTAATGAAATAAACTGACTTGATTTAGACATCATCTCTTTGATGTCTTGAATGTCTTTTAAATAATCTTTTGTCTCCATGTAAAGTACTTTGAGATGCAAAGTAAAATATAATTTTTTTCCTAAACAAGTTTTTTCTACTTTTATTTAAATTAAAAAAATAATAATGATTAAAAGGATTGCAGGCATCGTTTTGTTTTTAGTTGGAATTTATCTTTCTTTTTCATTGATAATGTTTCTTTTAAAGATAATATTTCTAGAGAATAAGGATGTTGAAGGTCAAGAACAAGTTTTTACATTCAGTTATTATTTAGGACAAATAGTTATTATTATTCTATTTGGTTTTATTGTTTTCCTTTGTTATAAGTTTGGTTACAGATGGATGAAAGCTATAAAGAAGGAAAGTTTAACAAAAGATGAAATAGATTCTTTAGGTGAAAATTAAAACATGAAACCCGCAGAAGAATATATCCTCAAACAACCCGAACCGTATCGTTCCATTCTACTTCATGTGCAAGCAGTAGTAGAACTGACCATTCCTGAATTGCAATTGCTCTACAAGTATAAAATTCCTTTCTTTTATTACGGAAAGAAGCCTTTCCTTTATCTAAATGCCAGTCACAAAAAACAATTTGTCGACGTGGCGTTTTTCAAAGGCTATCAATTAACCCTCCACCAAGATAAATTGATAGACGAGGGCAGAACCCTAGTGAAATCCCTTCACTACACATCCCTCGAAGAAATCGATAATCAAGTCATCACCGACCTACTTTTCGAACAATGGAAACTAATTAAATAAAAAAATGCCTCCCCTGAAGAAAGCATTTCACTAAGACTTCTATATTCTATTTTCTATTCTCTATTTTCTATTCTCTATTCTCTATTTTCTATTCTCTTTCCTCTAAATCCTAAATATCCCACCAAAAGCAATCACAGTTTCCATAAACCAAAAATCCTGCGAAGCTCTGTCTCGGGAATCACTCGTTGTTCTAATATCATTCATATTAATATAGCCGCCCTTCAACTCTGTCTGAATAAAGAAGTATTTAAAGAACGTAAAATTCAATCCTGCCTTAACATCTAAACCAAAACCGGCAATATGAAACTCATCGTGTCGGTCTTCACCAAACATCTGCACATTTGATTTGGGATACAGCACACCGGCACCAACTCCCTCCGTCAAACTAATCTGAACCTTATCAGTATTAGGTAATTTAAACCAAGAGGAGATATCATCCACCCGTGAAAATTCACTATTTATATAATTCAAACCATCCGTATGTTCAAAGGTTAAAAATTCTTCCGTTAAAAACACTTGATTGTTAGGCAAAGCCTCTCCATAGCTTCCCTCATTTGGATAACTTCCGTTAATATCCACAGCTCTGTCTTGATACATCACATATTTCATGTGGTCAACACCAATTGAAATGTTGTAGTGGTCATTAATAAAGTAACCCATTCTAAAATTTGTCTGCGGAATAGTCATTCTCCCCGGACTGATGTAATCAACATGCCATCCTTTCGGTTTGTCGTGCGAGGCAACATCATAAATCGTAAAATCATGATCATCTCCGGTAAAATGAATATCAGAATCAGTAAAATAACCCCGATTTCCCCCCCAAAATACATAAAATTTACCTTTGTTATGAGCAGTATATTTTTCTGGTTTCACCAAAGTATCTTGGGCTGACAGTTGTTGAAAAAACACACTAAAAAAGAACACAATCAACAGCGATTGATTTTTCACAGGATAATATATTAATTAAATTAGAATTGATTAATGGTTTTGCGAATGGCTACTAATTTAGTCATCAAGTCTTCAAAGTAGTCTAAATGAAGCATATTCGCTCCGTCGCTTTTAGCATTTGCCGGATCAAAGTGAGTTTCAATAAAGATTCCGTCAACACCCGTAACGATACCAGCTTTAGCAATGGTTTCAATCATATCCGGACGACCACCGGTCACTCCTGAAGTTTGATTGGGTTTTTGTAATGAATGGGTTACGTCTAAAACGGTAGTAGCAAATTGTCTCATTGTCGGAATGCCTCTAAAGTCAACAATCATATCCTGATATCCAAACATGGTTCCACGATCTGTGACCATCACATTTTCATTCTGACAATCCAATACTTTCTGAACAGCATGTTTCATGCTCTCCGGACTCATAAATTGTCCTTTTTTCAAGTTAACCGTTTTACCCGTTTTGGCAGCTGCCACAACTAAGTCCGTTTGACGAACCAAAAAAGCAGGAATTTGCAAAATATCTACATATTCTGCCGCCATGGCTGCATCTTCATTTGTATGAATATCGGTAACCGTAGGAATCCCGAAAGTTTGGGATACTTTTTGTAAAATCTTTAAGGCTTTTTCATCCCCGATTCCTGAAAAACTGTCAATTCTCGAACGGTTGGCTTTCTTAAAAGAGCCTTTAAACACATACGGAATTTCTAATTTGTCAGTAATAGCGACTAATCGCTCGGCAATTCGCAACGCCATCTCTTCGCCTTCAATCGCACAAGGACCGGCTAGTACAAAAAAGTTGCCACTGTTCGTGTGTTTAATTTGGGGTATATTGCTAATAGTCATTCTCTGTTTTTTTTAAAGTGCAAAAATACGAATATTTTAAGAACCAAGTGTAACTTGTGTTACTCATCTTTTTTAGCAGTCAATCCCATCGGAATATAAAGTTTTCCCTTTTCATAAATATTGAAATAAAGCAACAACGGACGTTTGCATCCCACCCAATTCACTTGATACACATCTAAAAGGCCGGCACCTATTTCACTTTGCTTGGTAGGAAACGGACAACAGCTTTCGAGTTTTTTATAAAACAGCTTTTCACCATTTGGTCCGGCTAATGCGTTCAAAAAACGTTCCTGATTAATAGAATCATTCGACGTGCTTCTGTAAAAAATATTGATAGGATAATCTTGGTCATACCCATATTTTGGATCTTGGCTTTGCTCTGTCAACACAAAAGAGTTATTTTTCTTAAGCATCGGAACAGGAGCCGTGTCATCAATGTTCTTAATGGTACTTTTTGTTGCTCCACAGGCAAATAGTAGCAATACCAGTATAAATCCGATAGAATATTTTAAAAATTTCATATTAATTGAATTCAATTTGAATCAAAGGTAAAAGTTTTTTCTTATAAATGAAGAAGATTAGATTTGTAATAACAAATTTCATATTCTATTTTTGTAAAAAAAAAGCGATGGAGTTCATTACACAAACTTGGCATTGGTCCATTTCCGGTTTTTTGATTGGAATGGTAATGCTTCTATTGATTTATTTTGGCAAAACCTTTGGCATGTCTTCTAATCTTCGCTCGTTATGTGCCATGACGGGAGCAGGAAGGTTCATTCCTTTTTTTGATTGGGATTGGAAAGAGCAACGTTGGAACTTGTTGGTTGCTTTTGGAGCAATGCTTGGTGGTTTTCTTGCAGTTCATTTTCTAAATGACCCCACTAATGTGTCTATCAATCCAAAAACTATCGAACAATTAAAGGTATTGGGCATTGATGAACCAAACGGGAAGTTATTACCAAATGCTTTGTTCGATACTACTTCGCCAAAATCAATTTTTATATTAATAGGAGGAGGTTTTTTAATTGGCTTTGGTAGTCGTTATGCCGGCGGATGTACTTCCGGTCATGCCATTTCCGGATTGAGTAATTTACAAGTTCCTTCTTTAAAAGCGGTAATCGGTTTTTTTATTGGCGGTTTAATCATGGCTCATTTTCTTTTACCTTTAATCTTCTAATTGATGAAATTACTTAAATACCTTCTTGTTGGCTTTTTATTCGGAATCGTTTTAACCAAAACAGAAGCCGTTTCGTGGTACCGCATTTATGAAATGTTCCATTTTCAATCTTTTCACATGTTTGGAATCATTGGAACAGCCATTGCAACCGGACTAATAGGCATTCAAATCATCAAACGAAAGAAACTGAAAGACATTGACGGACAACCTATTGAGATATTAGACAAAGAAGATGGAAGTCTCCGGTATTGGTTAGGTGGAACAATGTTTGGATTAGGTTGGGCATTAGTTGGAGCCTGCCCCGGACCGATATTTATCTTATTAGGAGCCGGTTTTTATAACGTTGCCTTTGTGTTGTTAGGAGCATTAGTAGGAACGTTTTTTTATGGGTTGATAAAAGAAAAATTGCCTCATTAAAAGGTAGAACTTTTAAAAAAAAGATAATGTATTCAATTACAACTTAATTATACATTATCAGAATAGAGCCAAACTTAACAAGTGTTGTGGCTTTAGATTGATAAAATATATTCAACCAGACCTTGTTCGTGTGATAATTCCATTTTCTTACGCAAACGGTATCGTTTTATCTCCACACTTCTAACGGAAATATTTAATAATGGGGCAATTTCTTTAGACGAAAGATTTAACCTTAGAAAAGCACACAATCGTAAATCATTAGGGGTTAAACTCTGATGTGCTATTTTTACCTTCTTTAGAAAGTCTTTGTCTGCGTTATTAAAAGCATCTACAAAAACATTCCAAGTATCTTCTTCATTGATGTTTTTATTAATATTGGTGATAACGGATTTAATGCTCTTCATTTGACTATTATCAGTTGATTTCAAATCTTCTTTAATCATGGATAATAATTCATTCTTTTTGATTAAGCTCATAGTTGAAGCTGCCAACTCTCTATTTTTACTTTCAAAATCTTGTTCTAATCGAACATTTTTAATTCTCATTAATTCTTGTTCTGTTTCAAGTTCTTTAATTTCAAGTAATCGATTATTTTCTTCAATAAGTTTTTCCTGTTGTTTAGAATAATGTTTTTTATAGGCTTTATT
>NZ_PNJW01000086.1 GCF_013822155.1 Flavobacterium sp.
AAAATTATCCCTTTCATGTGGTTTCGTTCTCCACTTCTAAAATTTCTTCTGAAGAAAAAACAGTAAATCCGATTCTTAATTATTTAAATGACAGTCAATATTATAAAGCATTACAAAAAGAATATTTGAATAATATTCAACTTAAAATGAGAGCTAATGATTCAATAATAAATCAAATAGATGCTTTAATGAATCAGTTTAAAAAGACAGCTAGCGGCTCTTCACAAAGTGATAAATTGGTTTATTATAATGAGAATACACAACTTAATGAAGTCATTAAAACGAAAGACAATTTAGTGAGGGAACAAGGTTTGTTGCGAATTGATTTAATCAGTTTAGATAAAGTTGTAAAAGACAATAGTGTAATTCTAAATAGTAAAGATACCAAAGGGACAAATGGAAAAATGAAGTTTTTGATTCCATTTTTGTTTCTGATTTTATTCATGACGGTCAAAGGATTTATAAGATTTTATAACAATCAATTGGCTAAGAATTAAAGGAATTAATACAAGTTTCATGAAAGGAATTATATTAGCCGGAGGCTCTGGAACAAGATTACATCCGTTAACATTAGCGGTCAGTAAACAATTAATGCCTATTTACGACAAACCAATGATTTATTATCCGTTGTCAACCTTAATGTGGGCCGGAATAAATGAGATTTTAATTATATCAACACCGCATGATTTGCCTTTGTTTCGACAACTTTTAGGAGATGGAAGCAAATTAGGCTGTCGTTTTGAATATGCCGTTCAAGAACAACCAAATGGTTTAGCAGAGGCGTTTATCATAGGAAAAGATTTTGTGGGCAATGACAAAGTAGCGTTAATTCTTGGCGATAATATTTTCTATGGAACAGGTTTAGCCGAGTTGCTCCAAAAAAACAATGATCCGAATGGCGGAATAATTTATGCCTACCACGTTTTAGATCCGGAACGTTATGGTGTCGTTGATTTTGATGCAAATGGAAAAGTACTTTCGATAGAAGAAAAACCGGAACATCCTAAATCGAATTATGCCGTTCCCGGAATTTATTTTTATGACAATTCTGTGTTAGAGATTGCTGCAAATATTAAACCGAGTCATCGAGGTGAATTGGAGATTACAGACGTTAATAAAGAATATTTACATCGTGGGAATCTTCAAGTGAGCATACTCGACAGAGGAACAGCGTGGCTTGACACCGGCACGTTTCAATCGCTTATGCAAGCCGGACAATTTGTTCAGGTGATTGAAGAACGTCAAGGTTTAAAAATTGGTGCCATCGAAGAAGCTGCTTACAGAATGGGCTTTATCGACGCTAATCAATTAAAAAAAATAGCCGAACCACTTTTAAAAAGTGGTTACGGAACGCATTTGATGAGTTTAATATAAATTGACACATTGACTAATTGCCAAATAGGCAAATTAATTCTATGAAATTCACTGAAACCAAACTACAAGGATGTTTTATTTTAGAACCGAATGTCATTCGTGACGAAAGAGGCTATTTTATGGAAAGTTTTAATGAACGAACTTTTCAAAATGCCTTAGAACAAGCGGTACATTTTGTTCAAGATAATCAATCGGTTTCATCGCGAGGTGTTTTAAGAGGATTACATTATCAGACCGGTGAATTTGCTCAGGCAAAATTGGTTCGTGTCATCCAAGGAGAAGTTTTAGATGTTGCCGTTGATATCAGACCCGGGTCAAAAACTTTCGGACAATATGAAGCAGTGGTTTTATCGGCTGAAAATCAAAAACAGTTTTTTGTGCCAAGAGGATTTGCTCATGGATTTTTGGTGTTAAGTGAAACGGCTACTTTCTTTTATAAATGTGATAATTTCTATAATAAAGAATCAGAAGGAGGCATTATTTACAATGATGATTCCATTGGAATAGATTGGAATTTCGATACCGAAAAACTAATCATTTCCGAAAAAGATACCCAATTACCCACTTTAGCAAACGCCAAAAAAGCATGGTAGTTTTAGTAACCGGAGCCAACGGACAAGTAGGTCAAAGTTTGCAATTTATTGCACCCAAATATCCCGATATTCAATTTGTTTTTTGTGATTCGAAAGTGTTAGATATAACAAATTTGAATAACATACATCATGTCTTTAAACAATACAAACCAAACTATTGCATTAATACGGCGGCATACACTGCTGTTGACAAAGCCGAAAGTGAGCCGGAAAAAGCCCATTTAATCAATGTAAATGGAGCAAAAAATTTAGCTGAGATTTGCAAAGAATTCAAAACTGTTTTACTTCACATTTCTACTGATTTTGTGTTTGATGGAACTAAAAAAACACCTTATACAGAAGATGATATTCCCAATCCAACCGGAGTTTATGGAAAAACAAAACTAGACGGAGAAAAAGCTATTCAAGAAACATGGCATAAACATTTCATCATCCGAACATCTTGGGTGTATTCACAATTTGGAAACAATTTTATGAAAACAATGCTCCGTTTGGCCTCAGAGAGAGATTCACTATCCGTAGTCAATGATCAAATCGGTACACCAACCCACGCAGTAGATTTAGCCCAAGCTTTAATGTCAATAATTACTAAATGTCAGACTGAGCTTGTCGGAGTCTTCGGAATCTATAATTTTTCCAACGAAGGCCAATGCTCATGGTATGATTTTGCCAAAAAAATCTTCGAAATCAACAATATAAATATAAATTTACAATCCATTCCCACAACCAGTTTCCCTACGCCAGCCAAAAGACCAAGTTATAGTGTGTTGGATAAAACCAAAATCAAGACTGTTTTTAGGTTGAAGATTAAAGATTGGAAGGTAAGTTTAGAAACAGTATTTAAGTAATAAAAAAATGAAAAAAACACTAGGTTTATTGGCTTTATTGTTGCTTATTACAGGGAATATCCACGCTCAGTGTTATTGGAAATCTGTCAGTATCTCAGGAAGAATGGGTACCGGGATTAAAACGGATGGTACTTTATGGGTTTGGGGAGATATTGTTGAGGCCTCACTTAATAATTACAGTCCTTTTCCAGTACAGATAGGAACGGATAACGATTGGAAATCAGTTTCAACAGGCTTAAACTTTAGATTAGCAATTAAGAATAATGGGACTCTGTGGGCTTGGGGAAGCGAAAGTAATGGTTATTTAGGAAATGGATATATTTTGCCAAACGCAAGTACTGTTTATCAACCAACACAAGTAGGAACTGATGCTGATTGGAAGTCAGTTGATTGCCACAATGCACTACATACACTAGCTATTAAAGAAAACGGAACATTGTGGGTATGGGGAATAAAAAATACAGGTGCTCTAGGAGTGCCATCTAATGATAATATAGGTTTTCCAACACAAATAGGCTCAGATACTGATTGGTCCTTTGCAAGTGTAGGTTATTGTCTTTCTAGCATTTTAGGCGCACCTGTTGTATTAACATCTTCATTTGCTATTAAAAACGATGGTTCACTGTGGGCATGGGGATACAATTACCAAGGAACTTTAGGAATGCCAACATTTGATCCTATAATTACTTCACCAATTTTAATAAATACTATTAATAATGTGATTTCTGTAACAAGTTATCATGGCACTACACTTGCTATAAAATCCGATGGCACACTGTGGGGTTCAGGCGTAAATTTATATGGTGAATTAGGGGATGGAACTACAACATCCAAACCTTCGTTCATTCAGATAGGTACTGATACAAATTGGTTTTCAGTGAGTAAGGGTAAGTACCATTCCTTGGCAACAAAAACAGATGGAACACTTTGGACTTGGGGGAATAATCAATACGGGGTTTTGGGAACAGGTAATAATATTTATAACTCTTTTGTTCCAACACAAGTTGGTACGGAAACCAATTGGTCAAAGGTGACAGGGGGAAATGCCTCTTGTGCAGCTTTGAAAACTGACGATTCAATTTGGGCATGGGGCTTAAATACTCAAACCGTTTTAGGAATAGGTATGGAAAGCAACAATAGCATTAGAAATTACCCAACCATTATAAGCTGTAATGGATTAGGAATAAATAGTAATTCATTAGAAGGCATCAAAATTTATCCAAATCCTGTTCAAGACATACTTTCATTTGATTTTAACCAAAACAATAATGTCAAAAAACGTATTATTTTCGATTTATTAGGGAAAAAAGTAATAGAACAAAACGATAATTCTTATGGAGAGATTTATGTAGAAGAACTAAAGCCAGGTATTTATTTGATGAAAATCTATGTTGATGATACTATTTATCAGCAAAAATTTATTAAAGAATAAAATGTAATGAATCAAAAACCAACAATATCAATAGTAAGTCCAGTTTACAGAGCTGAAAAAATTGTGGAAAGGTTAGTAGCCGAAATCCAAACAGCAATGAGTGAACTAGAAGTACCGTATGAAGTTATTTTAGTTGATGATCGAAGCCCAGACGATTCATGGACGGTAATGAAAACAATTTCAGATAAATACAAAAATGTTAAATCCATTCGATTGAGCAGAAATTTCGGTCAGCATCCAGCAATAATGGCAGGTTTGAATTATGCTTCTGGAGAATGGATTGTTGTAATGGATTGCGATTTGCAAGATCAACCAAAGGAAATAATAAAGCTTTACAACAAAGCAATTGAAGGTTTTGATATTGTACAAGCAAGAAGAACCAATAGACAAGACGGTTACTTAAAAAAACTCTCCTCAAAGATTTTTTCTAAAGTATATGGGTTTTTTACCGATACTAAATACGACAATGAAATTGCTAATTTTGGGATTTATAACAAGAAAGCCATTACTTCTATTATAGATGTTTCAGATTATATTAAATTTTTCCCATTATTTGTAAATTTTGTGGGCTTTAAAGCAACTTCTATTCAAGTTGAACACGCATCGAGAGAATCAGGTAGCACAAGTTACAGCATTTCGAAACTTATCAGTTTGGCTTTTAATTCGATTATTTCATTTTCTAACAAACCATTAAAGATTTTTGTTAAGTTTGGAATGATCATCTCTTTACTCTCTTTTTTTATAGGAACTTATTATATAATAGAAGCAATTAATAATAAAATTGAAGTTTTAGGATATACTTCCATCATAGTATCCATTTGGTTTTTATCTGGAATAATAATCACTACAATAGGCATAACAGGTATTTACATAGGTAAAATTTTTGATCAAACCAAAAACAGACCCGTTTACATAATTGATGAAATAGTATGATTGTAAAAAGACTCGATTGGGATAGCGATTTTTTCGGATATGAAATAGGGGAAATTATTTTTAAAAACAATATTAATCTTAAGGACTCTGAAAAATTTGATCTTCTAATTATTAAATCAAGTGATGATTTTGAAATACTATTAGACGGTTTCAAAAATAATTTTTCTGAAACAAAAGTAATTTTTGAAAAAAAATTATCATTAATTCACTCAGAAAACACAAATATATACTCTATTGATGAGACAGATTATGATAGAAATGAGTTATACGAATTGGCCTATGAAAGCGGAAAACACAGCCGATTTGTGTTAGACAAGAATTTTCAGGCTGAAAATTTTAAAAAACTGTACCGAAAATGGGTTGATAATTCTATTTTTAAAGAAATCGCAGAGGATGTTATTATTTATAAAGAGGATAATCAAACAGTAGGTTTTGTCACGTATAAAACCAACGAAGATTCTGGATTTATTGGCTTGATTGCTGTAAGTGCAGCTCATCAAGGAAAAGGAATTGGAAATAAACTTTTATCGTACGTAGAAAACATTCTTTTTTCAAAAGGCATACAAAAGTTAATAATACCAACCCAGCTATCAAACATTGTAGCATGTAATTTTTACAAAAAGCAAAATTACACCATTCAACAAATACTATTTATTAAACATTATTGGAAAAAATGATACCTTTCAACAAACCATATCTTACTGGAAAAGAAACCTTATACATTGAAGATGCTGTCAAATCAGGTAAAATTTCCGGAAATGGAAAGTATACTCAAAAATGCCAAACTTTTTTTGAACAAACTTACGGTTTCAAGAAAACATTATTAACGACTTCTTGTACCGATGCATTGGAAATGGCGGCCATTTTAATAAACATTAAAGAAGGTGATGAGGTGATTATGCCATCCTACACATTTGTTTCTACAGCTAATGCGTTTGTTTTGAGAGGAGCAAAAATAGTTTTTGCAGACAGTAGAAAAGATCACCCAAATATTGATGAAACAAAAATAGAATCTTTAATTACTTCAAAAACAAAAGCAATAGTGCCCGTTCATTATGCCGGAGTCGCCTGCGAAATGGATACAATCATGGATTTGGCAAAAAAGTATAATCTTTTTGTGATAGAAGACGCAGCTCAAGCAATCGATAGTTATTTTAACGGGAAAGATGGAATGAAAAAAGCTTTGGGATCTATTGGACATTTGGCCGCTTTTTCTTTTCACGAAACTAAAAATATTATTTCCGGTGAAGGTGGAATGTTAGCTATCAATGATGAACAATTTATAAATAGAGCAGAGATTATTTGGGAAAAAGGAACCAATCGCTCTTCTTTTTTTAGAGGAGAAGTTGATAAATATGGCTGGGTAGATGTAGGAAGTTCATTTTTACCTTCTGAGATAATCGCAGCATTTTTATGGGCTCAGTTGGAAAATTTAGAAAAAATTCAATCTGTCAGAAAATCACACTGGGAAAATTATTATTCCAAATTAAAAGATTGGGCAGTAGAAAATCAAATTGAACTACCAAATACTCCTAATTATGCAACCAATAATGCTCATATGTTTTATTTGGTTTGTAAAAATTTAGAACAAAGAACAAGTCTGTTGGATTATCTTAAAAATAATGAAATTTTGGCAGTTTTTCATTATATTAGTTTACATAAAAGCCCCTTTTATCAAGTGATTTATAAAGGAAACGAATTGCCTGAAGCGGATAGATTTACAGATACATTAGTGAGATTACCACTTTTTTACGAATTGAATTTTGATAAAGTAATAGAAGCTCTTATTAAATTAGAATTTTAATAATAAATTTTTTATTCAAAATAAAGAGGAGCACCTTTGTCTTTACCCAGTTTAACAACAATTACATCATTAAACATTTTAATAGACTCATAGTTAGGCCATATTGGCATATTTTCAATTGAATCTTTAATCATGTCAAACTTTTCTTTCGTGTCAATCATTTTATATTCAGCCACATCAGCTTCCTTGAAGAAATTAACAATTCTGTAATTGTTTCCATTATCCCAAATATAAATTGAACCTCCGAAAATTTCAGAATCTTTTAATCTAAATTTTTGATGATATTCATAAGGAAAATATCCATAAAAATAAATGACTTTTTCTGTGGTAAAAAAGGAGGGATATTTTGTTTGAATTATATTGTCTATTTTCTCAGCTATTTTTTTATCGTGTTTGTAAATTTTATTTGCTGAATGAAAAAGTTTTGTTACGAAGTAAATATTTGTAAAAACAATTAAAAGGATTCCAATTTTGGAAATGAAAAACGAATTTATTTTAAAATAATTGATAGTAAATATAATTATAAATGCAAAAACAAGATTAGACGTTAAATAAAGGCGTGGAGGATGATATCCG
>NZ_PNJW01000087.1 GCF_013822155.1 Flavobacterium sp.
AATAAAATTGTACAAAATCTATATCATCTCCTCTTACGGGTATATGAAATGGATTATTAAGGACATTTAAATTTACTTTGGATACGGTACCATAAAAATCTAAAATTTGACCCTCATTAATTTCATGAATATTATTTTCAATGTTTATGGCATTTGTTGATATATTATTAGAAATAATTGGAGTAGGTACAACGGTAATTGTTACTTGATTACTTTGATTAGCTACGAAATTGGATCCAGTTGTACCTAGCCTTCTTAAATACGTTTTAGTTTCAAACAAAAAACCAGGATCATAAGAATTTACTTTATCAACAGCAAAATTAGTACTAGCATTTTGAAATGGTAAATCTCCTGGTACAACGTTAATCCATTTTTTATCAAATGTAGAGTCTGGATCAATATAAGAAGCTGTTATTAAACTTGGCTTATCTCCATATCTTATTGTTTGATTGCAGCAAATTGAATTAGACAATAAATTAGGTGAAGTATTAATTGATGAACCTCCAATTATGTCAATATTACCACTAAAAAAATTATTATTAGAAGAATTTCTATAAACCGCATACAAAATACCACCTGTATTATAAAATTGACTACGGCTTAAATCAATTTCAATGTTATACTCGCTTGTATAAATGGTTTCAGGAACGAAAGGTGGATTATTTTCAATGAAAGTTACCGCTCTAAAATCTCTTTGCACAAATGTATCAGATGTTAATACTTCTTTACTATATATGAAAAGATTTCCTAATATATTATTGGCATTCCCATTAGTCGTTGATAACTTAACTGTAAATTTTAAATTAACCGAACTAGCATTATTAAAATTAATTTGATTATTCGTTACAGCCATATTATTTACTCTAAAATCAATAATTGAAACAGAGACTTGGGAAAATAATTGA
Source organism: Flavobacterium sp. (assembly GCF_013822155.1). Lineage (GTDB taxonomy): Bacteria > Bacteroidota > Bacteroidia > Flavobacteriales > Flavobacteriaceae > Flavobacterium. Next base: position 906 of record NZ_PNJW01000087.1, read on the forward strand.
ACACTAACAAGATAGAATGTCAAAAAATAGAAAAAATTTTTCATCAGATAAAGTTTTAAATTGTATGTAAATGTAAGTTTTTTTTTATAAAACTGAAAAAACTGAAAAAAAACTTAAATTATTTAAATTTCTTAACATCCGCTTCTGAAAGTCCTAACATTGACATCACTTGATCATAGTTGGTAAAATCCATTCTAAAGTTCGAACCATAGCCCGGAATGATGACCACTCTAAAAATTTGATTGGTGCGAACAGCAGGAGAAAGTCCGGCTAAATCAAATCCTTCCATATAAAAAAGGACATCTGAACGTGTAAAATCATAGTTATAAGCATGGCTTAATGTTCCGTCATTAAAAAAGATATATTCCGGACATAATTTCCAAACATCTTGTCCGCCATCCACATCGATTAATCGGTAAATTAAAATTTTATCCGCCGGTAAAATGGGTGGATTTAAGAAGATTTGAAACTCAAAATTATTTTGCGGGGTAAAGTTAACGTTGCCTACTTCGATAACTTCTGCTTCAACGGTAAAACCATCTCTTCCAGGAGGGCCTTCAGGGCCTTCGCAACTTTGTAATGCTATCATCCCGATAAACACTAAAATTAAGGTAATTTTTTTCATAATTAATTTTTTTAATGATTCATGATATTGTATGCTAACCAATACTTGTGCCAAAGTTATCTTTTTTGAACCATTTGCCCTAATTTATTTTTCTTACATTTGAAAGATGAAAGAAAATGAATCGCTTTTTATGGTTATGTTGGGATGTTCTCCAGCCGGAAGACTGACTGAACAGCATGATATTTTTTTTGGAATTGGCAAAAATTTAAAAGAATTAGTTCCTGATATGAAAACCTTTTGGCCGGAAGCAAAAGGCAAAATTCATATTGATGCTTGGCGTAAAGTATCTTTTGTCGACAGTTTCAAAATTGAAGTGGTTTCGCACGAAGAAAATTTACCCAATCTGGAAAAATTATTTTTCATCAACCTTGGGGGTTATAAAGAAAATGAGTTTGAAGAATATCATTACAAGGTAATAACTGTTGCGAAAAACAAAGCCGAAGCCATTAAAAAATCCAAACAGACCACCTTTTATAAACATTTTGGTTTTAAAGGAGCGACTTCACATATTGACGATAAATATGGAGTGGATGTGGATGATATTTATGAAATTGAGGATATTTTAAGTTCAAAATTTAAAGAAAAATTTAAACTTAAAATCACCAAAATTAATTCTACCGAAGAAGATACCTTAGAAGTAGGCTATTTAAAAATTGACAAATTACTGAAAAATGAACAATAAAATAACTAACCTATTTTCAAGGCTATACCTACTTCTATTTTCTGTTATAGGAACTGCACAAATTTCTGACGCTTCAACTATTGTTGCCAAAAATGCCACTTTAGAATTATTAGGTGATGGTTTTGTTTTCACCGAAGGTCCGGCTGTAGATAAAAAAGGAAATGTGTTTTTTACTGATCAACCCTATAACAAAATTATCCGTTGGGATGCTACAACTAAAAAAATGTCTGTTTTCTGTTCAGAATCCGGTCGTTCCAACGGAATGTATTTTGACAAGAAAGGCTATTTGATTACTTGTGCCGATATGGACAATCAACTATGGCAATTTGACAACGAAGGAAATCATAAAGTCATTTATGAAGATACCATGAATGCTCACAATGGTCCGAATGATTTGTGGATTGATGCGAAAAACGGCATTTATTTTACCGACCCTTTGTATGTTCGGAATTATTGGAAAAGAGATTCAATCAGTAAACGAAACGGAAAAAATATATATTATCTTTCCTCAGACAGAAAATCAATCATAACTGTCGATGATAACTTAGTTCAACCAAATGGCATTATTGGCACTCCTGATGGAAAAAAACTATATGTAGCAGATATTGGCAACAGTAAAACCTATGTTTATGATATTCAAAAAGATGCCACTTTAACAAATAGAAAATTATTCTGTGAAATGGGTTCCGATGGCATGACTGTTGACAACCAAGGAAACGTTTATTTAACAGGAAATGGCGTGCATGTTTTTGACAAAAACGGAAAGAAAATTGCATACATTACGGTACCTGAAAATTGGACAGCCAATGTGTGTTTTGGTGGTAAAAACCTAGATATTTTATTTATTACCGCAATGGATTCGGTTTACGGATTGCAAATGAATGTAAAAGGAGTTCGTTAATTTAAATTAATTATTATGGGAAGAAATAATCCAAAGAATATCAAAATTCACAATGATAAACTGCATAAAGAGCAAGCAAAAAAGAAAGAAAAAGAAATTAACCGAAAAGAAAAATTGAAAGCAATTATTAAAAAAAGCAATGAGGGAAATCAGCCATCGTGACTAATGTATCATTCCATTTCTCCTTCATAATACCCTGAAATAACAATCATTTCCTCTAAAGCAAAAGGATTGACTGCTTGAATATTTTGAAAATCCAATCGGTATTTTGTATTTGACAAAACCGTAACCTGAACGGTATAACCTGCTAAACTGTACGCTTTTGAACCTTTCACATACGAGCCTTGAGCAAATAAAACTTCCCCTATTACCCCTATTCCAAAATCATAAACTCCATTGGGTGCACTACTTGAAGTAAGTGGATAATTAACTGTAAAATTTATGGCTTCGTAATCAGAATTACCGATTGTACCTTTTGTTAAAGCAAAATTCATAGCTTCTTCGCCCGGCATACTTGCTGTTGCATTGGAAACAATTGCATTTGTTGGAGTGAATTCAACTCCGTCCACACGAATATCTGAATCAAATACGATTGATGAATCATCTGATGAATCACAAGCTGTGAAAAATGTAATTACAATGAATGAAAGAAAGAAATTTTTCATTTTCTATTTTTTTTTCAAAAATAACTATTTACAATCATTAAAAATCAGGTAGAAATAAAAAAAATCAGTTCTTGATTTAGACATTAATTATACAATATAATAAATTAATAATGTAACACTTTAATTAGGCGATACATGACCTTTACTTCTATTAATCTTAAGTTCATAAATATGCAAAATTCTGAATCAAATTTCAACAGAAAATTAGAACTAAATAATGTTTTGATAACCTATAATGATATTGGAATTGGAAAAACACCAATACTTTTTTTACATGGATTCCCATTCAATAAATCAATGTGGGATGAACAATTGAATTTTTTTAAAGAATCACATCGTTTAATTTCAATAGACATTAGAAGTTTTGGACAATCACAAGACAATCATATTGAAACAAGTATAGACTTATTCGCCAATGATTTAATTGAATTCATGAATGCTTTACAGTTAAAAAAAGTAATTATTTGTGGTCTTTCAATGGGCGGCTTCATCGCATTAAATGCAGTGAAAAAATATCCAAAACGCTTTTCAGCTTTAATTTTATGTGATACTCAATGTGCAGCAGATACTATCGAACAAAAAACAAAGCGTTTGGAGACCATTAAAGAAATTGAAATCAACGGAATTACAAATTTTACAACTACTTTCTTAAAAGCTGTATTTCACGAAGATTCAATTGTAAACAAAATCGGATTAGTTTCCAAAATTGAAGCTGATATACTTGCGAATGCTCCCGGAGTAATCATTAGTGGATTAAAAGCGTTGGCTTCTCGTGCTGAAACTTGCAGTAGTATGAACAAAATTGAAATTCCAACACTTATTATTTGCGGTAGAGAAGATCAGGTTACTCCTTTATCAGAATCAGAATTTATGCATATTAACATTAAGAATTCATCATTAAAAATCATTGAAAATGCCGGTCATTTATCGAATTTAGAACAACCGGAAGCTTTTAATGCTGAACTCTTGGAGTTTTTATTATCTGAACCAATTATATCGATTGCAAATACCGTGAAAGAACCCAACTCAAATATGTTTGTATAAAAAAGAGATGCTTTGAAACATCTCTTTTTTATTATTTATGCTAAAATTTACATATTCCTACGATACTGTCCTCCTACTTGAAACAATGCACTCGTAATTTGTCCTAATGAACAATATTTAGTGGCTTCCATCAAACGTTCAAAAAGATTTTGATTTTTGATAGCTGCTTCTTGTAAAGAATTCAATAATTCTGAAACCTTTTGTTCGTGTAATTGATGTAATGTTTCCAACGTATTAATTTGGAATTGCTTTTCTTCTTCAGTTGCACGAATGACCTCTCTTGGAACAACCGTTGGCGAACCTTTAGAACTTAAAAACGTATTGACTCCAATAATTGGAAAATCGCCGTTATGCTTCAACGTTTCATAATACAACGATTCTTCTTGAATTTTAGAACGTTGGTACATTGTTTCCATTGCACCTAAAACACCTCCACGCTCGGTGATGCGGTCGAATTCCTGTAAAACGGCATCTTCCACTAAATCAGTTAATTCTTCAATGATAAAGGATCCTTGAATTGGGTTTTCGTTTTTCGCTAAACCTAACTCTTTATTGATAATCAACTGGATGGCCATCGCTCGACGCACCGATTCTTCCGTTGGAGTAGTAATTGCTTCGTCATACGCATTGGTGTGCAACGAGTTACAGTTATCATAAATTGCATACAAAGCTTGAAGGGTGGTTCGGATGTCGTTAAAATCAATTTCCTGAGCATGTAATGAACGTCCTGATGTTTGAATATGGTATTTCAACATCTGAGCTCTTTCGTTGGCTCCGTATTTATTTTTTAAGGCTTTTGCCCAAATTTTTCTCGCCACACGACCAATCACGGCATATTCTGGATCAATTCCATTGGAGAAAAAGAAGGACAAATTCGGACCAAAATCATTGATATTCATCCCACGACTTAAATAATATTCCACGTAAGTGAAACCATTGGCCAACGTAAAAGCTAATTGCGTAATTGGGTTTGCTCCTGCTTCTGCAATATGATAGCCTGAAATCGATACAGAATAGAAGTTTCTAACATTCTTTTGAATGAAATATTCCTGCACATCTCCCATCAATCGAAGTGCAAATTCTGTTGAGAAAATACACGTATTTTGTGCTTGATCTTCTTTTAAAATATCGGCTTGAACGGTACCACGAACCTGAGCCATTGTTTTAATTTTAATGTCATTATAAACATTATCCGGTAACACTTGGTCTCCTGTAACACCTAACAACATTAATCCTAAACCATTATTTCCTTGCGGAAGTTCTCCGTTATAAGCGGGTTTTTCAAAACCTTTTTTCTTGAAGATTTCATTAATTTTTTCTTCAACTTCAACTTGTAAATTGTTCTCAATGATGTATTTTTCACAATTTTGGTCGATTGCAGCATTCATAAAAAAGCCTAACAACATTGGAGCCGGACCATTAATGGTCATACTCACAGAAGTCATTGGGTGACTCAAATCGAAACCGGAATATAATTTTTTAGCATCGTCTAAACAGCAAATGGAAACACCGGCATTACCAATTTTTCCGTAAATATCCGGACGCAAATCTGGGTCGTTTCCGTATAAAGTTACAGAATCGAAAGCTGTTGACAAACGTTTTGCGGGTAAACCTGCACTCACATAGTGAAAACGTTTGTTGGTTCGCTCCGGTCCGCCTTCCCCTGCAAACATTCGCGATGGATCTTCGCCTTCTCTTTTGAACGGATAAAGTCCGGAGGCAAACGGGAATTCGCCTGGTACATTTTCCTGTAAATTCCATTTTAAAATATCACCCCAGGCTTGGTATTTTGGCAAAGCAACTTTTGGTATTTGTGAATGCGAAAGTGATTCGGTATGGGTATCAATATTGATTATTTTATCACGAACTTTAAAACTGTAAACCGGATTTTTATATTTGTTTACTTTTTCGTCCCACGTTAAAATGATTTCCCAATTGAATGGGTCTAAGTTCATTTTTACACGATCGAATTCTTTGGTTAACAAACTTAAAAATTCTTTGGTATTGTCAGACTTAGCCTGCTGAAGTCTCTCTTCGTCCAATCCGAATTTGGTTAACCCTAATGAGTTGATATGACCAACCGATTCGATGGTTTTATAAATTCCGTATAATTTTTGAGCTACTTCTACTTGGGTAAGAACAGTCTCGTCATACTTGCGGTTATTTTCGGAAATTTCAGAAAGATAACGGGTTCTGTGTGGCGGAATGACGAAGATTTTCTCGCTCATTTCACGAGTGATTTCGAACGTAGATTGTAAATCAGCTTCTGTTTTTTCAACGATTTTGTCCATCACTTTTTTGTAAAGTGTGTTCATTCCCGGATCATTAAACTGCGAAGCAATCGTTCCGAAAACAGGAAGCGAATCCAAATCAGCATCCCAAAGG
>NZ_PNJW01000088.1 GCF_013822155.1 Flavobacterium sp.
GGCAAAAAAATTATTGATGCAGAATCAATTACGTTGCCAAGTTCAACTAAAAATGACAATATAAACCGATCAGTTACCAAAATCAGTTTAAAAGAAGACCTCACTAGTTTTGATGTAAATCGTGAACAGTCATTATTTGGACATTATAAAGAAGGTGAACAATCAGATAAATTATACTTTTTTGATTATGTTTATGAAGATTATAAAAAATATGGCAATACCCCATTAATGGAGCTTGTAAAAAACAAAAAACAAAGAGCTCAGTACACAAAAGAATTTGATGCTTTGATTGCAAAATCAAAAGAAAATCAAAAAGAAAGTTTTATCAAATCTGTAAAAGAAGAATTTGAAATTGACATTGAAAACTATTCGATGGAAATAAAAAACACGGGCAGATTTGGCAGAAATGAACCAATGCAATACACGGAAAAATTTACCATTACTGATCAATACATCAAAAAAGCCGGAAACAATCTAATGGTAGAATTAGGCAAATTTCTAACATCACAAATTGAGCTTTCTAAAAAAGAAAAAGAACGTACAAATAATGTTTATATGACCTTCCCGAGACAAATTGAACAAGAAATTCAATTTGAAATTCCGGCTGGTTACACTGTCTCCGGACTTGAAAAATTCAATAAAAAAGTAGAAAATGAAACAGGAGGTTTTGTCAGCACAGCCACACAAAACGGGAATCTGATAACTATTAAAACGACTAAATATTATTCCAATTATTTTGAACCAAACAGCAATTGGAAAAAAATGGTTGACTTTTTAGATGCTTCTTACCAATTTACGCAAGAAAAAGTTTTACTAAAGAAGAATTAATACAAATTAGCGTAGCCAAAAAAACTCAAAATAAACAAGTTTGAATTTGTTTGTTTTGAGTTTTATTTTATTAAATTCTCTCTTTTTTAAAGAGACTTATTTTTTTATTACTTTCTCAACTTTAAAACTCATTTCTTCACCATAAATTTTTAGAAAATAAATTCCTTTTGCATAGGAATCCATTTTCAAATAAATCAATGCGGAATCATCAATTATAGTATGGAGTTTTTTTCCAAAGACATCAAAAATTTCAATTTTAGTAATCCGTTGAGTAGCTTCAACGTTCAAAATAGAATTAACCGGATTTGGATAAATTTTTAAATCGGAAGTAAAAGTATATTCAATTGAGGATAGGGATTGGTCGGTTGTAGTGGTCCAACTTGAAGCTAAACTATTGTCTAAATCCGTACTTATCAATTGCAGATAGTACCCATTTCCGTCGGCTAAAGTTGGCCATGGTGATGAATCCATGTATTCTACATAATCTATTGTATTGCCAAAAGCATCAGCTAAAACAAGTTTTTGAGATTTATTTGATAAATTTCTGGTAAATTGTCCAAATGCAGAAATACCATATTTAGCTAAAAACACATCAGGATTACTGGCTAAATAAATACTTTGCCCTTGTAAAATAGTTGAACCAATAGGGAAACTGTACGAAATTCCTAATTCTTTAAAATAAATTCCGGAAAGGATAACAGTTTGTAATCCGGTATTTTTAATTTCAATAAATTCTGAGTCATTACTTTCCGGATACTCGATAGAAGTAGAAGGATTATAGTTAATCTTAGTGATTACCAATGGCGGAGTAGAAACCGAAGAACAAGCAGAAAAAGAACCTATATTATTAGTAATCCAAGTAGTTCGTAAGCTTAAAAATGATTTTAAATTTACAATTTCAAGTTCCTGATTTGGTATGGTACCCCATTTTTGGTTTTCTCTGATTTTTGCTTCGTTTATATAAGTTACTGTTTCATCAATAAATGTGTTCAAGGTTGTCAAATTCATTGCTTTACCAGGTTGCTTCAATTCATTCCAACGCTTTGATAAATAGCATTTAAAAGTTGAATTATTGAACAAATCTTTCCAAAATTTTGAACCTTCATTATCCCCATTGCCAAATTGCCAAACATTTGTTTTACTTCGGTCATATCCCCAAAGAAACAAATCATTACCGTACGTAAGATTAAAATCCCAAATAGGTCCGGCTCTTAATTTACCGGCTCGTTCTTTATGAAAATAAGTGCTGTATTGATAACCATCAACATTAGATGCCAACTCATTGGATAACATAAAATCAACAAAAGTTGGTATATCAATTACTGAAGGATAACCATTTGTAATAGTTATATTACCCGTTGCAGAAGTGTTTGCCAATAAACTAAACTGATTATAAATATAAAAATTTTGTTGAGGAGTGACATCCTCAGGTTTAGGCAAATCATGAATATAATCCGTAATACCGGCATACGATTGCATAGACCAAGCAATAGGATCATCACCGGTTGTTTTATCGGCTTTTGTAATATATCCGCCGGTAACATTTGGCAAAGTAGTATCAGTAGTCGTAATTTTTAAAATATTTACCCGATTGGAATCTGCTTTAATTTTTTCCTGCAGAAGATATAAACCATTATATTCATCGTTAATTACTACTTCACAATAAACCGTTCTGGGAGCATAATTTCCCATTTGTCTTGAAATGGCATACGATAAATAGTCTCTAATCAAAGAAGTATCAAAAGCTAAACTATTGAGAACCCAGTCATTTTCACTTGGCATTCCTAACAAACTAACATTGTTATTACTGATATTATCAGGTTTTAAAGTTGTTAATCCATACGGTTTCTTGGGTAAAGCTTGTGATGAAGAACCTCGTATTTCAATATTTATGCGTCCATCATAATTTAAAAATGCAGCAGTATTACTATCTGACATATAATTTCGGGAACCATCCGGATGCTTAATTATCTTCATTGAACCTAAAACCCTTGGTTCATCCGGAATTTCATAAGGTTGATTAGTATCGGGATTAATATCCGTTGAAATGATAACAATTGGTAAATTACTATCCGTAAAAGTTTGTGCATAACCTCCAAAAGCGAAAAAAAACAATAAGAAATAAGATCCTTTAATAATAGAGTTCTTAAAAATATTCATTACTGTTTTCATCAGATTTATTATTTCATCAAATCTAGGCATAAGTAAGCTAACAATTAAATGGAAAGCTAACAAATCACTATTTTAATAAAAAAAGACCTTAAAAAAAGGTCTTTTGAATGAGTTCTATTTACTTAAATACATTTTACGTCTGGAATACAATTCGTAAAATTGGTCATCTTTCAAATCATCAATAAACAAAATACTTTCTCCGGTTGATTTCATTTCGGGTCCAAGTTTCTTGTTTACACCATGAAATTTACTAAAGGAGAATACCGGTTGCTTAATGGCAAATCCTTTTAATTGAGGATTAAAAGTAAAATCGGTAACTTTATTATGACCCAACATCACTTTTGTTGCATAATTTACATAAGGTTCTCCATAGGCTTTTGCAATAAAAGGAACTGTTCTGGACGCTCTTGGATTCGCTTCAATGATGTATACAACATCATCTTTTATGGCAAACTGTATATTTATTAATCCTACTGTTTTGAGAGCTAAAGCAATTTTGTGTGTATGATCTTTTATTTGTTGCATCACAAATTCACCTAAATTAAACGGTGGCAATGTAGCATTACTATCTCCCGAATGTACACCACAAGGCTCAATATGTTCCATAATTCCGATGATATAAACATTTTCACCATCACAAATAGCATCTGCTTCCGCTTCAATAGCTCCATCCAAATAATGGTCTAATAATAATTTATTCCCGGGTATATTTTTTAATAAATCAATAACATGCTCCTCTAATTCCTGCTTATTGATAACGATTTTCATTCCTTGTCCACCTAAGACATAAGAAGGTCTAACCAATAATGGGAAATCCAATACATCTGCTAAAGCAATAGCCTGATCAGCATTTTCTGCTACACCAAACTGAGGAAATGGTATTTTCAATTCTTTCAGTAATTCAGAAAAACGGCCTCTATCTTCCGCTAAATCTAAGGCATCAAAACTGGTTCCTAAAATCTTAATTCCGTAACGATCTAATTTTTCAGCTAATTTTAAAGCGGTTTGACCACCTAATTGAACAATTACGCCTTCCGGTTTTTCATGACGGATGATGTCGTAAATATGTTCCCAAAAAACAGGTTCAAAATATAATTTATCCGCGGTATCAAAATCGGTTGAAACAGTTTCCGGATTACAATTAATCATTATTGTTTCATAGCCACATTCTTTAGCCGCTAAAACGCCATGCACACAGGAATAATCGAATTCAATTCCTTGACCAATCCGATTTGGACCGGAACCCAAAACAATCACTTTTTTCTTTTCAGAAACGACACTTTCATTATGAACGTATCTTTCCCCTGTTGGAGTTTCTATATCTGCTTCAAAAGTTGAGTAATAATAAGGTGTTTGTGCTTTAAATTCGGCTGCACAAGTGTCGACTAATTTATAAACACGATTCACGGAAAGTTCTTCTCGCTTTTTATAGACTTGACTTTCCAAACAACGGATCATGTGGGCAATTTGTCTGTCAGCAAAACCTTTTTGCTTTGCTTCTAATAACAATTCTTTGGATAAAGTATCAATTGAAAAATTTGAAATCTCTTTTTCAAGTAGATAAAGTTCTTCATATTGCTTAAGAAACCACATATCTATTCTGGTTATTTCATGAATTCTACTTAATGGAATTCCCATTTGAATGGCATCATAAATAACAAAAACCCTATCCCAACTGGCATAAGTTAGTTTTTCTATAATTTGTTCATAATTTTTGTACCCTTTCCCATCAGCACCTAATCCATTTCGTTTAATCTCTAAAGATTGGGTAGCTTTATGAAGAGCCTCCTGAAAAGAGCGACCAATTCCCATTACCTCCCCTACCGATTTCATCTGCAATCCTAATGTTCTGTCAGAACCTTCAAATTTATCGAAATTCCAACGTGGAATTTTTACAATCACATAATCTAAAGTCGGCTCAAAAAGAGCTGAAGTTGATTTTGTGATTTGATTTTGCAATTCGTCTAAATGATAACCTAACGCTAATTTGGAAGCAATTTTTGCAATGGGATAACCGGTTGCTTTAGAAGCCAAGGCAGAAGAACGCGACACACGAGGATTGATTTCAATAGCAACAATATCCTCTTTTTCATCCGGTGAAACAGCAAATTGTACGTTACAACCTCCGGCAAAATTACCAATACTACGCATCATTAAGATGGCCATATCTCTCATTTTCTGAAAGGTTGTATCAGATAAAGTCATAGCTGGGGCAACCGTAATACTGTCTCCGGTATGAATTCCCATCGGATCCATGTTTTCAATGGAACAAATAATTACTACGTTATCATTTTGATCTCTAAGCAACTCCAATTCATATTCCTTCCATCCCAATAAAGCTTTGTCAATCAAAACTTCGTGTATAGGCGATGCTTCTAAACCACGTGTTAACAGTTCATCAAATTCTTCTTTTGTATGAACAAACGCTGCTCCAGTTCCTCCTAAAGTGAACGAAGGACGAATAACTAAAGGAAATCCAAATTCCTGTGCAATTTCCTTCCCTTTTAAAAAGGAAGTAGCAGTCTTTGCCGGTGCAGCTCCTACTCCAATTCGTTCTAGCAATTGTTTAAATTGTTCTCTGTCTTCGGTAATGTTAATGGCATTAATATCAACTCCGATTAATCGTACGCCAAAATCCTCCCAAATTCCTTTTTCATCTGCTTCTAAACACAAATTTAATGCAGTTTGCCCACCCATAGTAGGAAGTACAGCATCGATATTAGGGTGTTTTTTTAATATTTGAATAATTGATTTAGTCGTTAATGGCAATAAATAAACATGATCGGCCATGGTTGGGTCGGTCATAATAGTAGCCGGATTGGAATTAATCAAAATAACTTCAATTCCTTCTTCACGAATGGAACGGGCTGATTGTGAGCCTGCATAATCAAATTCACAGGCTTGACCGATTACAATGGGCCCTGATCCTATAATTAAAACCGATTTGATGGAAGTGTCTCTTGGCATAATGTTGTGATATAGTAGTTTAGTTGTTTTGTGTCGACAAGTTATAAAAAAAAGGCGTTACTAAAAAAAGTAACGCCTTAATATTTGATTATTACTAATCATTATTTTTTGTGTCTTGGTTCGCAGGAAACAGTTAATTTATGTCTTCCTTTAGCTCTACGACGAGCAAGGACTTTTCTACCATTTGCAGTAGCCATTCTATCCATAAACCCGTGTTTATTTCTTCTTTTTCTTTTCGATGGTTGAAACGTTCTTTTACTCATTGTGATGTATCTTTAAAAATCGTGTATAATAATCTTCGTTTAGGTTCCTCAAAAACCGAGTGCAAATATACAAAGACTTTTTTTTCTCACAAGTGGTTTTCTAAAAATATTTTCAATTCCTTTTATTACCTTTGCAAACACAAATAATAAAGTCATTATGTTTCACAAAAATATCAAATTAGTTCTTGCTGCAGTATTGATTGCCCTTGGTATATGGCAGTTCACTGAAAATAACATCGGAAATGGAATATTTCTTATCTTATTAACTTTTTTTCCAATTTTTTTATATTTCAAAAACGAAATTATCTTATTAGCCTTTTTAAAACTAAGAAAACAAGATTTTGAAGGAGCAAAAAGGTGGTTAGATAAAATAAAAAACCCGGAAGGAGTTTTAGTTAAGAAGCAACAAGGCTATTACAATTATTTGCACGGATTGATGGTCTCACAAACCAATTTAAACCAAGCAGAAAAATTCTTTAAAAAAGCAATTGAATTAGGATTATCAATGGATATGGATTTAGCGGTAGCCAAATTAAATTTAGCGGGAATAGCCATGTCCAGAAGAAGAAAAATTGAAGCAACTAATTTACTTAACGAAGCAAATAAATTAGACAAACAAAACATGTTGAAAGAACAAATCACCATGATGAAGCAACAGTTAAAAAAGATTTAGAGAAATAATCCCATTAAGTATTATTTTTTTAAAATCTATTTTCTTTAGATTAAAAAATACTTGCATTCACAATTTATCAAATTCATAACCAATTTTAAAATTGGTTATGAATTTGAT
>NZ_PNJW01000089.1 GCF_013822155.1 Flavobacterium sp.
TTGCGAAAACAAATTTTATTGCTACAGTTTCTCATGAATTTAAAACACCGATTTCATCCATGAAAATGAGTCTTCAACTTCTTGAAAAAGAAACAATTGGCAAGCTAAATAAAGAACAAAAAAATCTAATTGAAAGCATGAAAGAAGATACAAATAGATTACTGCGGACTACAAGTGAATTACTAAATATAACACAAGTTGAAACAGGTCAGTCTAAATTAAATATTCGAAAAACCAATCTGAAAGATTGCATAATTGACGCTTTAAAAAGTAATGAAAAACTAGCGTTAGAAAAAAACATTCAATTAGATTTTAAACTAGAAGCTAGCGATATTAAAATTGCTATTGACCCAGAAAAAACCACATGGATTATATCAAATTTATTATCCAATGCAATAAGATATAGCTATGAAAACTCAACGGTAACGATTTCTTTACTAGAAAAACAAAACGAAATAGAAATAAAAGTAAAAGATAATGGTAAAGGAATTGACAAACAATATCAATCTAAAATATTTGATCGTTATTTTAGAGTCCCTGGTTCAAAATATGATGGAACTGGTTTAGGATTAGCAATTAGTAAAGAATTTATTCAAGAATTGGGTGGTTCTATTTCTTTTAAAAGTGAATTAGGAACTGGTAGTGAATTTAAAATAACATTTACAAAAGCATAATGCTACTTCCTCCTCGTATCAAATATATAAACCACTTTCCAAACCTCATTCTCTTTAAATAGCTGAAAAGAATTCACTCCGGAATGGCTTAATTTTCCATTGACATAAAATTCATAGGGTGTCCAAACATGTGCCATTGAACCATCCACCTGAATTTTATAATTCACTATTTTTTCCTCAAAAGTCATGGTTGTTGGAATGGAAGCAATTGATTTGTAAAAATCAGATGCTTTTTCAACTGAAAATTTATTCCCTTTCTCAGATTCGGAAATAGAATGTAAAACCAAATTTTCAGAACAAACTAGTTTTAAAGCAATTGAATCTCTTTGGTGAAATGCTTTGAAAAAAGTTTCAATGGTTTGCTGAATTTCCTTTTCTTGTGCAAAAGAAAAATGACTCATTAAAAGTAAAAGTAAGAAGTAAATTTTTTTCATATAACTTGTCTAATGGGTTAGCCAATTGAGAGCTAAGAAAGCCACAATACCGGCAATATAGCCTGCTACTGCTAAAGGTGTAATTTTTTTCAAATACCACATAAAAGAAATTTTTTCTTTCTCCATTACTGCTATACCTGCGGCAGAACCAATAATTAACATACTTCCCCCGGTTCCTGCACATAGTGCGATAAATTCCCACAAAGAATCATCTATAGGATAGTCAGTCAAAGGAAACATAGCTTGAGTCGCGGCTACTAAACTGCCATTATCAACAATGGATGATAACACCCCAATTGAAACAATCATCGTGTCAATATTAGGTAAGCTTTCCAGTAAAAAATCGGCAAACGTACTCAATATTTGAGTATCCTGTAGAGCATAAACCATCAATAAAATTCCCATAAAATAAAGTATCGAACTAATATCAACTTTTGACAATGCATGAGCAACAGAAAATAAGTCTTTCTCTGATTGAGATTTTTCTCGATGATAAATTATTGATACCAAAGCCACAAATCCTAGAGCAATTAAAACCCCAATAAAGGGTGGCAAGCCAGTTATTGATTTTATTACCGGAACCATCACTAATCCAAAAGCACCAGCAAGTAAGACACTTAAACTACCTTTCATCCTTTCCTCTTGCTTTACCTCTGCCATGGATAATTGGACCCGTAGAACTGCAAAACCATTCATGCGATAACTGGCAATAATTAAAGGAACTAAAATCACAAATACAGATGGCACAAACAATATTTTTACAATTCCTGAAGCACTTACTTGTCCTCCAATCCAAAGTAAAGTAGTGGTAACGTCCCCGATTGGACTAAAAGCTCCACCTGCATTGGCTGCGATGACAACAATACCAGCAAGAGTCATCCTTACTTCGCCTTTAGGCATAAGTTTTTTTAATAAAGTAATCATGATAATTGCTGTTGCTAAATTATCTAACAAAGCTGACATGAAAAAAGTAACAATTCCAACAATCCAAAGCAATTTAAGTACTGATTTTGTTCGAATTCTATGCGTAATTACTGAAAAACCTTTATGTAAATCAATTAACTCTACAATGGTCATGGCTCCTAACAAAAATATCAGTAAACCTGCTATTTCCCCAAAATGTCCGGATAATTTTTCTGAAAGTAACTGTTGATCTCCTTCATGAAACAAAGCAAAAAACACCCAGCATAAAGATCCGGTAAGAATGGCTGTAATCGTTTTATTAATTTTGAAGGGTGATTCAAAAATGATTAATAGATATCCTAAAATCGCTATGGCAAGAACTATATAAGTCATTTTTTACTGTTAAATTATTTAAAAGCAAATGTAAATAGAATAGTGCTAAATTTTTTTCTTTCATCTAATTTTTTATGCCATAAACAAACATTCCTTACATTTGTACATATCGTTAACAAAATTCATCAAAATGTCAACAGCAAAAAAAGATTACAAAAGAATTACGACCAAATCATTATTTGATATGAAAGCCAATGGCGAAAAAATATCAATGCTAACGGCTTATGATTTCACCATGGCTAAAATTGTTGACGCGGCAGGAATTGATGTTATCTTAGTAGGAGATTCTGCAAGTAATGTAATGGCGGGACATGAAACGACTTTGCCCATCACCCTTGACCAAATGATTTATCATGCCAGTGGAGTTGTTAGGGCTTGTGAAAGAGCATTAGTGGTTGTTGATTTGCCGTTTGGAACTTATCAATCCGATTCTAAAGAAGCCTTACGATCTTCTATTCGTATAATGAAAGAAAGCGGTGGACATGCTGTTAAATTAGAAGGTGGAAGTGAAATTAAAGATTCTATCAAAAAAATATTAAATGCTGGCATTCCTGTAATGGGACATTTGGGACTGACACCTCAATCCATTTATAAATTCGGAACTTATACCGTTAGAGCTAAGGAAGAAGCAGAAGCTGAAAAATTAATTGAAGACGCAAAATTACTAGAGAGAATTGGTTGTTTTGCTTTAGTTTTAGAAAAAATACCGGCTAAATTGGCTCAAAAAGTAGCCGAAAGCATTTCTATTCCCGTTATTGGTATTGGTGCAGGTAGTGGTGTTGACGGTCAGGTTTTAGTTTTGCATGATATGCTTGGCATGACACACGAATTTAGTCCGCGTTTTTTAAGAAGATACATGAATTTATATGAAGACATGACTAAAGCTATCGGACAATATGTTGCTGATGTAAAAGCAGTTGATTTTCCTAATGCAAACGAACAATATTAATCAAATTTGAAAATGTAATAATTTGAAAATTTGAAAATGAAACTACTGACTACCAAAGATAATCTCCAAATTCTTCATGAGGATAATCATTTGATTGTAGTGAACAAAAGAGTTGGGGATATTGCTCAAGGTGATACTTCAGGCGATAAACCTTTACCGGATATTGTCAAAGAATACCTAAAAGAAAAATATAATAAACCAGGAGAGGTCTTTTTAGGAGTTGTTCATCGGCTTGATCGACCTACCTCCGGAATTGTTGTGTTTGCTAAAACCAGTAAAGCCTTGACTCGAATGAATGAGTTATTTAGTTCAAGAGAAACACAAAAAACATATTGGGCAGTCATAAAAAATAAGCCCCCAAAAGAAGAAGACACGTTGGTTCATTTTATAAAACGAAACCAACAAAAAAACACATCAAGAGCTCATTTAAAAGAAGTTCCTGAGAGTAAAAAAGCAAGTTTAAGTTATAAAATTATAGCAGAATTAGATAATTATTTTGTTTTAGAAATTGAATTACATACCGGTAGACATCACCAAATTAGGGCACAATTACAAACCATTGGTTGTCCTATAAAAGGAGATTTAAAATATGGTTTTGACAGAAGTAATCCTGACGGAGGAATTCATCTACATGCCAGAAAATTGTGTTTTATTCATCCCGTTTCTAAAGAAAAAATAGAATTAATTGCTGCTACCCCCAATGATATTATTTGGAATTCGATATAAAGTTTAATTTTTGATTATCAAGTTATGAGTATACTCGTCTCTCCCCAAAAAAGAAAAAAATTGCTCAAAAAGCTACTGATTTCTATTCAAAATCATGAATCAGCAATTATTGAAGCCTTACAAAATGATTTTAAAAAACCTCCTTTTGAAACCTATATTACAGAAATCAATTATGTAATTTCTGATTTAAAACATACGATTTCAAATGTTGAAAATTGGTCTAAACCAAAACGGGTTTGGCCCTCTATTTTGAATTTTCCTTCTTCCGATTATATTTACACGGAACCTTATGGGAGAGTACTCATTATCGCACCTTGGAATTACCCATTTCAGTTAGCTATGTGTCCACTAATTGCGGCTATTGCTGCCGGAAATACTATTGTTCTAAAACCATCTGAACTAACCTTTAATACATCCCAGCTTATTACAAAAATTGTTGAGGAAGTTTTTGATGTAAAAGAAGTAGTTGTCGTTCATGGCGGAGCTGAATTCACCCAGTCTTTACTAGAAAAACGGTGGGATTATATCTTCTTTACCGGTAGTGTGTTTGTTGGTAAGATTGTGGCTCAAGCCGCTGCAATAAACCTAACACCTTACACACTTGAATTGGGTGGAAAAAACCCTTGTATCGTTGATGAAGGAGCTGATTTAGAAATTGCAGTAAAACGAATTGTCTGGGGTAAATTCATTAATGCCGGACAAACCTGTATTGCCCCTGATTATATTTTAGTACAAGGAAAAGAAAAATACAATTTTGTAGAATTATTAAAAAAAGAAATTATTCGAGTGTATGGTGAGAATCCAGAAGAATCAAAAGATTTTGCCCGTATAATCAATTCTAAAAATTGGCATCGTTTAAATGAAATGATAGACCACACTAAAGTGCTTTTCGGTGGGATAACAAATGAAAACGAAAAATACATAAGTCCAACATTACTTGACGAACCCAGCCTGAATAGTGAGGTAATGAAAGATGAAATTTTTGGCCCTATTTTACCTATTATATCTTATCATGATGAAAATGATTTAGAAAATATAATTTCAAAATATGAAAAACCATTAGCATTATACGTTTTCACAAACGATAAAAAATTTGCAGAGAGAATGATTGCAAAATTCACTTTCGGTGGAGGATGTGTAAATGATTGCATGGTTCATTTTTCCAATCATCGATTGCCTTTTGGAGGGGTTGGATACAGTGGAATTGGAGCATATCATGGTAAATTAGGTTTTGATTCTTTTTCTCATCAAAAAGCAATTGTAAAAAAACCGAATTGGGGAGATAACCCTATTCGATATGCTCCGTATAAAAACAAATTGAATTTTATAAAAAAAGTTTTATCTTGGCTCTAAAATATCACGTATGGAAAATAAAGACACGCAAATTAAACATGCCATTACATTTGGTTATTCACTTGATTTTGGATTAGTTATTGAAAAATCCTTTGAAAATTATAAAAAAATTGCCTTACTTGGGGGTGCAACAATATTATTATTGATGATAATACTAATAGGTATAGGATTTGCAATAGTCGCTACATTTATGGGAGTTGCTAATTTAACTGAAACCTTGACCGATTTTAATCCCCTAAATTTTTCTACTGTTGGAATCTTAATTTACATTGGAGTAATGGTTCTGATTTCTGGTCTTTTTAGTCCAATTGGTGCCGGTTTTTTAAAAATGGCTCATTTAGCAGAGGAAAATAAAGAGTTCACCATGGGGACTGTTTTTGACTATTATAAAACTATTCATTTTAAAGAATTATTTATTTCTGCTTCTCTATTAGCAGTTGTGAATTTAGGAATCAGTACCACTTTAGATTCTATGAATTTAACTGTTTTAGGTACGATATTAACTTACATCATTGGATTTTTAACTTTTTTAACCGTTCCACTTATCATTTTTGCAAATCAAAATGCTTTTGAAGCAATAACAAAAAGTGCACAATTAATTATAAAAAATCCTTTTATAATTTTCGGATTAATTATTGTCGGGATTATTGGAATATTTATTGGACTAATTGGGCTGTGTATCGGAGTCTTTTTCACAATGCCATTTTGGTACTCTTTAACTTATACTATCTACAATAATATTGTTCCTATAAATGAAGAAAGTGAAATTGAGGAAATTGGAAACGACCTAGAATAACTATTTAAAATAAAAAAAATCAATAAAAAAAGAGTTGTAGTTAGTATGCAACTCTTTTTTTTATATTTTTAGACTTGAAAAACAAACCCAAACAAACAAATGCCCTTATCATTTTCTCTGAAATTGTTTTCTTTCATTTTAGTAAACTTTATTTCTTCTGCTGTCTATTCAGCAACAACAAATCGCAACATAACTGATAATGATATAGTTGCGTTTGAAAGTTTTAAGAAATATTATTGGTTGTTGGTTATATTGATTGTCTTAGTAACCACAATGTTTTTAAAATTAAATAAAAAACGTTCAAAATTTTCTAAAGATTACACTGCAAATTATTCTGACATAACAAACGATGCATACCTCTATCGCTTATATTTTTTATTTTTTGGAATTTTAATTCCTTCT
>NZ_PNJW01000090.1 GCF_013822155.1 Flavobacterium sp.
GATCATCGGAGGAATAGAAACGGTACTTTGTATAAAAACTACCTCCTTCAGTCACCAGTTGGTTGCTTCGGTTACTTATGAAAGCAGAAGCCCGGAACATAATGTTTTTGTTTAGTCCATAAGTTGCTTCGGGCATAAAATGGTAATTGTAGCCTGATTTCATTTCCTCTTTGAAAAGTGACTGCATCACATTAACCGCCAGGGAATTTGCAGGAACATTACTAGCCGGATCCGTTACTACAAATAACTCCTGGCTAAAAATGTTTTGGCAACTTATTGCAACTGCAACTAAAATAATCTTTCTCATTAATTTAGAATTTTAATGTGAAAATCATCTTCGTTGTTTGAAGCATAAGTTTCAACACTTTTGTATGATTTGGATAATTTTTTGAACTCTTTTTCAGTCACATAGCCTTTGTCAACCACTTGAAATTGTATTTCATTCATGTTATCTGGTTTGTCACTAACCAAAATGTAAGTACTTTGGGTTATGGTTTCCGGCTTTGCAGTTATAATTAAGGAACCTATGAAGAAACCTGCATTTTCTACTTTATCCTTAAAAGATTTTGGACTTAAATTATTGCCTTCATTTAATGTTACTGTAAATGTGTTTGTGTTTAAGTCGGTTTCTACATTAGCCACTTCGGGCATACTTTTTAATTGTTTATTTATTGCATTGGAGCACATTGAACACGTTAAACCCGTTGCTCTTATTTCCGCTTTTATAATTTGTGCATTACTTTTAAGTGAAAACATTAAAATTATTGATGCGATTACTATGTATGCTTTATTTATTTTCTTCATCGTATTTTTTATTTTTTAATTAATTTGGTTATTTCTTCCTCTTTAGGATTGGTTGCAATTAAAATACCTTCAGGACTAAATAAGAATTTAGATGGTAATTCCTCCACGCCAAATAGAACAGCTGTGTTCGAATCAAACCCTTTCGGATCAATTAATTGGGTGAACTTTATTTTGTCTTTTTCGATGGCTTTTAGCCATTTATTAGCGTCTGTATCGATGGATATTCCAATGATTTCTATCTTATCAGGACTAATTTCACTATGGAGTTTTACTAATTTTTTATTACCTAACCGACACGGGCCACACCATGATGCCCAAAAATCTATGAGTATATATTTTCCTTGAAATGATGTTAAGTTGACGTCACTATTTCGACTGCTTTTTAGTTTGATAGCGGGTAATTTGTCTCCGACTTTTATTTGTCCATTTACTATAAAAGTATTGGCTATTATGAAAAATATAAAAAATAGCTTTTTCATTTTACTTATTTTATAGTTTCTACCGTTTTACCACAACTCAACATCATTGACCCATAATATGGATTTTTTACAGCGTTTTCTTTGCTTAACCAATTGGCACCTTTTCCATCGTTATACATAGGGCAGAACTGATAGTAAATAGGGGATTCATATTTAGCCACTTTCATTAGACCGTACATATCTTTTGATACATTTGAAAAATGTTGACGTTGCTGTTTGATGTCTTTGCTGTCTCCAACCTGTTTTACATCTTCTTTTATTGAACTGAGAACTTTCATCCATACCATATGAACATCCATTTCAAGTTTGTCCATTTTGATGGTATTTACAGCACTCAAAAGTTCTTTTGAAGCTGAAGCAACTTTAGTTGCATCAGAGGCAATTAATGCATCTTTTACTAGAAAATAATTTTCGAATACTGCTTTCAATTGATCTTCATTCTCTACCACGACGTTGGCTGATTCAGAATGATTACTATGACTAGCATTTCCTTCGGTAGTCGCTATCCCGATTTCTTCCTTAACATGAACTTTTGCAACTCTTTCATATTGACAACATCCATGAAGATTATTATATACATCATCCGGAGCAAGAAATTTATCACTATCATATCCTGCTAGGGCAATTCTTTTTAGAATTTCATCCTGGTTTGTTTTTTTTGTATCATAAGTTAAAGTAGCCATTTGAGTGTCTTGATCCCAATCTACTTTCGCTATTTTCTTGATATTTCCTGTTTTTTCAATGGTTGTTTTACACATGCCACAATTACCGTAAATTTTAACTGTCTCGGTTGTAGCATTCTTAATTTGTGCATCTGTTGTAGTTGATAGCAATACACAGATTACTACCATTATGTTTATAAATGAATTTTTCATTTTAAATGATATTTGATCAAAGCGAGTACTTTGATTAGTTAATAAAAATAATTTTTAATGAATTACAGTTGATGTAAAGGCTATAATATCATTATTAGTGATGTAGCATAATTTATAACTGTATGAATTTGTATGTGGATAGCAAAAAAGCTACCATTTTGACACAGTTTTGGCTGTCAAAAAAGTTATTTAGCTTATTTTAGGAATTAGCCAAATAGAATAAAAACCATCTGAGATAGACGATTGAGCGTTAGGAAAATTTACTTTTTCTACCGCAGGGAAGTTAAAAACACGGGTTACAAAATTAATTTCTGATAAAAAACTAACTGTTGATGTGGTGCAGGTTGATGCACATCCGCAAAGAGAGTTATCGCAGTTGCCATTACATCCTTTGTTTTCTTCACTATTGGATTTATCTGTACAACAACACTCTTTTTTTTCTGATTTAGAACATGAAATTTCCTTGTTACAAGATTTTTTTGAGTTCTTGACACCACATGCAATAGCACTCGTAGGCATTAAAAAAATGCCTAAAAATAATAATACTATAATGTGAAGTTTTTTCATATATAAAATCAAAACATTACAAAATTACACAGATTTAAATGAAATTCGATTAAGAATTTGTTAAAATAACTAAGTTATTTGAGTTTGATTATTTTTGGAGGGATTTATCTAAAAAATATTTTCAGTTATTCCTTTTAAGTTTTTCTTCTAATAAAATTTACTAATAATTGATTAAATTAAAACTTATTATTTCGAAATCATAAATATAATTTAAGTAAAATGAGTTAATAGGTAATACTAAACTTAGGCTCATTTTGTAGTGATTAATGATGAGAATTTAATGATGTTGATTGACATTGATTTTCAATATTAATCTTTTTTCTTTTGAAAAAAAGAATTAATATGTTTTAACAAACAAGCGGTAAAGAAATCTCTTGGAAATAACTACTAGATAGTGTATTAGCTTAATATAATGGGTACTAAAGATTAAAGTTCTCTCAGATGCTTTTATTTTCAAAACTATTTTAATCGTTACATGTAGAAGTCTTTTTTTTAAACTTGATAATTTTATTTTGAAATTATCAAGTTTAAATATTATGAAATCAGCGTATTTGTATGTCAGGGTAAGTACTGACGAACAGAAGAGAAAAGGCTATTCTCTTCCTGAGCAGGAAGATAGGTTGTTAAGGTACTGCGAACAGAACCAAATTGTAGTAAAGGGGATATTTAAGGAGAACTTTTCAGCAAAGGATTTTAATCGGCCAGAATGGAAGAAAATTATCAATACATTAAAGAGGAACAAAAAAAGCCCTCCAGATAGCATATTGTTTATAAAATGGGATCGTTTTAGCAGAAACATTGAATTTGCATACCATATGCTTAGAATATTGAAAGGACTTAACACTACAGCGATGGCAATCGACCAGCCAATTGATTTTGAAGTGCCTGAAAGCATAGTTATGCTTGCAGTTTACCTTTCAATACCGGAAGCGGAGAACAGCAGGAGGGGTAAAAATGCTTCGGATGGTATGCGAAGATCTCGTAAAATGGGTAGGTTGCCAGGACGGGCACCTATGGGATATAGTAATCAGTCAACTCAGGAAGGCAGGAAGATTATAGTGCCGAAGTTCCCGGAGGCAAACTTAATCAAATGGGCTTTTGAACAGTTTGCAAAGGGGACATTTTCTATTAGTCAAGTCAGGATAATGGTATGTCAAAAAGGTCTTCAATGCAGTAAGAACAATTTTTGGAAGATACTGAGAAACCCCACTTATTGTGGTATAATAACGGTTAGTGCAACGAAAGACGAAGAGATTCAATTTGTAAAGGCCATACATGAACCCATCATATCCGAAGAACTTTTTAGGAAGGTCCAAATACTGCTTACAAGCAGACGCAAACAGAAAGAAGCAAAATTTTGTAGAAAGCTTTTATTCCCTCTAAGGGGATTTACATACTGTCCATTTTGTGGATGTAGATTTACAGGCAGTATATCACAGGGAAAGTTTTCAAAATATAGGTATTACCATTGTTCTACCTCAAGATGCAAGGGAAGATATAGGGCTGATATTTTAGAAGCCTTGTATGAAGATCAGTTAAAAACAATAACCCTTTCTCCGTTTGTATACAAGCTTTTCAGTTTGGTGCTTGAAGATGAAAATATCTTCTCTGCTAGAAGACAATGTTTAGATGAAAAAAAGGCTGTCATTACTGAAATTTCTCAATTTGAAGAGTTAATATCCAATGCGAGAAGTCACTTACTTACAGGAAAAATAGACTTCGAAGATTTCAGGTGTATTAAAAAGGAACATAATCAAAATATTCATTATTTGAACGGTAGGTTGCAGCATCTCGAACAGATACTTATTGGATATGATTCTAGCAATAAAAATGTTTGGTTAGATGATGAGATTAATATTTACCAGTTTTACAAAGCCAAAGACATTGTTGGTAAAAGACACATAGCGAGTTTGTTTTCTCCAGTGTCAATAAATGTACAAAGTAAGGGGTTTAACCCGTTGCAAATCGATCAGGCTATTAAAAAGATTGTAATTTATAATGCTATAGTTTTAGATGTAAAACAACTAAATTCTCAAGTTTATGAAAAAAGAAATTACATAACTATAAAGCCTTTTTCAAGCAGAAAGGTTTCTATCGACAAGGCAATAAAAACATTAAGACAAGGAGGGATCAGAGTTAATGAAGACGAGGCAATCATTATTTTGGATTTTCTATATCTGTTGGCCAGTACTTTCAAGAAAGATGATATCAAAGACGGATGAGATGAATGAATGGTCAGGGAGATTTCGAACACATAATGCTCATATATAGTGAGATTTGACGCTAAAACATTTTAGCCAATCAAGACTCAAAAAAGGCGAATATTTTTCGAAGTGAATATTTTTGAGTTTAATTTATTATAAATCAGCATGTTGTAATGATGATAAAGAAAGACGTCTAAATATAGACGTCTCCTTAAGTTGCTTAGAGTTAAACAAATGAAAGCCAAGTCGTGAGACCTGGCTTTTTTGTTTTAACATCTAGTGGCTTTTTAACTGTTGTGATCTGCGGAACTTAGTGATTTCGGGCAATATAAATATCATTTCGGAAACTGAATGAAAACTTACTCCTTGTGGGCTAGATAAATTACTATGTTTTGCTCAAACGACTCTATTGATTTTTTTTAAGTTCTTTTAAAAAGTTTAAAGATGTTTACCCAATCATTTCCCACTTAATATATCAATATGTTTTATAATTATCTTGATTTGTTTCTCTTCATTTTTTTGAGAAATGATACTTTCGAAAATTTCATTTTTTTCAAATTCATTTAATTTTTCAAAAGCTCCTAAAACTCCTGATTCTTTGAAGGTTTCTAAAATTTGCTTTTTTGTTATTTCTTCTTTTTTGGATAATAAATAGAGTGAAACGGTAACAAAGTCACCACCTTTTTTATTGATTATTTTTCTTATTTCGCCGTTTATAGAAAGCATTTTATCCTCTCCTTTGATTGGAGCAAGATTTCTTGCTTCAATTTTGTAATTATCAATGAAACCAGACACTTTTATATCGCCCCATTTTCCTTCTATATCTTTGGAATTTGGAATTCGTAAATGATAAGTCCAAGCACCTTTTCCTTGTTCGTATATTAATTCGAGTTTTTCGTCTTTTATGATATATTTCATTTTTGTGCCTTTTTTTTCGTCTTTCTGCTAACTAGTACATATGAATTAAATATAAGTCTTTTATGAAAGATTTCTGTTCATCGATTTAAGGTTACTTTCAAAATTACATAAAAAACAAACACTTTATTCTTAAAATAATTTTTATTGAGTATTTCTAAAGCTATTAATGTAGTTTAAAAGTATGTTAACTCTATTTTTCTTAGATAGCTTTGGATTTTTAAACAAAATTAATGCCCAAACCGATAGGAATGGTTTTTTTTAGTTTTAGACTTCAAGTATAACTTCTAATATCATATCGTTCTTTATCAAATTTTCCTTTTATTTACTTATGTTTTCTAATTTTTGAATCATTGCTTTCGTCGATTCTAGATTTGGATCCAAT
>NZ_PNJW01000091.1 GCF_013822155.1 Flavobacterium sp.
AGTTGATTACTTTTAACCAAATTATCTATTGCGTGACGTGTTAAATTATTTTCCATAAGCCATTTATGAGTGGCTATTAAACCCTCGGGCATTATTTCATATAACTCTTTTCTTCGTATTACATTTAAAGCCATAATTTAAAAGCTTAGCTTATTGCGGTGTTAATCGCCGTTATTCAAAGGTAATATAAATTATTTAATTTACGTGAATTTATTTCAACGGCAATAATCGCCGTTATTTTCCATTAAATTAAATACTGCTCTTTAAATTAAATTAGCGAAATGAAGCAAACGGCAGCACCGGCTTTAGGAATACTTCGACTAAATAAGGTTTTTGTTCAGTCTGAATCTATATACCAATAAATCATGAAAAAAGTTTAGTGTTTTTTTTGTTTTCTATTATTCTACTATTTCGGAGGAATGCTTTTGTGGGCATACAAAAACTTTTATGCGGTGGGAAGCGGTGGCAATCGGAGAACTAAAACTTTATACCGGGCAGAGAAGAGTTCTTTTAGTTTTTTAGTTCTTTAGTTTTTTTGATTTTATCCGTTCTTACTAGTTTCCTTTTTTCATTTCATAATTTTTTTCTTCTTCCATTCGTAAGGTTATATTTGTAAAAAAAATCATTATGAGTTTACAAACAGAAGTATTTTTAAAGCTCTTAGAAATTTCTAAATTAAATCAAAAAGATTTTGGAAAGCTAACCGGCAAGCGACCAGAACGATTAAGTGAATGGAAGAATGAAAAGTATTCACCTACCATTAAACAGCTTGAATTGATGGCGGATAAATTAGGTTATCGATTGAAATTTGACTTGGTGAAAAAAAATAATGTCTTTTGAATGAAATCACCCTACTTTTAAAGAGAAGTGTTTTAAATTTCAATTTTCTACCGTTTTTATTTTTATCAGTTATCTAAAATTTCGTCCGGTTTATTGATTAAAGGATCTAACCAATCTGCTTTGTCATTTGCCCAATTTATCCATTCTTGTGTTTCTGGGTTTAGATTATTCGTATTGATTTCTTTTTGTTTCACCGCTTCAATATACTGGCGGATCATAAGGGTTTTGTTGTATTGCTCGGATAGTTTGACTAATCTATTAAATTTTTCTACTTCTTCATCTCTACGTTTTTTTATTTCGGCTTTACGTTTTTGTTCTTCTTCCCATTCTAAATTAGCTATTCTAGACTTTTCTTCCCATTCTTTTTCTCTTTCCGCAATAAGTTCTAATTTGGCCACAATCCTAGCTAACATTCCTTCTAATTTAACTTTGCCATCACGCCATTCTCTTTCACCAGAATATTTACCCACTTTAAAAATAAATTCTCCCGTTGGAACATATTCTGATGTTCCATAAATAGTTGTTGGTGGAATACGTTTTGATACTTCCCTTAAATCAATCTCGATGTTTATCCCATCAATTTGTACGCAATCATGACCATACTCTTTTGACATCGTATGACCTCTATATCGGATTAACTTTGTGAATGTATCCATGAATCTTAATGCTCTCTCTCTGTTGTTTTTTTCAACTCTGATTGGGTAGGTAATTCTATTGTCCTCGCGATATGAGGTGAACGAAATTTTACCTTTCCAATATTGACGGGTTTGTTTTGTTAGAATATCCGGTTTTGTTATTTCATCAGGAACAATTAAAGGAGCGTTTGGGTCGTTCTCTATTTCTTTGGTTCTGATGGTTAAGGGGGTTTGGTCTATATTAACTGAACTTCCTTCTTCTCTTAATGGCAAAACAATTTTGTCTACGCCACCGAAAACCGGATTGAGCTTTTCAATTTTTACTTTTTTATTATATTGACGTTTTAACCAATATCCGTTTTGAGGTATCGGAATTTCAAATTGTTTGCAAATTTTTTTAAAACCTTCTCTGGAAAGTGCGTACTTCTGCGTAAGATTGGACATTGTTGTGGACCAAACCAGGTCGTATAGTTCTTTTCTTGTTAATTCGATAGTTTTCATATTAACAACGATTTACGGGAATAAAATTAATTATTATTGTGGTAACTATTTATACACTACTGCCAAAAAGAATTACGTAAAAAAATGTACAAAAATTAATAAATAAAAAAAAATGTCTACTTTTGTAACAGAAAATGGTTGCCAAAAAAATACATTTAAAATTCAAACAAACAACATCATGGAAGCAACAACTGGATTAGTTATTAAAGGACTCCGAGAAAGATATGGCTATACACAAGAAAAATTAGCCAATTTTCTTGATGTAAAAAGAGAGATGATTAGTTTTTACGAAACTAATGAGCGAGAAGTTCCTTTGGAATTTTTAGAAAAATTATCTGATTTGTTTGGAGTGGAATTATCTATTTTTTTTAGTGAAACCGTTGAAGAAGCCATGGCGGAGGTTGTATTTGCTTTTAGAAAAGACTCTGTTACAGAAAATGATATGGAAAAGCTTTCAGCGTTCGGTAAGATTGTAAAAATATATTAAGATTAATCGTTTGTATCATGGCTTATAATGAGAAAATATTAGAGGCTAGAGCCAACAAGTTCCGAAGAGAATTGGGATTAGGAACCGAGACCTCTCTTGATCTTGAAAAACTTTTATTGACTTTAGGTGTTTTAACTGTCTATAAACCCTTGGAAAGTAAATTTTCCGGAATGGCACTTAAGAACAATAAATCATTATTCATGTTGATTAATTCGGCTGTTTCTATAGGTAGACAAAACTTTACCATTGGTCATGAATTATATCATCTCTTTATTCAAAATGATTTTAATTTCCAGATGTGTAATGCCGGAACCTTTGATAAAAAAGATAAAGAAGAATATAATGCTGATGTATTTAGTTCGTTTCTTCTAATGCCACGAGATGCTTTATCGAAACAGATTCCGGAAAAAGAATTAGAATGGGGCGAAAAAGTATCATTGGCTACTATTATAAAAATGGAACACTATTTTGGTGTATCCAGAGCTGCACTTTTGCTTAGACTAGGTAGAGAAAAATATATTCATTACGATGATTACAAGCACTACTTAATGGGTGTCAAAAAAAGTGCTGTTGAACATGGTTATCCGACAAAGTTGTATGAGAAAAGCGATGAAGAAAAAGTTATAGGTGATTATGGTACAAAAGTTAAAGCACTTTATGATGTTGATAAAATTTCAGAGAGTCACTATCATTCTTTGATGCTTGATATAGGTTTAGATATTGATGATCCAAAATTTAATGATCATGGGGAAGAAAACTAGTACTGAGCCCAGAATATTATTGGATTGTGATGTCATCATCCATTACACTAAAGCCGGTCAACAATTGCTTTTACCGAAAATATTCCCGGACCGTTTTGTTATTTTGGACAAGGTGAAAGCCGAGTTAGATAAGCGAAAACAAAGCATAGTTTCATTATCGAATTTTTTAGTATGGTCAAAAATACCCGTCATACCTTTTCCAAATCAGAAGGAAATTATTATTGAATATGCCCGATTAAAAACCACAATGGGTGATGGGGAGGCTGCTTGTTTGGCTGTAGCTAAACACACTAAAGATTATATTGCCAGCAGCAATTTGAAAGATATAAAAGACTATTGTGCTTATTATGGTATTGTTTATTTGACTACGATGGATATTCTTTTAGAGGGTTATCAAAAAGGCGTTATTACAGAGGCTCAATGCAACGCTTTTATTAACGAGGTAAAATCAAAAGACAGCAAATTGATACATGGTATTGATACTATTAAGCAGTATGAACAAATGAAAAAAAAATAACTGCCGCAAAATGAGTAATGGCGTATGCGTGATTCTTATAACCCACTGAATGAAAAAGCTATTGTTTGTCTCAAATCTACTTGAGTTACCGTTTTTGGAAACACTGCTAAATTGGTAAACGGAATAGCCTTAACCGTAGCGGTTGTAACGGCAATAGCTTTGATTTCAAAAGCATTGAAATAATGTTTATTAAGCCCATTCATTTATGAAGAATAGGCTTTTGCTTTTTCTAGCATTGGGAAGAATTGGTTATATAAATGTAAAATGACATATTTTAGTATCGATCCAATATATTATTAATCAAAATTTCTATTTAACTGTATTTCTTTTTTGGTTAGAGAAACATTCCCGTCTTCTTTTAAATCCTCATTATTTGGTGCACTGGCTTGTTTTGCTCTACTATTAGCCCATTTACGCAAAAACTCAATTTGTTCTTTCATTGTCATTGATAAAGGAACGGTATCTTTAATTGCATTTAAAAGATGAATAATTTGAAGTTTTGGATCATCCGGATTATCTGTATAAGCAGTAAACATAGCTTCTTTTACACATTCTTCAATTTCAGCCCCATTAAATCCAATTGATTCTTTTGCTAGTACATCTAAACCAAAAGTTTCTGCTTTTTGGTTATTTTTAGCTAAATGAATTGAAAAAATACTTTTTCTGTCTTCAGCTGAAGGTAAATCAACAAAAAATATTTCATCAAATCTTCCTTTTCTCAATAATTCAGGCGGTAATTGAGATATATCATTTGCGGTTGCAACAATAAAAACTGGTTGTGTTTTCTCTTGCATCCATGTAAGTATTGTAGAAAATATTCTAGCTGTTGTTCCACCATCTGTAGAACCACTACTTTGAACACCAGAAAGTCCTTTTTCAATTTCATCTATCCATAAAACGCATGGTGCCACTGCTTCTGCTGTAGCAATTGCTCTTCTTATATTATTTTCGCTACTACCTACTTCTCCTTGAAATACCCTACCCATATCAAGTCTTAGAAGAGGCATATTCCATAACGAAGCGATACATTTAGCAGTTAAACTTTTACCACAACCGGGTACACCTAGAAGTAATAATCCTTTAGGTTCTGACAAACCCCATGTTTGAGCTTTAAAATCGAAAGCTTGTTTTCTTTTTTCAAGCCAATCCTTAAGGTTACTCATCCCACCGATATTTTTTAGACTGTCATTGACTTGATAATAATCTAACAAACCACTTTTTTTGATAATTTGTTCTTTTTCAAAAGCAACAGTCCTAGGAGAATTAATTCCCATATTATCTTTTACTGCTGCCAAACAATATGCCAAATCGGCTTCCATAACTGTCATTCCTAATGCAGAATCTATCAATTTTTTTCTAAGGTTATCATCAATTTCTGTTTTTACATTTTTTGCAACAGCATTCAGAACTTTTTCTAAATCTACTCTGCCAGGAAGAGGTAATTCTATAACTGTAATATATTTTTCAAGTTCAACAGGTAAAACTAATATTGAAGAAACAATAATAATATGTTTTCTATAAAATCTTAATTTTTCTGCTAATTGTCTTAATTGAATTTTAATGTTTCTTTCATTAATGAAATCATGAAAATCTTCTAAAAGATAAATTTCAGAACCTTCTTTTTCAGTTTGGGAAGCAATATGTTTTAATAATTGTTCAGGTTCCTCTATGTTATCTATTGAATTTAATCCACCATCAGTTAAATCTCTTTCAGACAAACCATCTACACAATTCCATTCATAAAAATGATACTCTTTATTTAATTTCTTTGCAACACCTATCAACTTTTGTTTAGTTCTATCATATTCGAAAGTTGTTAAATACAAAATAGGATAATATGCTTTTAGCATATCTTGTATTTGACTATATGAATCGGTATTTGATTTAGTAATTTGTCCCATTATTTCTTATTTATTGAAATTGTTCTTTTATTTTCGCAAAAAGTCTTGTGTTTGTATTTTAGAGGAATTTCTTTCCCTTCAATTGTTCTACTATTACCTAAGTTTCTCTCCAA
>NZ_PNJW01000092.1 GCF_013822155.1 Flavobacterium sp.
GCTTGTATTTCATTTTTTTTCAATTTTAGAAATACACTACAAAGAGCAACATAATGTCAAATTTTATGCTAACTCATTATTTGTTACAGCCGGCCATCTTAACAAATCAATTAAGGATGTAACAGGTAAAACTGCTAAACAATGGATAGAAGAAGAAATCATTATAGAAGCAAAGAAAATGCTTCAAAACGATGATTTGACCATTTCAAGTATCAGTGATGAATTACAATTTAGTAGTCCATCGTTTTTTAGTAATTTTTTTAAAAAACATATTTCTATATCTCCATCGGAATATCGTTTAAGACTAACTCTTTAGACGAATAAAGAAATTAAAAAATAGTATAAAAACTTAGGAAAGAAAACATATGGCATTTTTATAAGAGAATAATTGTTTCACTTTAATATTGTTAATTATGATACGATCCATTTACAGAGACGCACTTTCGAGTATTCACAAACAAGAACAAAAAGTCAGCTTAGAATCAGCACACATAATTAATGAAGCTCATCATATGACTATTTTTCTTCGTGATTTATTATCAGAGGTAAAAAAGTTAGTACTAGAACATCGTTTTAGTAATGAAAAAGAAGAAATTGAATTCTTTAAAAAAGTCAAGCCACAAATATTAGGAAAACTGATTTACTATAATAAAGTGTACAGAATAGAAATCTCATGTCCTGTAAGTAATGGAAAATTATATCATAAATATTTTTCTAATGAATTGGAACTCCTAAAACAAGAATATAAAGAACACATTTATAATTCTGATTTTTATCGTTACTATCGTTCAGGGAGAACAGACAGAGATCATGACTTTTTTCAATTAGGAAAAGTTAACCTTAACATAGGTATGAACAGTTTTATTTTTGAAATCGATAATCATTTTTCCACCTATTATGACTATAAAATTGCTAGAATCATTGCCAACGAACTGCTTTATACTTATTTGCTTTCTAAAATAAACTTTGAAGATAATTCTAATCTAATCATACAAAATTCGGAAAATACTAAAGATGTATTTTGGACAGATTCTAAAAATGCCCTAATAGAATTGATTTATGCTCTTTATGTATCTGGAGCAATTTCGAATGGTAAAATTGGTATTAGGAAAATCAGTTTAATTTTTCAATTACTATTTCGCACAGAATTAGGAGATATTCATCACGCTTTCCATCGAATGAAAGATCGAGCTGGTAATCGAACACTTTTTTTAGACCAACTCAAATCATCATTAGAACAATATATGGATAAAGACTTATAGCATTTCTAAAAGTTATACTTGTAAAATTTCTCTTTATACCAATATGTGCCAATTGGCATGACTTCTCTAAGTTACTCTCACATAATCGCAAAAACACATGAAATCTAACGATAATTATTAGTTTTTCAAATTCAAAAAAAAATAAAAATCTGCATATTCAATGGGTAAAACTTGGCACACAATCCACGTCAATCTTTACAACTTTGTATTCACAAAATGATACAAAATTAAAAGTTATGAATATAGACAGAATAGAATTTATAGCATGGATGGAACGAATTATGGAGAGATTTGATATCTTAAAAGACCATATTAATGCTTCTCAAAAACAGCGAAACAGTATCGATGGGGAAGAACTTTTGGATAATCAGGATTTACTTCAAATGCTAAAAGTTAGCTCACGTTCCTTACAACGATATCGCTCCACAGGCAAACTACCCTATTATACCATAAGTGGAAAACTCTATTACAAACTATCCGATGTGCATCAATTTATCCGAGAAAGTTTTAATACTCCATTAGCAAGAATAAAGGACAAAAGCTGACAAATAATCCCACGTAAAGTCTAAGTGTAAACCGATTATAAGCACTCATTAACTTCGGATTTATAAAGTATTAATAATCATTATTATGAGTAAAAAGACAACGAATAAACAGGAAATCACTGAACAATTATCGGACATATTGTTGGTATTGGATAAAGAAAAAATGAAAATCCAAGCTGTAAAAAGTATTGACGAAAAAGGAAAAATGGAAACCGTTGAACCCACGAAAAAAAACCAAAATCAGTTTATGCGGATCGACAAGCACGGCGATTTCCTTTCCAATTTCTTCTCCAACTTCATAAGTCAACTAAAAAACCCTACCAAATTCTCGTTTTTCAACGGACCCGCAAACTTCGCCGTTGAAATAGCGGAAGAATTGCAAAGACGGGTAGATAATCCAACGCCAGAGAACAAAGAATTTTTTAAAAAAGCTGAGTTAAAAGCTGAACAAAAACAAGTAAATAAAAATAATATGGAAACAACACAAACAACACCAAAAACAAGTGAATACCACTTTAATCCCGAAATGATTGATTGGGACACAATGAAAAACATTGGATTAAGCAAGGAGTATCTTGAAAAAAGAAACCTACTAGAACCTTTATTAAAAGGCTACAAAACCAATGAACTTTTACCGATAGGCATTAATCTTGGAGGTTCTATCCTCCGCACAGATGCCCGCCTATCTTTACAGCAAGGTGAAGCTGGGAATATTATCGTGGCAATACACGGTATCAAAAAAGAACCTAACCTGCACTTTGAGTTCTTTGGTCATAAGTTTACAGATGATGACAAGAAAAACTTGCTCGAAACAGGAAATATGGGACGTGTAGTTAATCTAATTAACTCTAAAACGAACGAACTAATACCGTCTATTATCAGTATAGACAGACTTACCAATGATATTATTGCCTTACGGACGGATTTTATTAAAATTCCAGATGAAATAAAGGGTGTAAAGCTAAATGATGATCAAAAGCAAACCTTAATGGAAGGCAAACCACTTCACATCGAGGGAATGATCTCCAAAAAAGGGACCGAATTCTCTGCTTCAGTACAGTTCAATGCAGACAAACGTTACGTGGAGTTCCTATTTGACCGTAATAATTCCAACAGGCAAACCCATAGTAACGCTCAAACTCAAAATAATCAGCAAAGCCAACCGCAGGAAGCTCTAAAAACATTCCGTGGTAAGGAATTGACCGATGAGCAACATAAGGATTTCAAAAACGGTCAAACCGTTTACATTGATGGATTGAAAGATAAAAAAGGGCAACCGTATCAGGGTTATATTACTTTCAACAAGGAAACCGGAAAAACAAGCTTTGAGTTTCCTAATCAATATAAGGAAAGAATGCAACCAACTGAAGTCCATAAAACACAAACTGCTGTCAATTCGGAAGGTAAAACCAATGAGGCTACCAAAAATATTAAAGAACCTTTAAAATCCGAGCAAAAAAATCCAGACAGTAAAAAACAACAGGAGGAACAGGAAAAACTAAAAGCACCTGCTAAAACCAGAAGCAGAAAAATATAATCACAAATTGGAATGTATTATGAAAGCAGTAATTGCAGAAAAACCAAGTGTGGCTCGTGAAATAGCATATCACTTGGGAGCCGTGGAAAAAAAAGAAGGTTATCTTCAGGGAAACGGTTATTGTGTTACCTGGGCATTGGGTCATCTTGTAGGATTAGCAATACCTGAAGATTATGGAATTTCAGGATTTCAAAAAGAATCTTTACCGATATTGCCCAATCCTTTTTTACTGACGATTCGAAAAGTAAAAAAAGACAAAAGTTATACTGATGATATAGGTGCGTTAAAACAGTTGAAAGTAATTGAACAAGTCATCAACCGCTCAGACAGCATCATTGTTGCTACTGATGCTGGGCGTGAAGGTGAATTGATATTCCGTTATATTTATGAATATCTCAATTGCAATAAGACTTTTGAACGCTTATGGATTAACTCGCTTACTGAAAAAGCCATCAAACAGGGATTTGAGAATCTGAAACCTAGTAGCGATTTTGACGGATTGTATAAGGCAGCACAAGGTAGAAGCCGTGCTGACTGGTTAGTAGGAATTAATGCTTCACAGGCATTGAGTATTGCCTCAGACTTCGGGGTTTATTCATTGGGGCGGGTACAAACACCTACATTAGCTTTAATCTGTAAAAGGTTTTTGGAGAACAAAAACTTTACTGTACAAACCTATTGGCAAATCCAATTGGAACACCGCAAGGATTTTTTAGATTTTAAAAGTCTTTCTAAAAACAAATGGAACAATAAAAAACAGGCAGACGAAACACTAAAATCCATCCGACGAAACGAAACAGCTATTGTAACAGATATAGAAAATAAAACTGTTACCGAGCAGCCTCCCCTTCTATTTGACTTGACGGGATTGCAGAAAGAAGCCAATAAAAGACTAGGATTATCGGCAGAAGAAACCCTATCTGTTGCTCAAGATTTATATGAAAAGAAATTCATTACCTATCCGAGGACAGGAAGCAAATACATTCCCGAAGATGTATGGCAAGAAATTCCCGGACTTATAAGGGCATTGGAAAGCCGTACTTCTCTGAAAGAGGCTGTGTCCAAAATAAAATATGTACGCCTCAACAAACGTATCGTTAACGATTTAAAGGTAACCGATCACCACGGTTTATTGATAACGTATAAAATCCCTTCCGCATTATCGGCAATGGAAAATGCAATCTATGATTTGATTGCTTTTAGATTGCTGGAAGCTGTTTCGCAGGCTTGTACCAAAAAAATAACCGATATTGTTTTACAGTCTTCTGCTATTGAATTTGGAATGAAAGGTATCAAAATACTTGAACTCGGATGGCGTGCTGTTAAAAGTAACTTTTCAGATGAAGACAATGAACCGGTTCAGGAGCTACCTGAACTAAAAACAGGTGATGAACTGAAAATTAAAAATGCAGTAGTTTTGGAAAAGAAAACTAAACCGCCAGTTCTCTATACCGAAGCTGGTCTATTATCCGCAATGGAGAATGCAGGAAATCAAATTGAAAATGAAGAAGAGCGGAAAGCTCTACAAAATATCGGTATCGGTACTCCAGCTACAAGGGCAGCAATTATCGAAACATTGTTTACCCGAAATTATATACAAAGAGAAAAAAAATTACTTATTCCGACCGAAAAAGGATTACAGGTTTATAAAATTGTCAAAGACAAAAAAATCTCTGATGTGGCAATGACAGCTGAATGGGAGCTGGCTTTGCAGAAAATAGAAAACAACGAAGTCGATGCTTATGTTTTCCAGAAAAAAATGGAAGACTATGCAGCTTCAATTACTCATGAACTGCTACAAACTTCCATTACCAGAGAAAACCTGCCGGAACTCATTTGTCCAAAATGCAAAAAACAACGGTTGATTATCAGAGATAAAATTGTTAAATGTCTTGATGTAGCATGTAGCTGGGTTCAGTTCCGTAACATATGTGGAGTGCAAATCAGCATAGCAAATATTGAAAGCTTGGTCAATACAAATAGAACCTCTTTAATAAAAGGAATGAAAGCTAAATCAGGAAAAAAATTTGATGCTTATATTACCCTGAACAACAAAGCAGAAACTTCATTTGAATTTGAAAAATAACTGATTAAAAAAATATAAATTAAAAAAGTAGATTATTATAATCACTTTTTATCAAGATTGTCAAAAAAGGCTTATTTAGGCAAATAACATCTGATGATGTGATGTTTTCTGTATGCATAAAATACATGCATCCTTAACTCAATCTAGTTCAAATCATTATTAACTTTCTTCAAATCGCTTATAATAATAAAGGTATGTTTATTTACTATGGTATTATACTCAATTGAAAAAACTTTTATA
>NZ_PNJW01000093.1 GCF_013822155.1 Flavobacterium sp.
CGTCGGCAATAATTGATAATTCTTCTAAATTTTCATTCAAACTATTTAAAAAGTCATAATTAGTAATATTTTTAGTTGCAAGTGAAAGTGACTTTATATTTTTTAAATTGGAGATACAATGTTCGTTAATGACTTCTACATTATCAACGGAAAGATGTTGAAGGTTTGTCATATTACCTATAATTTTTAAATCTGTCATTTTTTCGCCCCACCCATAAAGTCTCAAACTAATTTCAGGTTTTTTAGAAAAAATTCTATCATTGAGAATTTCATAAGTCTTTA
The DNA here is from genome assembly GCF_013822155.1 of Flavobacterium sp. Lineage (GTDB taxonomy): Bacteria > Bacteroidota > Bacteroidia > Flavobacteriales > Flavobacteriaceae > Flavobacterium. The sequence goes on from NZ_PNJW01000093.1 coordinate 283, forward strand.
ATGACACGCTCCTGTATGAATTTATTTGAATGTGTAAAACATTATTATTTAAGATTTCCTGAATCAATTCTTCTGTAAGCATACTTTCAGAACTAATTTCATTAAAATCATTAAACTTGTGTTGCGGAGTGGAATGAATGTAAGCTCCCATAATTTTTATTTTTATTGAAAATAGTTGACTATTTTAAACGGTTCGCATACAATGTCGTTCAACTTCCCGCTACTACAGCGAGTTTAATACTAAATTAAGTCTCAAAACCTTAATTTCTTAAAACTGCTATTATATGCTCTTTTTTTTATATTTACGCTAAAGCTTCAATAAATTGTTTCATTTCATTCATGGTGCCAATTGTAATTCTCGACCATTTTCCCTTTTCTTCATAAAACTTAGTTCCTAGAATATTGTTCTTTTTTAACTGCTCAAAAAAGTCTTTGTTATAATTTTCTAATGAAAAATACACAAAGTTGGTATGCGACGGAATACAACGTATTTTTAAATTCTCCAATTGTTCAATCGTGTATTTTCTTGCTGCGGCATTAAGCAAAATGGTTTCGCTCACAAATTTATTGTCCTTTAAGGAGGCCAAAGCTCCTGAAGCAGAGGGTATACTTACACTTCCATTGGCAGAAAATTGCAGTTGACTTATTTCCTTTATAGTATCAGCATGTGCTATTGCATATCCAATACGTGAACCTGCTAAACCATATATTTTTGAAAAGGTTTTGGCAATAAGTAGGTTTTTATTCTCCGTAACAAGATTTGCAAGGGAGGGTTGATCGGTATAATCTAGGTAAGCCTCATCTACTAAAACTTTTGTTTTTTTTGTGGCTTCATTTATAAAATCTAGAAGTGCTTCATTGGCACAAATTGTTCCCGTTGGATTATTAGGATTACAGATGTAAACCATTTTCGTGTCCTGGTCAATTGCGTTTAACATAGCAGCTAAATCATGTTTTTTATCTGCCGTTAATGGAATTGCAATTTTTTTAAGACCTGCATTTTCCGCAGTTACTGTCCAATAATCAAACGTAGTTTCCGCAATAATTAAATTTCCTGATTTTTTGGAGCAATACAAAGCAACTAAATTTAAAATTTCAGAGGAACCCGCACCCAATAAGATGTTTTGATCAGTCAAATTATGTTTTTGAGCAATTTTTCCAATAAGTTCGTCTAACAACTCCCAATTATAACGATTGCTGACATTTATACTATCACGCATTGCATTTCTTGCCAATGCAGAAGGGCCATAAGGATTTTCGTTCGACCTTAACCGAATTAAGTTGATATCTTTTTCTTCAATAATGTTTTCCTTGGTTGGAATTGCAAAACTGTCAAACGGAATAATCCCTAAACCTACAACACCTAAACTTGTTTGCTTTAACCAATTTCTTCTATTACTCATAGTGCATTTTTTAAATGTAGTAAATTTTAAACTTTCAATTAACCCCTGAACTCAAAAATACAAAACAAACTTTAATCCCGACGTTACGGGATATCTTTTGGAAGAGGTTATGCAACAACAACTGTTATTATAAACTGTGTTTCTCACTTGAAGGTCGTTACAGTTTATTTTTTAATTGTCGTTGGTGTCAAATAAATAAAGGTCTTGTTTCGGTATCATTGTCTCATAAGCTGATGAATACCGAATATTTAATTACTCTGCCAATTTATTCTTTAATTCAACGGATAAGCTTTCATCCGTCAAAACCATGGTTGCATCTTGGCAATATTGTGTTTTTCCGAGATATTGTTCATATCCCGATGTCTTAATAGTAGTAAACGCTGTCCACTCTTTATTCTCTTGAGATAAAAATTCACCACATAAAATAAAAATCTTTTCATTGTTTGGTGATTTAATATAGCCAATTTTCACATTCCGAAAATCAATAGGTGTCGGTGGTTGATGATTACGAAAATCACTAGAAGCAGAAGTAATTAAAAACTGAACAATAGTGTCAGGAATGCTTTCATTTTCAGAAATTGCGGTTGAACTGTCTTTCGTATCTGCTTTGTTGTTAGAGTTACAACAAATGATTGCTGATATAAAAAATAGGAAAGCAAATGTTTTTAATGTGTTTTTAAAGATTTGTTTTGTCATATCGTTATTAAATTTATTTGTTTTTTTGTCGTTTGTGTTGTTGTCATAACATAGCCACTAACTTCCCACCACAGCAAACTCCTTAACCATTAATTTTCCACTAAGATAAAAATTCTCACGAAACACAAACCTGAACTTACAACATAATTCGCAATCTTGCCAATTGCTAGTTAGCCGTTCGCTTTTATTATTTGTTTGTCCATTCGTCAACTAATTTAAATAGTGATGGTTTTAAGTCAATATATTTTATTTTGTCATTTTCTATAATTTCGTCTTGCAAAAAGTGGTTTGCGTTTGGGTATACTTTATAGGTCAAATTTGTTTTTTTATGTCGCAGAAATTCTATTTCTACATAATCGGTATTCATAATAAACGAACCCCACAAATCTTTACCACCAGCAATTACCATTATTGGAATTTTTAGTTTTAACATATTTTCTAATGGCGTTTCATCGCTAAAACTTGCCCAACGATAATATGTTTCTTCATTCCAATTTTTTGTTTTGCTATTTGGGTCGGCAAATATCTTCTTGTACTCAGCAAACAAACTGTCAATATTTTTCTGTGTCTGTTCAAAAGTTTGTTCTCCTTTAAACGAGGCTAACCTTTCTTGTAAAACAAAATCGTATAGATGATTTAATGAATTTGAGTTTAACAAAACTACGTGCGTTACTTTTTTATTTAAAGCCGCAACTTTTGGAGCTACTTGTCCACCTTGCGAATGTCCAATCACCAATATTTTGGATTTATCAACTGGAAGTAGTTTTATTGCTTGGTCAATTATTAACGAAGCCGCTTTTGCTCTCCACTCCAAAGAATATCTATTTCTAAATTCGTCATTTAATGGATAGGATGTTTGGAAAGTAACTAGGTCTTTTTGAACAGTGTCAAATAATGGTATACCTGGTTTAGAAACTGAAATAACGTGATATTTATCTTTATATTTTTCAATCTCTAAAAAGCCCTTCCAAGCATACGTTTTCAAGTCAGTTTGATAACTAAAAGTTGGTTCATTTCCTGAACCATGAATAAAAATCATCAATGGTTTTTTCTTGTCAATACTAGATTTGAAAGTACAAAATTCAACCTTTCCTAATTCGTTATTGTCAATAGTAAATATTTTAAATTGTTCTTTAAAGTCAGCTTGTCCAAAAGTTAATTTGGAAAGAAAAAGTAAAATTAGTAAAGCTATTTTGTTCATATTCGGTATTTTTAAAATGACGCCTAACTTACCGTCCGCTTGGCGAAGTTGCAAACTCCCTAACCATTAATTTTCCACTAAGATAAAAATTCTCACGAAACACAAACCTGAACTTACAACAAAATTCGCAATTGTGCCAAACGCCCGTTGGCAGCTGCCGTTTTTGTCCTTAGTTTAGGTTTCATTGTCAATATCGTAAATGTGGTTAGAATGAAAATATAAAGTTTCCCCTTCGTTTAAGTCGCCAAATTCAATTGCATCATTCCTTAAAAGGCCTTTAAAAATATCGTTCTCTTTTTCTAATACTTCAACCCACATTCTCTCAACATAACCGTCTTTGTCTGTAAATAGCAATTTTACTAAATCACCAATTTTTGTTTTTTCTTTCTCCTCGGTCGTGGGAATAGGATTGTCATAAATCATTTCAGTTGCTGTCAGTGCAATATCTTCAAGCTCAAACTTGTCACGCTTAATATTTGGAAGTCTTTTGTCGTTTGGTACTGCTTTATAAATGTTTTTGTAGTGGTCTAAAATAGCCTGTTCTTTTTTGGTAAACTTTCTTTTTCTTCCAAAGTAATCGTTATGCTTTTCTTGTTCCTTCCTTAGAAAGTAAACAACGATAAGTCCAACGATTATAAGTGATAATATTTGTATTGTCATTTCTATGTAATATGGTTTATGTCGTTTGTAGGCTTGTCATTAAATTAATTCAAATACATTAATTTTTTCCTACAAATCGTCAAACGGACTTTTATTTGTTGAATACTTTATGGTGCTCTACATAGGAACAGCTGTTGTTTAATGTTTTATTTGGGCAACAATTTTCTAATTTCATTTGCAATATTTTCTAGATTTCCTTCCGCATTTCCTGTTGAAACATATTTAATAATTCCATTTTGATCAATTAAAAAGTTTTTTGGAATTGATTTAGTTGCATATTCATTCCATATTTTTTCGTTTGGATCAATTCCGAAATTAAAATTCATTCCGTCTTTTCTTAATTTAATTACTTTTTTCAAAACCGTTTCTTTAGATTCTCCTTTTGAGATTGCTAAAAACACAAAATCATTATTTTTAAAAGGTTCAATTATTTTTGTCGGAATATCGTAAAATTCCATTAAACAGGGTCCACACCAAGTGGCCCAAAAATTTACAAGTACAATTTTACCTTTTAAATCTGAAAGTTTTACTTCTTTACCATCAATTAATTTAAGTGTAAAATCCTTTGCAAGGTCATTTACATTTAGAATATATTCGTCATTTTTTTTAGTGCTTTCTATGTTTTCAAATGGTTCATCATTCTTTTTGTCATTTTCAATTTTTTCTTTTTCAGTAAAAAGCGAGATGATAATTATGAATTCTTTATCTCCAATTTTATCTCCAAATTTTTTAAATAATTCATTTCTTTCATTTTCTGAAACTCCTTTACTCATACTTTTAATAAAACCTTCATTGGCATATTGCTCAACTTTTTCCATTGAAGAAATCTCATTGTTAATTATGATAACATTTTCTGGTTTTTTAGCAACTTTATCTTGTCCATAAAATGATTGTGTAGTTATTAAAAGTAAAAAATAAATTATTTTGTTCATATTTTCTTTGTTTTTGTTTTCTCCGGTTTCCCCAAAAATTATTGCACAACCCGTTTATATACTCTACAAACCTTCGTACATACACCCAATTTTGGGTAGATTGGCGAAGGTTTGTTTTGCTTTGTTGATTTACTCAAATATATTAATTATTTCCTACAAAAAAGTAAAGAAGGGTTTAAGTTATGCACACATATAACTAACAATTTCTTTAAAAAGCAGTAAAAAAAACCCCCAAACGTTCGTCTTTTTATACCAAACGTTCACGATTTTATACCAAACGTCAGTCAATTTATACCAAACGTTCACGATTTTATACCAAACGTCAGTCAATTTATGCCAAACGTTCGTCTTTTTATACCAAAGGTTCGTCTTTTTA
>NZ_PNJW01000094.1 GCF_013822155.1 Flavobacterium sp.
TCAAGAATTTACAAAAAAACAAATTGCAATTTACCCAAACCCTGTAAACGATGTTCTAAACATCAATTTAGAACACAGTATCATTTCATCGGTTACAATTTTTAATACATTGGGTCAAAAAGTATATTTTAGTTATTCAACGACCAGCCAAATAGATGTTTCAAAACTGGAGGCCGGAGCTTATTTTTTAAAAGTGGATGGTTTGGAAGGTGAGTATTATGGTAGGTTTGTGAAGAAGTAGATGGATTGATAGTCAAATAAATAAGATACTTTTTTATCTTTGGAAAACTAGTTTTGTACCTATTAAAAATGATTCAACTAAAAGAACTCACAACCAAAGCAGAAATGCTTAAACAATTGCCCTTAATTCAGCAGTTGTATCCTGATTTTACAATACAGATTTATGCAGATTTGTTAGATGAAATGTTGCCAAACAATTATAAACAAGTCATTATTTTAGAAGATGATAATAGCATTGGCTTATCCGGTTTTTGGGTGGGAACTAAGTTATGGTGTGGAAAATATTTAGAATTAGATAATGTAATTGTTCATCCCAATCATCGTTCTAAAGGTATTGGCAAATTGCTCACGGAATATTTAAACCAAAAAGCTGTTGAAATGGGTTGTAAAGTGGTCGCTTTAGATGCTTATACCAATAATTTTCCTGCCCATAAATTTTATTACAACCATGGTTTTGTGCCAAAAGGGTTTCATTTCGTTAAATTTTTGGAAGAAAAATAATGAATAAATTACTAATCTTACTACTATTCTTTCTTCTTAGCTGTGCTCCCAAAGAAGCATTCCAGCAAGAATTTCCTGTTGTGATTTCTAACTATTATTACTCAAACAATGGAAATAAAATTATTTTTATTGTCCAATTTGAAAAAGCAATTCCTGCTGAAATTCAACTTCAATCACTTTATTTCAGGAATCAAAAAACAGTAGTAGAAAAAATTTCCGATCAAAATTTCCAAGCCGTTTTTGTCAAACCTGATTTAATTTTTGATTCAAATCCAGAAAAAGAATATGGGAATGAACCTCCTACTATTCAAAAATCTCAATTCAACTTAAAACCGACTGAAGCTGTTTTAGAATTTAAACAAGCCGGAATAGTAAAACACTATAAGTTTAGAGATGTAGTTGAAAGGGCTACAAATTAGCCAACTCAAATTTCAAAAACAAGATTATTTATTATTCTATAGGATTTGTGAAACATTGTAAAATAAGTAAAGCACAAAGTTTCTACTAAGATATTCAAAGAAATTTAAAACCAATGAATCAATCCCTTTACATTTTTTTAAACTAAATTTGAGCAATAAAACTAAAGAATTCTTTTGGGTATTTATAAATCACTTTTTAAACAAACGGCCATTTATGGGTTAGCAACCGTGCTTCCCAGAATGTTCAGTTTTATTTTAGTACCTCTTTACACCAATCCAGCTGTTTTAAACGTTCAGGAATATGGCGAAGTGTCTGTTATTTTTTCTTGGATGGTGTTGTTTAATGTGATTCTTGCTTACGGAATGGAAACCGCTTTTTTTCGTTTTTACAATAGTGATAATGATAAAAAATCGGTCATTGGAACAGCTACTGTTTCTATTTTTTGGACAACGATGGTTTTTTTAATTGGGTCACTTTTATTCAGAAATAAGATTGCCCACTTTACGCATATTGAGGTTGAATATATTACTTATACCATTTGGATTTTGGTGTTAGATGCTTTAGTGATTATTCCATTTTCTAAACTTAGGGCTTATCAACGACCCATTGCTTACGCGATGGTTAAAATTGGTAATGTGGTTGTAAACCTTGCTCTAAATCTTTTCTTTTTATTGTATTTACCTAAAATTGCCCTTTCAAATCCCGATGGGTTTTTGGCAAGTATCTATATTGAAAATTTTCAAATTGGCTATATTTTCGTCGCTAATGTAATTGCAAGTTTGTTAACGCTGATAGTTGTTTTGCCCAATTATATGCACATTCAATGGCATTTTGATTTTAAGTTATGGAAACGAATGATGAACTATGCTCTTCCAATTTTGGTTGCCGGTATTGCATTTGCCATCAATGAAACATTCGACAGAATTTTACTTGATTATTTATTACCTAAAAACATCGCTAAAATTGACGTTGGAGCTTATTCTGCCTGTTATAAATTAGCCTTATTTATGACACTATTTGCCACAGCATTTCGTTTAGGAATAGAACCCTTTTTCTTTAGTCACGCCAATAATGAAGAAGCTCCAAAAACCTATGCAATGATTACCAAATATTTCATCATTTTTGGTTCGATTATTTTATTGGCTGTGATTGTATTTGCCGATCTTTTAAAAGTGCTTATTATTCGAGACGATTCCTATTGGGAAGCCATGAAAGTAGTTCCGTTGATTATTTTAGCAAATTTCTTTTTGGGAATTTATCATAATTTATCTGTTTGGTATAAATTGACTGATAAAACAAAAATGGGAGCCTATATTTCCATTGTTGGGGCAATAGTAACCCTAGTGTTAAACTTTTTATTAATAGCAAATTACAGTTATGTGGGTTCAGCCATTGCAACTATTGCAGCCTATGGGAGCATGATGATAATATCTTATTATTTAGGGAATCGTTATTATCCTATACCCTATGATATGAAAAAAATTCTTCTTTATTTAGGTCTTTCCATTTTGTTTTCAACCATTTATTTTTATGGATTTAGAGAAAATTACTTTGTTGGAATTGGATTTTTAATACTTTTCATTTATTTTGTATATCGAAATGAAAAACCCACCCTATTACGAATATTGAAAAAAACAATATAAATGCAAATTAACATTATTAATAACTCACAACATCCTTTGCCAAATTACGAAACAGTAGCTTCTGCAGGTATGGATTTAAGAGCAAACTTAACGGAATCAATTATACTAAAGTCGTTAGAACGAACTATTGTAAAAACCGGATTGTTTATTGAATTACCAATAGGATATGAAGCACAAGTTCGTCCACGTAGTGGTTTAGCTGCAAAAAAAGGAATCACTGTTTTGAATTCTCCCGGAACAATTGATGCCGATTATCGTGGAGAAATCGGAGTGATTTTAGTAAATTTATCTACTGAGGATTTTGTAATTGAAAATGGTGAGCGAGTGGCTCAATTGGTTATTGCCAAACATGAACGTGCCGAATGGATAGAAGTAACGGAATTATCTGAAACTTCCAGAGGTTCCGGTGGTTTTGGAAGCACAGGAGTAAAATAGCCGTTGGCTTCAGCCAATGGAAGAAAAAACAAAAATAAATTACCGTTGGCTTCAGCCAATGGAAGAAAAAACAAAAACATGAAAATAATAGTTCCCATGGCCGGACGCGGCTCACGATTAAGACCACACACCTTAACGGTTCCAAAACCATTAATTCCAATTGCAGGAAAACCAATTGTTCATCGATTAGTGGAAGACATTGCCGGTGTACTGAATCAACAAATTGAAGAAATAGCTTTTATCATTCATAAAGATTTTGGTAAACAAGTTGAAAAAGATTTAGTTTCCATTGCTGAAAAATTAGGAGCAAAAGGAACCATTTGCTACCAAAATGAGGCATTGGGAACCGCTCATGCCATTATGTGTGCGAAAGAAAGTATGTCAGGACCAATTGTTGTTGCCTATGCAGATACACTTTTTCGAGCTGATTTTACGTTAGACACTTCAGCAGATAGTGTGATTTGGGTAAAACAAGTGGATGATCCAAGTGCATTTGGTGTTGTTCAGCTCAATAAACATAATCAAATTGTAGATTTTGTTGAAAAACCAAAGGAGTTTATCTCTGATTTAGCCATTATAGGAATATATTATTTTAAAAGTGGTGAAACTCTTCGCAAAGAATTACAATTTTTATTGGATAATAATGTAGTAAAAGGAGGCGAATATCAATTGACCGATGCGTTGGAAAACATGAAACAAAAAGGACTGAAATTTGTTCCCGGAAAAGTAGATGAGTGGATGGATTGCGGCAATAAAAATGTAACGGTAGAAACCAATACCAGAATGTTGAATTTCTTGCATCAGGATGGTGAAAAATTGATTTCAAAAGTATTAGTTTCTGAAAACTCAACCATCATTGAACCTTGTTTTATTGGGGATAATGTAGTGCTTAAAAACACCACAATAGGACCAAATGTGTCGTTAGGAACCGGATGTAAAGTAGAAAATTCAACTATAAAAAATAGTTTGGTTCAAAATTTGACAGTAATAAAAAATGCAAACCTTGACAACGCCATGATTGGCAGTCATGTTTCTTTTGATGGAAATTTTACAAGTATTAGTATTGGTGATTATTCTGTTTTAGAATAAAAATTTTTAATAAAGTGCTCGCTCTTTCTCTCCTTTGGAGAGGGGTTGTGGGTCAGGTATAATGAAAAAAAAATTATTTCATATCTTACTTTTTGTTGGAATTTTATTCCAATGTAATGTTGCTTTTTCACAAGGAGAGCCTGAAGATATTGCATTAGATAATGATGAATTCCAAAATTCATTTTATGAATCTTTACGTGAAAAAGGAATTGAAAATTATGACAAAGCCATCAATGCGATGCAAAAATGTTTGCAATTACAACCTAATAATCCGGTTGTACATTTCGAATTAGGTAAAAATTATTTCTATCAAAAAGAATATACAAGTGCTTATAATAGTTTTGAAAAAGCAACTCAACTCGATCCGTCTAACCGATGGTATTGGGTTGGCCTATATGATGTGTCCTATGCCACCCGAAATTATGATAATGCGATTATCATTATCAAAAAACTGATTGAATTTAAAAAAGAATACAAAGAAGATTTAGTTTCGCTTTACATGTTTACACAACAGTATGATAAAGCATTGGAATTGATAAATGAGTTAACAGAAACGGTTGGTAAAACAGAAATCAGAGAACAATTTCGTGCCCAAATAATGACGGCAACAAAATACCAAGGAATTGAATCAGAGAAACTTTTAGAAGCTATCAAAAATAATCCGAAAGAAGAATCCAATTATGTGGCACTGATTTATTTATATTCAGAAAACAACCAAGAAGAAAAAGCATTGGAAATTGCAAAGTTGCTGGAAAAAGAAATTCCAAGTTCTGATTGGGCACAAGTGAGTTTGTTTAAGTTCAATTTAGAAAAAGAAGATGGAGCTAATGCTGCATTGGCTATGCATAAGATTTTGAATAGTCCGAAAATTGATCAAAAAATAAAACACCGTGTTTTTAATGAATTTTTAATTTTTGCTAAAAATAATCCGGAATATACACTCGATTTGGAAAAAGCGATTCATTATTTTAAAGATGATAGAGAGGTAAAAGTGGCTAAAGAAGTTGGAAAATTTTATCAAAACAAACAGGATTGGCCTAACGCAGTGAAATATTATGAACTGTTTACTAATTCAAATCCTGAAGACCTTGAAAATATTCTTTTATTAATGAATGGATATGTTCATACCAATCAATTTAGTATTTTATTGAAAAAATCAGAA
>NZ_PNJW01000095.1 GCF_013822155.1 Flavobacterium sp.
TATCACATTTCTGATTACTCGTAACCAATCCTTAAATCTAGTCCAATCTTCTTCCGTGTAACTATTAATATTGTTTATTCCTTTTACTTCTAGAAATTTAAAAACAGAAAAAAAGAAAGTTTTATCTGATAAATTGAGTGCATCAAACCCTGTGAGTAATGATTTAGTAAAGTTCTTTTCTGTTTTACTTTTAAAAGTTTCTGTCCAAATTTCATTGATTAACTTATCTAATTTTCCTTCTTTATCACTTGCAATTAAATCTAAAATTTTAAATATGTAATCTAATGTAGTTTCATTAAACACATCCTCTTTTTCATACTTCGAATTGGGTGTATATTGATTAGGCTTAAGTAGTTCAATTATTTTTTTTTCTAAAGAATAGATGCTATCTGACTTATTAGAAGTACTTACTTTTTTTAGCATTGCCATGTTTTTAAAGAAAGCCATAAAATTAAAATCAACATCCACCACTTTATTTTTTGCTTTCCAAAAAAGATCAAGCCAGTCTTTGTCTATTTTATATTCCCATTTATACAAAGGCAATGAGTTTTTATGCTTTTTTTCTAACCATGCTCTGAAGTTTTCAAAATCGGTTAGTCCTTTTCCTCGGGCATTCATTTTAACGTAAAGGTCTTCTTCAAACCCTTCTTCTTGGATGTCAAAATAATCAAAATCGATACAGTTATTTTCAACTAGGTTCAGCCATGCACTTTTAAAATCAATTTCTTTATCAATAGATTGTTTTCTAATCTCATCGAGCATTACCAACATACCAGAAACAGTCGGATCTTTTTGCCATGAACTAAAAAACCAAGACTGATTTTTGATAGACTGTGAAAGCAGTTTGATTTTAGGGTTCTCTTCAGGACTGAATTTCAAAATCATTCTACTATGCTCAATTATTTTTTCTATAAACTGAGTACTGCTTTCTCTGGTTTTGTAATTAAAATTAGTTAAAACGGAAATGTTTTGTTCTGCCATTGTACCAATATAAAGATGCAGTAAAAACAAAGTAGTAAGTCTTTGTTGGCCATCAAACGGGATTAACAATTTGTCGGTACTACAAGAGGTTGGCTTTGGTGCAACTTTGCTTTCAAAATCAACTCCAGTATCTTTACTGTACTGTTTTAACACTTGAAGCATTTGCTCCAAACTCTGCTTGCTTTTATTAAAGTTGGCTTGATTGGTTCTATCCACAGATTGTCCAAAAACAAAATCTAAATTTAATGTTTTACCTGAATGTAAAACATCTAATAAATCAGACACAATGTTTTCTCTAATGGTATCTACTCGCTCGTTAATTCTACCTTGTGCGAAATCCCGTTGAATTTCGGGAATTTCAATTTTATCCTGAATTATTTTCCAAAATGTTTCTGCCATAATTATTTATTGCTTTTAGGTAAAAAATTTTCAAGTAACTTTTCAATATCTTTGGTATAATCTTCTGCATCTTGACTAGACCAATAGCTTACTTTAATCTTATTATCGACACCTGTATTGGTGGTTTTCTTTAAAAAATTATTGATAGTGCCTAAAGGAATATAAGTTCCGTTTGTATTCGTAGATGCATCTAAAATTAAACTACGCTTTTTTAGAAAACTCTTATTACCGATGGTACTATTGGTGATTTTATCAAGTAATGCTTGGTTACCTATAAAATGTAAACCCAAAGCATCATTAACTGTATTTGAAAAATCTTTGATCTCATTTGATAATTCTATAGTTAATGTGCTGTCTTTTAAGTCATATAACTTTTGTAGCAAAACCGCTATTTTAGTATTATTTTCGCTCTCTTTATCTTCTTCTTTATAACGTTCTGCATAATCTTTTAACCATTCTTCCGCATCCTCTTTAGATTTTAAAAGCTGTGGGTTTTGAGGGTGAATATGCTCTATGCTCCATTGCGTTTCTGGGTCTTGATATAAATCAAATGGAAAGCGTTGATTAGGGAAGGTTCTTTCAATAAGTTTAATATTATATAGTAATAAAGTGTTTTTACATTGGTTATAAGAAGTGTCATAACGCAAGTTGTTTAGGGCATATAATTGAAACCTTTGATTATCTTGGGTTATTTCTTGAGCGAACTTATCTTTTATGGTTTGAATAAAAAAATCTTTTATTTTTAATTTCGTTTTGTTTTCTGTCTTTGCAATTATGTCTTCTAAAGTCATAAATTTTGCATTGATTATAAAACCAATTAAATGATAGTTTTCTACATCATCATACCATTCTTTTAGTCGTTGGTAAATTTGTTTTATTTTTTTCCAATCTAAGTTTTCGCCTCCTTTGTCTTTTCCTTTATTATACTGATAATAAGAAAAAAGTTCACTCGCATCTTTGGTTTTTTTACAATCAATATCAAACAATTTTCCTATTCGTGTTGGGTAATCCTGTTCAGTGGTATTATTAATAAAATACCAAAAAGTATTGTTGTGCAATTCGTTTTCGATGCTATCCCATTCGTTAGCTAATTTTTTCTTTTTAAAATCTCGAACATCCCATGGATCATCGCTTTTTTCTATATCAATTATAAAAAGTGCTTTAATCAATTCGGCACTCGTTAATTTGATTTTACCAGCGTTCATATTGATAAAAAAATCTTCTACGGTCTGTATGCCCTCTTTTTCAATTGTAATTGGGTGCCAAATTACATAGGTTTGCTCTGTTAGTTTTTTATAAAAAGCATATCGCTGATCGCTACTTTTAGGTAACAACCATATAAGAATAATAAAGTACGCATTAAACAAATGGTAATTATCTACATTGTCTTTATCTGCATTGCTCTTTATAAATTCTTCCCACTTTTCTTGTAAAGCAATGTCCACCTCTTTTTTGACGATATCATCTATTTTTATGTTAATTAGATATTCTTTTAGAATATTATCTGTTCTTATATCATTTAGAAAATCTTTAGTTGATGAACGGGTATTGTAATTTAATCCATAAAAAGGCTCAGTTTGTATCGAAAAGCAGTTTTTAAGCACTGTTTGTATTAAAAATAGTGTCGTAGTTCGTTGCTGACCATCTATAAGCTCCCACGATTTGTTACCTTTCGCTATAACCGCTAGTGGCTGAATACAGTATTTTTTATCACTGGCAATATCATAGATATCATTCAATAAATACTCCACTTCTTCTTTGCCCCATCGATAACCACGTTGGTAACTGGCTACATAAAATTCTTTTAATTGTGGATGTGTATTTAACTGTTCAATAGAGAGTAATTCTATTGTATTTAAATCTCCGTAGGTAATTTCTTTTTTCATTGCTTTTTACTATTAAACCAATCTAATCCTGACCATCAAAAACTCCTACATTATACCTTATTTGAGTTGCTTGGCTTTGTTCTTTTTACTTTCTTATTGCGTTATTATTCATCCATATCATTTAAAATTGTAGCACACTCTTTGTTATAAATGTCTAACAGCACTTCAAATGGTTTTGAATTATTCATTTTTTATTTTTTTATTATTTTCGTCACTCTATCCAAATCTCCATCACCCCTAAAAATCTTATTTTTACTGTCATGGTTAAAATCCGAATAGAAAATCTCTATAACTTTTATACCGTGTTTTGGCAAAACCTCTAATCGTCTTTGGTCATATATCTTTCTTTGTTCGCCTCTGTGAACACCGCTGACTGTAAAAATATCGGGTTTGTCGAAATGTTTGTTGGGTTTGGTATGCTGTTGTTCTTTGTATTCGATAACTAAATTTAATTCAGGATAAAAGCTATCTACCGGCAACTTATCACATTTTCCTTGTGCATTTGGATCTCCCAACAAAAAATCAAAACGATGTTGACGTAACCCTTTTCTTCCTAAGACTTCATCACATAAGTCTAATACATAATGTTCATCTCTGTCTTTTCTTGATGAAGATTTAGAAATTGGTTTTATTTTTTGCTTTTTGGATGCAACTTTTGGTGTAATTGAAATAGAAGAAGCATTTCGTTGAAAAAACCAATTCGTATTAGCCTTTTTTCGTTCAGCAAGCACAAATGGTATTTCATGCAACTCATTTTTAGAATCCAATCTTCTTAAGACCTCTCTAATAGGTTTTCCAATTTTGATGTCTTTTTCAAAAACACCAGCCAATATAAAATAGGGCATCATGTCCTTAGCAGGGATTATACCGACACTTTTATTCACTTCAAAATACTCTTGAAGCACTTGGTTGATTTGACTGATTTTTGCCATAATTTTTTAAAGTTTATAGGTGCCATTCATTTTCCCATTTCATCAAAATAAAATCATTTAATAATGGAATAATATTATTTGGATTTTGATTATTATAACTTCCATGTTGGTAAAAGGCATATCCAGATGGAGTTAATAGTTTTCTTTCATGTAAATTATTATTATTAGAATATTGTACTACTGGGCTCCATAATCTTCTCCAAAAAGTTTCTCCAGTTCCTCTTGTCAAATAAACATTTTTTATAGTTGGATTGTTTTGTAACAACTTAACAATATTGTTTGGCAATTGTCCATTAAAATTATTTGCAATTACATTATCTGCATAACCACCTAATAGAGTTCGATGTTCAGCATCTTGTTCATTGGCATCATCAATACTTGTTATTAAATCGGTAATTGCAATTTTATGTTTTTCACAAAACGCTTTCCAATCATCAGGTGTACCATTTATTAAACTTTCTTCACCATACAATCTTGGTAAAACATCCCAAAAATTATTATTCACATTTCCATGCTGGTCATGTGTTCTCCCATAAAACCATTCCGCCTGATTACCATCTGGCCAAGAAGGATTAAAAGTACCTACAATCAAAGTTGTTGGCTCAAAATCTAAATTTTCTAAATTTAAATCTCCTATGAATTTATGAATACAAGGCATATTATCTTAATTTAAAAAATGCATCTTTTTTATCAATGTAGTATGATTTATAACCATCGTTTTTACATTCATCATCCCAAATCTGTTGTATTACATCACTTCGGTTATAAATATCATTCATGCCTTTGTACCAACTATTCCATACTTTTTTTGGTATTCGACCTTCATTTTTCCAATAGTACTCCTCAGCACACAAATTGAAAAAATCATAAATTGTTGCTTTGGTTTTTATTTTATCAACATCTGAATAGAAATCGAAAAAGTATTTTGATGTTGTATCACCTAATAAATTTAAATTATCATTCAATTCATTATATCTTTTGTTGAACTCTGTAAAAAGTTCTTTTTGCATCTTATGATTAGCCAATTGTGTGTTTTTATAATTATAGAATAATGTAATTAATAAACCACAACCACCTAATATACTTGATATAATAACAGCCTCACTCATATTTTATATATCTAAAATTTCAATTTCTCCAATTCTGTCAAACTTAAATGTGCGTTTGTCATCTCTTTTATGACAATAAGCAGTTAAATAATTATTGTTCAATCTATAATTTTCAATATGTTCGTTAGTTAGTGCATTAATTGCTAATTGAACATTACTAACAGTTCTAATACTCTCCTCAGC
>NZ_PNJW01000096.1 GCF_013822155.1 Flavobacterium sp.
AAGCAAACTGTTAAACACACTTTTGATTTTTCACATATTAAAACAGATTATACACCTTATTATGAAAAATTCTATACAGAATTTTATCATAAAAAAATTTTTCACAATCCTTTTTTAATATCTTTTGATACAGTTAGGCAAATAAATCATTAATCACGTGAAAATCAAAAAATATCTTGATAAATAAAATATATTTAATAAACTTTGATTCATTCAAAAAAAACATTTTTTTTAATTAAAAACAATTATTTATGAAATTTTTAATGCGTTTGCCTTGGCTTACATTGTTAGTCTGTGCTGGATTAGTTATGTACTTTTATCCAGATTTAAAAAAATTCCTTGACGACAAAATTCCTTCTGTCGGTGAAATGTTAACCAAAAAATAATTAGTAATGAAAATCATTATCCCAAAAAATCAGCGACAATTTGATACGTTTCAAAATGAAACTATCTCTGGTATTTTAATCACGGTAAAAACAGATGCTGTTTTGACTCGTGATATGTTGGAAGGTTTACAAATCATGATTCATGATACACTTGACAACACAAAAGTTCATCAAATCACTCCGAACAATTTTGGTATGCATTTTCTTGCCAGTATTGTATTTTCAAACAATCGTCCGTTAATGGAGCGAACAACTTTAGTTTCAAAATCAATACAAGGTGAAACTCAATATTTACTTCCTTTTTATTTTGGGACAAATAAAGTTCTTAAAAATGGAAAAGGTTTGTATGTTGAGGTCAAAAATTCAGGTTTAACTGGTTCTTTATTAGATGTTACAGTAACTGTTGAAACAATCCCTTCTATCGGTTTGAAAGCATTTGATTTATCTATTGAGCGTTATACACTTGACAGTAATAAATCAAATCATACTTTGAAACTTGGTTCAAATGTTTCTCAGGTTGTTTACATCCCTTCTCCAGCCTTTTCACAATCTTATGAAATCGATGAAGTTGAAATTCATTCTGACAAATTAAATTGTGAGTTGTCTGCACGACAATTGTATAACCAAATTAATAATTCTTATGAGCCTGATACTGCTTATAAAAAAACTGCAATTGATTTGATAAAGGAAAACATTCCTTTGAACAATGTAACTGTTGAATTGGATTTAATTGATTCTCAAGCTGGTCGTGAAATTTTTATTGTTAGAAAAATTACAACACCAGAAATTGCGAACGAGTTAATTAAAAAAACAGACGAACACAATGCTGAAAACATTGCAACAATAAAACGTACTGATTTGTCAACTGCTTGTGGTTGTAAATAAAAGTATTTTCTGTTAAATTAGTTTTATTATTCATTGTATTAAATAGCCAGTTTTTCCAAAACTGGCTATTTTTTCTAAAAAAATTATGCTTATGTGGGGTTTAGCTCTTACTGCCTTAAATGGTCTCGGTGGTTCTTCTGGTACTGGTGAAAATTCTGATGCTGGTATCACTGGTACTGCAACTGGTATTTTAAATACTGGTATTTCTGCTTTAACTGGTTTTGTGACAAATATATTTTCCAATACTCTTGGTTCTGTCCTTGCTAATGGTATGGATTTATCTTGCTGGGGTTCTTCGTATAGTCCCGCTACTGCAACATCAGATATAAAACTGGATTTACCTTTTGCTTATAATTATAGTGGTTTAAATCAAAAAATTAATACCACTAATGTCAACAAATTTTGCCAGATTATGAATGGTTATATTGTTGACGCAATTAATGGACAACAACCCAAATATGCATCATGTACACGGAAAGGGCATAAATTACGACAAGATGCATTTCAAGCTGGAAAAGATTCAATTCTGGAGCAAATTTCATCGTCTGGTTATAAACTGGAAAAACAAGGTATGGTTGATGGTTATTTGCGTGTTGTTGGAGGTTTTCCGGGCTATGCTCAAGGAAATAATTTTTCCGCTGGTACTGGTACTAATTATCTTTATCAATCCGAACGTTATCTTGTAACTGAAATTTCTTCTGGTTCTTCTAACGTAAATACTGGTACTGGTCTGGAGGGTTCATCCTCTGGTGTTCCTTCTCCTCCTTCGGAGGAAAAAAAATCAAGTGGTGTAACACTTGGTGTTGTTGCTGGTATCATCGCACTCTTATCTCGTTAAAATATGAATCTTATAAAAATTTTCCAAAAAATATATATGGAGCAATTCGGATGGGCTTTTGATAATGAAATTGATATGTCTCGTACATTTAATGAACTTCACAATTTTCATGATAAAGCCGTTCCAGAATCAACTGAAAAAATACAGTCTTTATATGCAAAGATTTTTAAATCTAACGCATTTTATTTAATTGCTCCTATATTGTATTTATATCTAAAATATTTAGCTACAAAATACACACATCCAGAATACTTGAATAAAATTATTGAAAATGAAATTCAAGCTGACTAAAAAAATATTTCTAACCTTTTAAAACTTTTCATCATGAATATGTTTAAAAACGACCCGTTGGCAAAAGCATTAGGTTTAACTCCAAAAACAAAAAAACGTAAAAAAAAGGGGTTAACTGCAAAGGAAAAAAAGATTTACAATAAAGGCAAAATTGCTGGTATGCGTAAAAAATCAAAATCCCAAAGCAAAAAAAACAAATATTAACTATGTCTGATTTTAAAACAATAAAGCTTTCCTCTTTTCAAAAAAGAAAAGCTTTGTTATCTGAAATGAAAATTGCTGATATAAAAAAACTTTGTATTGACAACAAAATTACATTTGATGATAACGAAAAGAAAAAATCAATTTTAATAGCTGAAATAGCTGGTAAATTCTAAAATTATGCCTTTACTTTTTTATGGTATTATTGGTTTGGTAATCTTCCTCTTTTTTTCTGGTAGAAAAAAGGAGGTTGATTTAGGTGATTTAATCACCGTAAATCCTGATGGTTCAACCGTTCAATTCGGTATGCCTTCTATAAATATGGCAAAAGCTAAAGGTATTGCATCCCGTTTATGGGATGAAATGGGTTCAACCTTTATAACCTCTGAATCTAAAGTTATGGCTGAATTGGCTGGTTTAAATGAAGCTGATTATGTCTTAATTTTTAAAGCTTTTGGTATGAAGTCTTATGATACTGTTTTTTCTGGTTCTGGTACGTTTTGGGGTGATGATTACAACCTTACACAATGGCTTGTACACGAAATTACCAGTACTTCAAATATTAAAACATTAAAAACAAATTTTCCAAATTTCTTTTAGTTATGAAATATCTTCCTTTTTTACTCCTTCTTTTTTTCTTTTTTTCTTCTAAGAAAAAAACTGTGAAAACTGGTTCTGTTGAGGGTGGTGATTTACAAATCGATGGGGTTCTTTCAGATCATGGTGTTCTTTCTCCTACTATTAATAATTATGATACAACACCAGTTGTTGTTCTTAATTCTGGAGTTCCTCCAAAAGTGCCTACCGTTGAAAATACACCTATGCCAAAACCTACTCCGATTGCAAATTTTCCTTCCCCAAAACCAAAACCATTATTTACAATGCCGGAAATTGATTTGCTTGGTACAATTCAAAATACTGCTAAATTAAATTTTAATTATTAATTTTATGAAAAAATACGTCTGGTTCTTGGTTTTTCTGGTCGTATTTTTTCTTTTAAAAAAAACGATTATGAAATTACCAATTTTAGGGAAAATAACCTCAAAGTATGGTAATCGGGTTCATCCGATTACTGGGGTTACTTCCTTTCATAACGGAATTGATATTTCTGCTCCTGAAGGTACTGAAATACCTTCTATTTCTGATGGAGTTGTAAATTCCATTTATGAAAATACAACTGGAGGAAAACAGTTAATCATCAAACATGATACTGGTTTTACAACGGGTTATGCTCACCTTAAAAAAAATGATTTTTTTAAAATTGGTGAACGTGTTCTTCAAGGTCAAATTGTTGCATTAGTTGGAAATACTGGCAAAAGTACTGGAGCACATTTGCATTACACTTTAAGAAAAAATGGTGTTCTTGTAAATCCTTTATCTTATGTTTAAATTTTTGATTTCCATTTTGTTGTTTTTACTTTTGGTAGTTTTATTTATCTCCATTGTTTTAACTTCTCCTTTTATTTTGATATATGCAATAACAACTTTATTTGTCAAGTCTGAACCAAAAAAAGAAACTTCTTTCGCTGGTTCAATTTTAAAAACCTTTTTAAATGAAAACATCAATAAACGGGATAAACATCCTTAAAACGCACGAAGGTTTACGATTACGTGCTTATGATGATTTACAACCTTCAAAAGTAATTGCATCATCTTCTCAAGTTATTGGAAAACTTACTATCGGTTATGGTCACACTGGTAATGATGTTTTTGTCGGTCAAATTATTTCAGAATCTAAAGCTTTAGAAATTCTTATTAAAGATTTAGTATATTTTGAAAATAATATAGATAAAAACGTAAAAGTCCCAATAACGCAAAACATTTTTGATGCTTTAGTTTCTTTTTCTTACAACGTTGGAAATGGAAATTTTAATAAATCTACTTTGTTAAAATTAGTCAATTCTAACGATTTCTTAGGAGCATCAAATGAGTTTGAAAAATGGACAAAATCAGGCGGTAAAATACTAACTGGTTTGGTAGTTCGTCGTGAATCTGAAAAGGAATTGTTTATGTCTGGTATCGGAGTATCACAATTAAAAGAAACTTCCGCTTTAGCTAATGTTGGTAAGGCGGTTTTAGCAATTGCCTTATTTTCTTAATCATGAAAAATCATCTATCAGCTTTTATATCTCCAGCATTAGTCACTTCAACTGCTTTTCTTCTTGAATACGCAAAATTTTTTAATGAGTTGATTTTATCAGCTATTTTATTATTAACCTTTGTTTTTTACATTTTCAAAACTGCAAATGAATTTTATTTGTTTACAATTAGAAAAGATAAAAAACATCATTCAAAAAAAGATGAGCACATATAAAACATATAGATTTAGGCTGGAGGTTATTGGCTCTCCTTATTCTAAACAAAAATATAAAACTTTTTATTTTTCACCTAACGGTTCTAAAATTCCTATTTCTTTGAAACGTTATAAAAATGCACATAAAAATGGCTTTAAAATTCAAAGAATATTTCAAAATACTCAATTAGAGGAATTTAATATACCGTTTCAAATTAATTAATCATGGACAAAGTTCTTAAATTTATAAATGGCATTTTTGGTAGCAACCCAATAGTTGAAATATTGGATAAGTTTTTACCAGATAAAGCTGAAAAGCTTAAGTTTGAAATGCAATTAAGGGAAATCATGTTCAAAGAATTGGAAAATGAGTTCCGTGATTTGGAAAATGCCCGTTTAATGCAAATAGAAGCTTTAAAACAATCTGATATATTTTCAAAACGATTCGTTTATTATCTTTCAATCGGAATACTTGT
>NZ_PNJW01000097.1 GCF_013822155.1 Flavobacterium sp.
AGTTGACTGAGCGGATTATGTGCAAGATTTTCATTTGATATTAGTGCCCAGTTAGAATCAATTCATAATAAGCGATATAATTTTTTATCATCGATTGGGTTGAGAATTTATCTATATTTGATTTATTTAAATGTAGTTTTTTTTCAATGCTATCGTGATCAGAAATGGTATTTACAATAATTTTAGCTGCTTCGTCAGGTAGCAAAGGATCAAAATAAATTGCTGCTTCACCGCCAACCTCAGTCATGGGCTCATAATTGCTGGTAAACACTAAAGAACCGCATGCTTGAGCTTCAATTATGGGCCAACCAAAGCCCTCGCATAAAGAGGGGAAAATTAATCCTTTTGTTAAACAATACAAAGCATTTAGTTCTTGATTAGTCGGTTCTGTTATAACAATTACATGTTCACTTAACCCTAAATCTTTAATTAAAAAATTTAATTCATGAGTTAAAGGTTTTCCAGCTAAAACTAGCTTTACATTTATGTTTGGTTCTTTTTTAATTAAAGCATTATAAATAAATAAAACACCTTTGCGGTTTTTATACCACTGGTTTCCGCCAACATGTAATAAAAAATTAAAATCGGGATTGATATTGTATCTATCCAATATATTTAGGCATGCTTCTTTTGATAAAGACTTATAATCGAAATTTAAGCCGTTATGAATAACTTTTATCTGATTTGCATCGTGTTTTATTAGTCTTAATAAGTCATGTTTTGTTGCATTAGAAACAGCTGAAATATGTTTTGCTTCCTTTAGCCCATTTAATATTAAAATCTGTTGTATTTTTCCGGTTTTTCGGACTTGATTATATAATTTAAATTCATCCAGTGCTGAACGAACGGCCATCATATCGTGGCAGGTTATAACATGAGGGTGTTTTTTTATAAAAGGTATATAAATGGAGTTCGAATGATCACTTATGTGTAAAATATCAGTATATTTTGCTTTAAATATTAAAATTATTGGAAATAAAATGTATTTATCAATATATCCAAACCATTTAGCCAAGCCGCTTACGGTCGATTTAAAAAAGTAACCAAAAATAGGCTGGGGTTTTAGCAATTCTACCTCATGCCCTTCTTGTTCAAGACCAGTTTGCAAACAAGTTGAAAATTTTTGCATGCTATATTGATGGTCTTTATCGTAATTTCCTATCAGCAAAATTTTCATAGCGCTTTATTGCTTTCAAAATGTCTTTGAGGTATACCTGTCCAGGCTTCGATAGGTGCAAGCCAATGAACAGTAACGTGTGATAATTGTTTTAGTTCTCTTTCTTTAACCAATCGTGCAGGGTTGCCAGCAGCAACATGATAAGGAGGGATACTTTTGGAAACAACTGCACCTGCAGCAACAACTGCACCTCTTCCAATTGTTACACCAGGTAGTATTATTGCAGATGTTGCTATCCACGCGTAATCTTCAATCGTTATTGGCGCTTTAACATGACTCCAGTTGGGGCAATTGATGTCATGGCTACCTGTTAGTAGCTTACATCCATCATTTATTACCACATTGTTACCTAAGGTAACGTTATCGTGCAAGGCAATATGCACATTACTGCCAATAAAGCATTCTTTACCAATTTTTAATTTTGATAGATTGCCGTGTATGTCGGTTGTACCAACAACCGATAAGAAGCCAATTTCAGCGCCTTTGTTGGTAAGTCTTGAGTTCTTAACAATAATACGTAATAGATTCCGAATATGGAATATTCTTTTAGCCCAAGCTTTGAACCATTTAAAAGAAAAAATTTTTGGTTTTGATCTATGCTTGAGTAAATAAAAAAACATCATTATTAATAATTAATTTAGTCTATTTAATAAAAATCAGCAGCGTAGCATAAAAAATAAGCAGTAATAATTTTTTGTAAGATAATTATTGCAAACTAATCATCATACACAAGATTTATGACAAAACAATTGCATCATGATAAATATAAAATAAAACACATGTCATTTTTTTATATTAAATTCAGCATCGTTAACTTAGTGTAGATATTGATTATTTCATATTACCTTCAGCAATCTAATAAAGCATTCCACCCTTTTTAAGGTTTACTACAACATTTTGATTTAACGCATAATCGGGCAAGAAATTATTCAAATATGTATTATAACCTTGAACCGGAAAAGTTTCGGTTTTTGCAAGTATTGGACAAGTCTTAGCTATCTTCATGTTCACGTTATAAAACTATATTTGCATGCTATCTTATGGAAAATTAACTATGCTCTTATTTTTTTGCAGGAGGTAAAGCTGGAATGCCAGGTGGATTTTCTCTGAATTCTTTAGCAGCTCGCCAGCCTGCAAAAAAACCTGCCCAACCGCCTGTAAATTGGGCGATAAGGCTTTTTGGGCGCTTTATCAGGCTGTGGACAATAAAATAGATTCCTGGGCAATTTCTATGCCCCATAAAAATATGAAACAATATAAAACGAAGTTTTAAATGCCAAGGATAAAATGCCAATCTCCCTGCTACTTCATTGCGAGTTTGCTCGAAGCATTTGGATTTGCTCCAGACATCTCTAGCATGGTCTAGACGAACTGCTGGATAATGGTCCACGATAGCACTGGGTTCCAATATAATTTTCCAGCCAAAATGCCTTAAGTTTAAACAAAGCCAATAGTCATTACCCGGTTGAGCGCCTTTACCTAGTAGTCTTTCATCAAAATGTAAAGTGCCCAGCGCGGAACGGCGAAGAGCCCAGTTGCAACCTTTTAAAGCATCAACTTCTCTAGCGGGGCCAACTACTAAGTGGTGGTTACCAATTATGTTTCCCCAGTAATCAATATATCCAGCTTTTATTTGTTCTTTAACTTGTGGGTGAGGGTGAACTATATCACGGCCACCTACAGCAGCGACTTCAGGATTTTCAAAATGTTCTAGAATTATATCCAACCAGTCTGGTTTTGGAATCGCATCATCATCTAGAATGACCACAATATCATTTGTGCTAGCCTTTAATCCGGCATTCATGGCAGCAACTTGCCCAGGCACAAAAACACTTTGTAAGATAAGGTTCGGGTAAAGTGAACTGTTTAGGTTTTGTAGCCATTTTGCAGTCTCTTTGTCATCTTCGGGGCGGTAAACTACAACGACTTGTTCAGGTTTCTTGCGAATGGAATAGACGCCAGCCAATGCTTTTGAAAGCATATCTAACCTTTTGAATGTTGGTATAATTACCGTTACAGTAAAATTGGTTTTCACCCGCTTCCCCTTGAGATGTGTTTTTCTCGTTGCTTGTTTTTTAAATCGCCTCGATATTTTGCTGCAATTATTTCAAAAAATATTGCGCAAAATGTTCCAGAAGTTAATCCGGTGTTAAACCATAATACTTGATCTAAGTCCCTTAAATTAAGGAAGAAAGGGGCAGTTGCACACCATACTAATACAACGGGAATTTGTATCCAGGCGTAATGATTCCAGCCTCTATGAGCAATTAACTGTAAAGAAATACTAACTGCGGAATTAACAGCTGTACCTATTGCAGCAATAAACAGTTCATATTGTAAATTGGCGTAATTTGGCCCGATCAAAAGCAATAGTAAATCAGGAAAAAAATAACAAATGAGCACTAAGCTCAAACCGGGTAAGGAGCAAGCAAAAGACCATAAAAACCAAGTTCTTAGAATACTACTTTTAACACGGCTAAAATGTGGTATTGCGAATGCATGCATTACTGCTTGAACTGGTAATAACAATTGTCCTATTCGCCATAAAGCACCAATAGAAGCAGTTTGTTCTGTAGCAGAATACCAAGCAAGAATTACAAGAACAATTTGCGATTGGAGCACATAAAAAATTTCAATCGGTAATTGTCTTCGGGTAATTTTTTTAATTTCCTTACGGTCATCCGGGCTAATGTCTACAGGTTCTTCAACTAATTCCTGTCGAACCCACCTTTGTATAAAAGGGATTCTTAATCCTGCAACTATGACACCTAAAGCAACTGCCCCAAGCGCATTTAGGCAATGTAAATAGTAAAGTGACGTTGTGCCTATGAGCCTAAATAATGCTAGTATGGTATCAAGAACTTGAGTTCTTGCAGCTTTATTAGCGAACATTAAAATTTGATCAATTATTCGAGTCTGCATATCAAATTGCCAATTAATGATTAGCAAAGTCAATAAGCTTCCAATGACTGTATAATCAGCATGGTTTTTCCAAAGTAACCATCCTGCAGTGACAAGAATTGGTGGAAGTACGAAAATGGAGATAAACTTCCGTTCGATGATTGCTGCTTTGGTTACTTGTTTAGCTCTTGTGCGGTCAGGCCAAGTTCTTCCGATTATTGCGGTAAAGCCTAAATGGACTCCCCCTTTGGTGAGAATATTCATTGCTCCGGTTATCATCATCATAATAGTGAACAAAGCATATTCTTCTACTGTCATCCAATGTGCAAATAACAATCCTGCGATTGAGCTCATTCCTTGGGCCGTAACAGAGCCGAATAAAAATTTTGTTATTTGGGAGAACATTACACAACAGTATTTATTGTTATTGCTTTGGAAGGGATCTTATTGTGCTTTTTGGATATACTTTTTGAACTAAGGATATTTGGATATTTTATTATTGGTTTGTTATCTTGAACTACAGATACGGTATTTTTTAAAGTTGCAGCCATAATAAGCCCAACAAATAACCAGTTGTAACCTAATAACGTCCCAATATGAGTTATTTGGCCATTAAAAAGATGATAACCGATAAAACCAAAAAAGATCATTGGTAATATATTGTTATCTCTGCGTGCTGATTGTAAAGATTTCATAAAGATAAAGTAAGTTAAAACTCCTCTATAAATAATAAAAGCTAAGCCAAAACCTGGTCCGGATTCTAAAATAATTCTCGACCACTCATCTTCGGCAAGTACTAAGGATGCTTTGCCAGTAGTTAGCTGTGATCCTCCTCCTGTACCAAACCCTACGCCAAATCCTAAAACAGGTGCAGTTAAAACGTGCCTTAAAAATATAATTAAAGGGGCCATCGCTCTTAAAATAGCGCTGCCTTCAGAGTTTTCTGCGTTTTCAAAACGTTGATTTAATTTGTCTAATGAATCGCTAAAAGGCCCTATAAATAAGATTGCACCGATTAATATCAACAAAATAATTAAAATACTGCCGTTAAACTTCATTTTTGTGCTTTTAGTAAACATTAACCCAATGAAGCTTGAGACTATTATTAAACCTGTCATAAAAAAAGCA
>NZ_PNJW01000098.1 GCF_013822155.1 Flavobacterium sp.
GTTCAATTATTGTTTTTGAAATAGAATCACTCTCTATTTTAATAATTTCTGCACCTAATTCTGTAGCTAATTTAAAGTTATTTATCAAAAAACGTTGTTTGTCCAATGCAATTTTATTTGGATTTTCTTTTGGAGTTTCAACATATAAAACAAACCATTTAGCATTGTAATAATTTGCTAATCTAGCCGTTTTTCTAATTACTTTTCTAGCAGTTTTATCATTACTGCTTATACAAGCCATCAATTTTTCTTGTCTGATTGATGAGTTTCCTCTTGTGATTATTTCGTTTTCAACTTTTCGTTCTACTTGTGAAGCAACTTCTTTTAAAGCTAATTCTCTGAGTTGCAGTATATGTTCACTTTTAAAAAAATTTTGTAAAGCAGTTTCAATTTTTTCCGGTTTATAAATTTTTCCTTCTTTTAAGCGGTTAATTAATTCATCCGCTGTTAAATCGATGTTTACTACTTCATCCGCTAACCCAATGACACTATCAGGAATTCGTTCTTGCACATCAATGCCTGTTATTTGCTTTACTGATTCGTTTAAACTTTCAATATGCTGAATGTTTACTGCCGAAATAACATTTATTCCGGCTTCCAAAATCTCCAAAACATCTTGCCATCTCTTTTGATTTTTACTTCCTTCAATATTGGTGTGAGCCAATTCATCAACAATAACGACTTCGGGGCGTAAATTGATAATGGCTTGCACATCCATTTCCTCCAAATTTTTACCTTTGTAGAAGATACTTCTTCTTGGAATTATTGGTAAACCATCTAGTAATTCATGGGTTTCTTTACGAAAATGGGTTTCTATATAACCAATCTTGACATCGATTCCGTTCTTCAAAAGTGTATGAGCCTCTTGCAACATGCGGAACGTTTTTCCCACACCAGCACTCATGCCGATGTAGATTTTGAACTTTCCTCTACGCGATTTCTGAATTAAATCAAGGAAATGTTGAGCGTTATTTTGTTTTTCTTGTTCCATATTTTTACAACGAAATAATAACGATTTTTTAAAATTAACCGCAAATTCGCATATTAATAAATAAGTAATTTGAGAATTTGCGGTAAAACAATTTAGAACGAAATTGCCAAAGAAGTAGTCAAAAAAGTATTGATATCCGTCGGATTTCCATCTTTCAAAAAGATTGCATCTTTGCTTGCTAAATTTCTAGCTTCAATTCTAAATAAAACATTATTTGTAACTACATAATCAAAATTAGCCGAAAATCCGTATGTTTTAAATCCGTTTTCAGTTCCAGTTGCAATAATTACTCCTTGTTCATCTTGATAATATTCTGCTCTCGCTGCAAGTTGAATTTTTGAAGTTGGTTTGTGTTGTAAAATAACAACTGGCGAATACCAAACATCATAATTATTGCCTCCATTCACTGTTTGTTGGGCACCAATGTCAAATCCGGCAGTTAAATTAGTTTTATCAGAGAATTTAAATTGTCCATAAAAGTTATTAAAATATCGCCATTTTCTATCCGAATCAGGTTGCTCATTCCCCATATAGGTACTCCAATTTAAAATAGTTTTGCCAGATGGTTTATAAGTTATTTGCGTCCCAAAAGCAGGTGTTTGATTACCGTCAATTTTCTGAATTCGTTGCCAACCATTCAAGTACATGGCTGCCAAATACCATTTCTCTGAAGGTGATGTATAACCAATTTTTGCTCCGGCTTCATAGTATGGAGAATTATCAGCTAAAATACTTCGAGTCAAATTTTGACAATCTTTTCCAATAGCACTTTCAAATCCAATATGTGAAGGCATAATTCCAGCATCAATCCATAAATTGTGTTTAGAAGAT
Source organism: Flavobacterium sp. (assembly GCF_013822155.1). Taxonomy (GTDB): domain Bacteria; phylum Bacteroidota; class Bacteroidia; order Flavobacteriales; family Flavobacteriaceae; genus Flavobacterium. The sequence goes on from NZ_PNJW01000098.1 coordinate 1,823, forward strand.
ATTTTCACACCCACATTTGCTTCAAACACATTTTGTAATAAATCTTGTTCAGCTGCCAAGTTATATTCAGCGTATGTTCCTGCCATTAAGGCGAAGTTACCACGTACATTATCTTTTGAATAATTAATCTTGGCCATTCCTAAATTTACATTTAATTCATTGTGTCTGTTGAAGCTGTAAAAGAAATTCGGTCTTGTATGATTGTCCGGATTTCCAAAATCATAACTATAGTAAGCTTCAACGTAACCCGAAAAAGTAAATGGACTTTTTTCTTTGTCAGACTCTTGTGCGTTAACTGTTGTGAATACGATTCCTACTAATGCTGTAATAATTCTTTTCATTTTTATATTATTTTAATCCTTTCTAGAGTTAAGAAATCTGAAAGATTTTTTTTATTTTACTTTATCTAATTCAATATTCAATTTCAACACATTTATTTTTTCAGTTCCCAGAAATCCTAAAAGTGGCTTTTCGGTATTTTTCTCAATAATTTTCAACACTTTTTCTTTTGAAATTTTTCTACTTTCAGCAATACGTTTTGCCTGAACTTTTGCACCTTGAACAGAAATATTAGGATCCAATCCGCTTCCGGAAGCTGTAACCAATTCCGATGGCAACTCGCTTCGTTTTACCGATGGATTTTTCAATAAGAAGGTGTCAATTCTGGTTTTTACTTCTGCCAAATAATCAGGATTGTATGGGCCTTTATTACTTCCGCCGGAGCCGGCTGCATTATAATCAACAGCTGATGGTCTAGACCAAAAGTACTTATTTTCAACAAATTTCTGAGCTACATTTATATGGTGATTTTTTCCGTTTACGGTAACAATTTCACCTTTTCCCTGATTTGGAGCCAATTGTGCAATTACGAGGATACTCAATGTGTAAATTCCGGAGAAAAAAACGGCACAAAAAACGGTTAATCGGATTGCTGGTATTATATTTTCTTTCATGATTTCTATTTTTTTAAACAAATAATGATACTACTAAATCAATCAATTTTATTCCAATAAACGGAATGATTACACCACCAATTCCGTAGATAAATAAGTTTCTACGCAATAATGCTGATGCACCTATTGGCTTGTAAGCAACACCTCGTAATGCCAAAGGAATTAAAAATGGAATGATAATCGCATTAAAAATTACAGCAGATAAAATGGCACTTTCAGGACTGTGTAATCCCATGATGTTCAAGCCTTGTAATGCTGGAATCGCTGTGATAAAAAGTGCTGGAATAATGGCAAAATACTTCGCAACATCATTAGCAATAGAAAAAGTAGTAAGCGTTCCCCTAGTCATCAAAAGTTGTTTTCCAATCTCTACAATCTCTATTAATTTGGTTGGATCATTATCTAAATCCACCATATTTCCTGCTTCTTTTGCTGCTTGTGTTCCGCTGTTCATGGCTACACCAACATTGGCTTGGGCTAGGGCAGGAGCATCATTTGTTCCGTCTCCCATCATGGCAACTAGTCTTCCTTCAGCTTGTTCCTTTTTGATGTAATTCATCTTATCTTCCGGTTTGGCTTCCGCGATAAAATCATCAACACCTGCTTTTTCTGCTATAAATTTTGCCGTAAGCGGATTGTCTCCCGTAACCATAACCGTTTTGATTCCCATTTTGCGTAAGCGTTCAAAACGTTCTTTCATTCCGGTTTTGATAATATCCTGCAATTCAATTACACCTTGCACTTGGTTATTTTTGATAACCACTAAAGGTGTTCCCCCGTTTGAAGATATAGAAATTACTTGTTGTGTTGTATCTTCAGGAAAAGTGTTTCCTGCTTGAAGTGCAATTTTTTTAGCGGCATCTTGTGCTCCTTTTCTAATGTTTGTCCCATCTTTCAACACTACACCTGAAGTTCTAGTTTCAGCAGTAAATTTAATTAAAGTGGCTCCGTCGATTGATAATTTATTAGCTATATCAACCCCAGCCAATTCTACAATACTTTTTCCTTCTGGTGTATCATCAGCCAAAGAACTCAATACAGCGGATTTGATAAAATCATCTTGTGAAATTCCTTTAGTAGGATAAAAAGCAGTTGCTTTTCTGTTTCCAATTGTGATTGTTCCTGTTTTATCCAAAAGCAATACATCAATATCTCCAGCAGTTTCTACTGCTTTTCCAGATTTGGTTATGACATTTGCTCTTAAAGCTCTGTCCATCCCAGCAATTCCGATAGCTGATAATAATCCACCTATGGTTGTTGGAATCAAACAGACAAATAGTGAAATAAAAGCAGCAATTGTGATTGGAGCATTGGCATAGGCTGCAAAAGGAGCTAAGGTTACCGTTACAATGATAAATACTAAAGTAAATCCAGCCAGCAAAATTGTCAAGGCAATTTCATTCGGTGTTTTTTGACGGCTTGCTCCTTCGACTAAAGCAATCATTTTATCGAGAAAACTTTCACCAGGTTCAGAGGTTACAATTACTTTGATTTTATCCGATAATACCTTTGTTCCGCCGGTAACCGATGATTTATCGCCTCCGGCTTCTCGAATTACAGGGGCACTTTCACCTGTTATAGCACTTTCATCTATGGTTGCTAAACCTTCAATGATTTCTCCATCGGTAGCAATAATATCGCCGGATTCGCAAACAAAAACGTCTCCTTTTTTTAATTCGGCTGAAGAAATGGTTTGACCGTTTTCTAATTTGGCAGGTGTTTCTTCACGTGTTTTTCGCAAGCTATTGGCCTGAGCTTTTCCTCTTGCTTCGGCAATGGCTTCGGCAAAATTGGCAAAAAGTAAGGTCAAAAATAAGATTAGAAAGACAGTAAAATTATAAGCAAAACTTCCTTGCGAATTTTCTCCGAATAATATCCAAAGACATACAAAAAGCATTACGGCTGTTCCAATCTCAACAGTAAACATTACTGGATTTTTGAACATTATTTTGGGGTTAAGTTTCACGAAAGACTGTTTGAAAGCTTCGTTAACCAACTCTTTTTGAAACAAATTGTTTTGAGATTTACTCATGATATTTTAAATTATTGAGCTGAAAAATATTCAGCGATTGGACCTAAAGTTAAAGCTGGGAAAAAAGATAAAGCGGCTATAATAAAAATCACTGCAAAAACCATTAATCCAAAAGTGGA
>NZ_PNJW01000099.1 GCF_013822155.1 Flavobacterium sp.
GAACTACCAGATGAAGAATATTTACCAAAATCACTTAGTGAAAATATTAAAAAAAATAAGTATATATTTTTTAAGTACTCAGATTCTTTAAGCATAATGATAAAAGATAAACCTCAAGAGTATGTCTTTGAAATATTTGAAAATGATATGAAATATACTTCTTTGGGTGCTGTAGAAAATTGGGTAGTTTTTAACTATAAAACAGGCATTCAAGAGTTAATTAAAAGGATTACGAATACAAAAGAAGTAGGCTTAGAAGGTTCTGTTAATTTAGTAATCAATTACAGAGTCGAGAACGGTGATATGCTTTTAGAACCAGGAAAAGTAATTGATGATGACCTTTTTAGAGTTTCTGGTAAAGCTAATTATTTACTAAAGCAAATAACTGGTGAAGATTTTGGGAGTGCTGACATGTATGCAACAGACAAGGAATTAATAAAACTTCAACGCAAGTGGATTAAGTGGTATAACTGTTTATGTGAGAAGAAATAAACGGTAATGTTCCATAATTAGTGGTGAACCAAAACCCATAATTTAATCATTTGTAAATCAATCCTAAAATAAAATTTAAAACCAAAAGGCAAACTTTACAGCTTGCCTTTTTAAATTTGAAAATCGCTTATAACGAATGGAATGAAGAAAAATGACACATTATTTAGGATAGTGTCCAATTCAAATGATACTTTACACTTCTCCCCTCACCTTCTCTAATCAAAGCTCCAATTTCTAATAATAGTTGTAAATGGATATGAAATATTAATTTGAAATAAATATCTGATAAAAAAAAATCTATAAAAAAATTATTGGAGAGGTAACAAATGATGTCAATTTTATTTTTATCTTAGTAACAGAAATTTGCATGTTAATTTTTTTCTTGTACCTCATTTGTACCTCTACACCTTTAAACCCTTTAATATTAGACTTCGCACTTTCTGTATTGGAAAGTAACCCAAAAATAAGTTAATACATATCGCATAAATCCCTTTTTTTAAATACTTTTGCACTCAAAATAATTTAAACATAATCATGAAAAAAATAGTTGTATTACTTTTTGCTGCAGCTGCATTTATAAGTTGTAATAATTTAGGAGAAAACGAATTCGTAATCAAAGGAACCGTAGACGGAATTGAAAACGGAAAATTAGCCATTCTTGAAACACAAGATGAAACCGGAATGGGTTTAAAAGCTACTGATTCTGCCATAATTAAAGATGGAAAATTCGAATTCAAAGGTACAACTACCGAACCGGAATTGCGTTTTGTTCAAGTAGAAACCGTTCAAGGTAAAGCTGTTTTCATCTTAGAAAACGGTGAAATCAACATGAAAATTTACAAAGACAGTGTCAATAAAACAGAAATTGGTGGAACATTTAACAACGACCAATTTTCTAAATACAACAAGGAGCAAGGAGCAATTCAAAAGAAAATTGCTGCATTCAGAAAAGACAACATGGAAAAAATGCAAACGGCCATTCAAAGCAATGATACCGTTACCGTGAATACTTTAAAAAACGGATTTACAAAACTTCAAGAAGAATTAAATCTCTATAACAGTAACTTTGCCGAAAAAAATCCAAAAGCATTTATCAGTGTTTTGATGTTAGAAAACATGTTCTATCAACCAAATGCCGACATTGAAAAAATAAAAAAAATCTATACCAATCTAGATAAATCAGTTCAGGAAACTAAACCGGGTAAAAAAATTGGCGAAATGATTGCTAACCATAATGCCGCCGAAGTTGGTAAAGCAGCTCCTGAATTTTCTGCTCCAAATCCGGAAGGAAAAATGGTTTCATTAAAAGAATCGTTAGGAAAAGTGACTATTATTGATTTTTGGGCATCATGGTGTGCACCTTGTAGAAAAGAAAATCCTAATGTAGTAGCTCTATATGCTGAATTTCATGATAAAGGATTAAATATAATTGGCGTTTCCCTAGACAAAGAGGGAGATGCTCAAAAATGGAAAGAAGCCATTGCTGCCGATAAATTAACTTGGACACAAGTTTCTAACTTACAATATTGGAATGACCCAATTGCTAAAAAATATAATGTACAATCTATTCCGGCTACCTATTTATTAGATTCTACCGGTAAAATTGTAGCAAAAGATTTAAGAGGTGAAGAATTAAAAGCGAAAGTTCAAGAATTATTAGGTTCTTAATACATCTCATTTCATAAAATTTAAAATCCCCAACTCAGGGGATTTTTTTATTTTACTCATATCCAAACGCTTATAAATTTATCGAAATTAACCTTGAAAAAGGTTTGCACAATGTAAAAACAATTTTATATTTGCAATCGCGTAAGCAGCGGGGAGATACTCAAGCGGCCAACGAGGGCGGACTGTAAATCCGCTGATTACATCTTCGCAGGTTCGAATCCTGCTCTCCCCACAAAACAAAAACTCTCAATACTTACAAAAGCGAGCTTTTGTAAGTATTGAGAGTTTTTGTTTTGGGTAAGGTTTCCCCTTTCAGGATCACCGAAGGTAATCCTGTTTAAACTTAGCACTCTAGTCTTTTGAAAAAAGAAACCTTGCCACAAATAAATAACAGAAATTTGCTTTTTTAAGTATTGGGAGTTTTTGTTTTGGGTAAGGTTTCCTACCTCAGGCTCACCGAAGGTAATCCTTTTTCGACTTTTCACTTTAGTCTTTTGAAAACAAAGGTATCAAGTTCCATTAAGCTTAGAAATCTTAATCAAACTTAATACCTTAATGGTTTTATTTGTTTAAAAAAACAGAATTTATCTTGAATAATTAGGAGCTTCTTTTGTAATCGTTACATTATGTGGATGGCTTTCCCCTATTCCACTGGCTGTAATACGGACAAATCTTCCTGTTTCCTGCAAAGTAGGAACATCTTTTGCACCACAATAACCCATTCCGGCACGTAATCCACCTATGAATTGTTGCATACTTTCGTTTAACTCACCTTTATAAGGTACTCGTCCAACAATACCTTCCGGAACTAATTTTTTCACATCATCTTCCACATCTTGAAAATAACGATCTTTTGAACCTTCTTGCATCGCTTCAACAGAACCCATTCCTCGATACGATTTAAACTTACGTCCCTCAAAAATAATGGTTTCACCCGGAGATTCTTTTGTTCCCGCTAAAAGCGAACCTAACATCACACAATCAGCCCCGGCAGCAATTGCTTTTGGAATATCACCCGTGTAACGAATTCCACCATCAGCAATAACCGGTACTCCACTGCCTTTAATTGCTGCAGCGACTTCCAATACAGCTGAGAATTGAGGAAAACCAACTCCGGCAATAACACGTGTTGTACAAATTGATCCGGGTCCGATACCAACTTTTACGGCATCTGCTCCATTTTCCACTAAATACAATGCCGCTTCAGGTGTTGCAATATTTCCAACCACTACATCTAAATTTGGAAACTTAGCTTTTACTTGTTTTAAAACAGTTACAACTCCCTGTGTATGTCCATGTGCGGTATCAATAATTACAGCATCAACACCGGCATTTACCAAAGCTGTTGCTCTTTCCAAAGCATCGGCAGTTACGCCAATTGCAGCGGCAACCCGAAGTCGTCCAAAACGATCTTTATTGGCAATCGGCTTTTGAGTCAGTTTAGTTATATCTCTAAAAGTAATTAAACCTACTAATTTATAATCCTTATCCACCACCGGAAGTTTTTCAATTTTGTTTTGTTGCAAAATACCTTCTGCTTCCTGCAATGTTGTTCCTTCGGCTGCTGTTACTAAATTTTGGGTGGTCATTACTTCCAAAATTGAACGCGGATTTTGCTTTTCAAATCGTAAATCTCTGTTCGTCACAATCCCTTTTAAAATACCATTTTCATCTACAACCGGAATTCCACCTATACTGAATTCTCGCATGGCTTGTTTGGCATCACCAACAGTAGCAGTTAAAGGCAACGTTACCGGATCGATAATCATACCGGATTCTGCACGTTTTACTTTACGAACTTTTGCAGCTTGTTGTTCAATAGTCATGTTTTTGTGTAAAACACCTATTCCACCTTCTTGAGCCATTGCTATAGCCATGGAACTCTCGGTTACAGTATCCATTGCCGCAGATGCAATCGGAACATTTAATGTAATATTTCTTGAAAATTTAGACTGAATATTTACTTCGCGGGGTAATACTTCTGAATAGTTAGGAATCAGCAGAACATCATCGTAAGTTAAACCTTCACCAATGATTTTAGTTGTATGTGCTTTCATGATTGCAATTTGTAGTTAAATTGCGAGCAAATATAGAGAATTTAAGAAGATAATTTACCTAATTAACGGTTAAATTTTGATGGTTTTTCAATTCGAACTAAGAAATAAGAAACCATGCAATAATAAGTGGCTAATTGAAAGAAAATATTAATGTAATTGAACATTTCAATCGGTTCTATAAAATGATAAAAGGAATAAAAAACATCTGAAATCACAATACATAATGCCATAATGGAAAAATATAAAGCAGCTTTAGAAGCATCAGAAAAGAAGTTAAATAAGG
>NZ_PNJW01000100.1 GCF_013822155.1 Flavobacterium sp.
GATCTAAAACCCAAAAAGAAAAGGCCACAAACTCTACACGGCATTTGCCGACTCTGAAGACCGGTTGCGGGACGTAAAATTTATGACCTATAAACAAAATTATACAGAAAAAATAACTTTGATGTCTACGATGGTGTTTTCTTTGCCACCCATGTCAGTTGAACAATACTTTTCCCCATAGTAAAAGTAATTGGTATACATCCGCTCACATTTAGACACTTAACAACTTCCTGTTTGTAACACTTCAAACGCCACCGGGCTAATCTGGTTATGAGAATCTAATGAGATGCTCGTTAATTTAAGAAAAACTCATTATTGAGTATGCTTAATGTAAAAATCCAAAAATCCATCAGGAAACTCTTTAATTTCAGGAAGGTTTGTCATTGGATTCGTTATGACCCCATTAATATAATCGAAAATGTATGGCCCTCTTGGTTGACAAAAAATGTTTAAAATTTCTAAAAGATATTTAAAGAAAACATAATTCTGACTTTTGGCTGTGTCTGGCTTGATATGTGCAGAATCTAATTTATCTGACTCAAGACCCTGTAGCTTAGTAAGCAAATTTGAAACAGTTCTTTTTAACTTATCAATATCGTCATTTTTTTCTTTCAAGGCCAGCTTATACTCAAGAATAGTCTGGGAATCTGAACTCGACTCTTTTAAAACTGCACTACTGAAATCTGAGCATTTTGTATAGCCTTTTTGTACTTCTTCTCTATAAGGAGACCCTTTCCTCAATAAAGCGGTATAACTTGGTGAACTGCCCTCGATTTCACCAAGACGCGATGCGACCTCTTTTGAAAATTTAGTGATATTAGAAAAAATTGCCCCAGAAGATTTTATCTTTTCAATTATTTGTACAATCAATGCTAAACGAGCTGTAGATATATCGTTTGCATACTCCACTATTTTCGTATAACGGTCAGTCATTTTTTCCTCCGATAAGCAATGCATCAATAACATCTTTATTCATCAATGATGGAGAATCACTGCCTAATCTTGAAAGTACTTCATCAATCCCTATTTTGTTTATCTTGAGTATTTTTTCTAGTGTCCTGCAAACTGTTTCCACCGGATCACTTATTAGCAATTCTGTATTCAAACCATTCAAGATTGGTGCCAACTTCATCTGAAGCATCAATGCCTTTGCTTTTAAGCTACCGCTTTGATAAGAGTTATATCCTCGTGTTTCAATCATTCGAAGAAGGTCCTCAAGCAAAGGATTATCCTCACATGTAAACATCGCGAGCGCGTTCTTGGAATCCCTAATAATATTTTCGCCAGCAATTATTCCTTTGGAGTCTTTTAGTAAGTCATAGCGAGCAAGCCAATTTGAAGCTTCTTTAAAATGTGTAACCCAAGCAGCTTCATTAGTCTTACGCCCGCGCTTATTTGTATTGTTACAGTTTTTTAGGCTCTGCGCCTCCTCTATGTGAAAGCGAATTTTTTGACTAATAGCGGGTATATCAGATATAAAAGATATGCTAACTGGACAGATAGCGCAGTTCTTTTCATTATTTAACTCAATTTGAATATAAGTAGGACATTCATCATTGTGCGGGCAAATATGGGTAGAATGAATTGATACATTTTTAAAATTTGACCTATAAATACTTTCTATATCATCTGTATTTAAAATGCCTTTTAAACTGCATGTAAGCCCTCCAGAACGGATAATCCCTGCCCTTACAGTTTGAGCCACCTCATCTTCTGAAAGTTGAACTGGCCTTATACCAGACTCACCACTAATAATTTTTTCAATAAGTTCAAACCTTGCACCTGAGGCAAGATATTCCATGTTCTTAGCTGTTGCTTTTATATAATGTGACTGGGTAATGGGCTCCTGCCCTGTACAAGCTTTAATAATTTCTGCAGACACCCCAGCCAAGTGTGCCGTTGTAACAAATGTGGCTCTAAGCGAATGAACAGTTAAGTCTGGTTTCAGTCGTATTTGAATCAAAGGGCATAGCTCAGATGATATTTCTTGAAAACTTTTGCTGCCAACATCTATATTAGAAAAGGCATAAGCATTTAAGGGGTGAATTGATTTTCTCTCAACTCCAACGCCTCTTTTTTCACTATTAATAAAAGGGCGAATTTTGATTTCCTGTAATTCCGCATAGCCTAGACTTGCGTTTAAATATTTCACTATTTCGTTATACAAATAGAAGACAAAATCGGCAGCCGTTGAAACGACCCCCTCATCTATTTTGTTTGAAGCACCAAGTAAACCTTCGTACTCTTCGAATACACCATTGCCTCTGTCAATTTTCCTAAGTCCGTAAAACGACTCATCATTTTTAAATAATAATTTTCTTAATTCAACTACCTGGTTCAGGACAGGTGTTGGAATCATTGATTTGAAGCCGCCTGGGTCCGTTTTGTCCTGTATGACATTAATACTTGTGTACTTATCACCCCTAAATTCAATAAGGTCGTTTAACTGAAGATTAACGGCGCTGTTGCTTCGTAGTCCGGTATTAATAACAATATACAAACATGAAATAGCACCCCAGAATGGAGTATTGTTGAGCAACACTGCTTTTTGACTAGATCCTTCAGAATATTGCAATCTATAATGCTCTAGTGCAGATTGAACAATATCTACTGGTACATTTAAATCAAAATCAAATTTTCTATTAATTAATTCAGAATCAAAATCTCTAACAAATTCTCGCGCAAATATATAATCGAAATCATCGACATTTAAATATATTTCCTTCAGACCAATGCGCATCAAACAATCTAGTATATCAACGAAAATAAGCCATTCTTTTACATCCAAAATATTCTTTGTTGTTGAAGAATACTTTTTTGAGGTTGATTTGGTGAACTCTATTGGAATAGGAGAGCCATAAATTTTACCTATACCATTTGCCGTAACTTCCACAAATTTGAAAAATTTTTCAACCGCTGATAGCTTACTGAATAAGCCAGACTCTAACTCTTCTTTTTCAAGCTCCAACCAATCTCTAAATCCAAGTGGAATTTTTTTAACACCATATTTTTTTTCAAAACTCAGCATTACAATTTCGGATGAGCTAAACAAAGGTGTTAGCTTAGAGTTTGTAAAATTTTCGCCAGATACATTAAAAAAATGCAGGTTTTCGGAAATACTTATTGGATATACAAATCCTACTAAATATTCGTTTATTAATCTTAAAGCTTGTTTATATACCTTAATGCTAGCATCTCTCCTTTTATGGGAGAGTTGTTTTAGAAAATCTCTTTGATAGGAAGCTAATTCGAAAAATTTTTCAGAAAATTTTGAATCCTCAATTTGAGGATTGAAGTGTTTTTTATCATCATTTCTGGATACGGAGAAAATCAGATTACCATCAATTTCTTCTGAAAGAGACAAGAAAGTATTATTTTCAAATTCGTATTTTTTCCCAATTTCAAATTGGCTTCCAGTCAACAAAGAGGCCAAATTTCTCTTTTTAGCTTTAATCTTTAATGTTTTTCTTAGAGCATTAGCAGCCTCCCCTAAGTGGAAGTCTCTTTGTTTAAAATGATTCAAAGAATTGTAGGTTCGCGGCTTGCCTTTGTGATTAACAAGTGAATAATCAGCTAATAGCAAAATAAATGGATAATCACCAAAATCAATCCCAGTAGATTCAAGTAATTTATCTTTCACCACCAAAAAGTCAAAATAATCAACTGAACTTTCGGATCCGTGTTTAAGAATATATTCACGAAATGTATAAACTGAATTAGGTCTATAGTCGGAACGCTTAGGAGAATTTTTTCTGTAATGATCAAGAAAGTTTGATAAAAGTCCTACATCACTGATTAAATTTAAGCCTTCTAGAATTTCTAGTGAGGAATCAGTGCTCCCGTATAGAGCTAAGAGTGCCAAATCAGATTTGATCAAATGTGAATTCTTTTGGACAATTTTGGATTTCACATTTATAGATATTCTTGGATTTACATGTTTTTTTGAAAGCAGACCGCTCGCGCACATACGAAAAAGCCATATATACATAAAGGCTTCTACATTTCGTGAAATATTTAATTCTTTTGACTGTGAGACATCTTCTAAGACCTCATCTTCTTTTACAATTCCTTGAATATTTACATGCAAAAATTGGCTATTGCTTGCCTCATCAATTTCTTGAAAAGTTTTTTTAAGCTTTCCGTATAAAAGATAAAAAGCCGTCTTTATGTAGTTTTCTTTATAGGTTTTTGTGTAGACTCCATCAAAAACTGTTTCCCTAGCAATCTCATCCAAACAAATTAGTAAATCATCTTTTTCTTTTAAAATAATAAATTCATATTTCCTAACTTCTGAATCCTTTTGTATTTCAATAACAATGGTTACCATTTAAATCCCCAGAAGCTTATTGCTTAAAGCATCCAGTATTAAAGTTTTAGCCGCATCAAGTTCGTTCTCAATTCTCTGCATATCTGGCCTTGCATAAATTTGAGTTGCG
>NZ_PNJW01000101.1 GCF_013822155.1 Flavobacterium sp.
ATTTTTTCTTGAATGGCATTAGTATCTAATAATGATAAACTATTTGCTTGTGAAGAAATTAAAGGTATAAACATTAAAATAAATAAACTAACGGCCACTACCAATAATGTAAAGGTGGTAATGACTGCCCATAAATTATTGAATTTACATTTGTTTTTAAAAAACTCTACGATTGGATTTAAAATTAGGGTTAGAATTAAGGCTACTATCAAATAAATCAAGATGGTTCGAATGGCATAAATGAAAAACAAAATCAGAGCTATCAGGACTAATTTTCCTAATGCTTTTAAGATTCCATCGGCTATTATTTTTGAAGTCATTTTAAAAATGTATTAGTTATAAAATTAACGATTTAATTTGAACTAATTTGTAAAAACATAATGGACTAAGTTTGCACCCATTTTCAATGCTTTTTCTCTTACTTCTTTTGGGTCATTATGCACTTCCTCATCTTCCCAGCCATCACCTAAATCACACTCAAAGGTGTAAAATAGTACTAATCTGCCTTCAATGAAAATTCCAAATGCTTGTGGTTTTTGATTTTCGTGTTCATGAATTTTAGGCAATCCGTTTGGGAAAGAAAACGGTCCTTGAAAGATTTTATGTGTGGATGGAATTTCAACTAACTCATTATTCGGAAAAATTTTCTTGATTTCTTTACGAATGTATTTGTCCATCCCAAAATTATCATCAATATGTATAAATCCTCCGGAAGTTAAATAGTTTCTAAGGTTTAAGATTTCATTATCATTAAAAACAACATTTCCATGCCCCGTCATATGAACAAACGGATACGAGAGTAAATCTGGACTGCCGGGTTCAACAGTTGCCGGTTTATTTTTTAGATTGGTACTAATATTTTGGTTACAAAATTTAATTAAATTGGGTAAAGAAGTTGGATTAGCATACCAATCACCGCCGCCATTATATTTTAGTAAGGCAATTTCCTGAGCAAAAGTTTGAAATCCAATTAAAATTAAAAAGGCTAAAAAAATGTTTTTCATAAAACGAATTTATTCATTTTCAAATACAACCGAATGACAAGCCACAACTGCAGCAGTTTCAGTTCGCAAACGAGTATTTCCCAAAGATATGGGAATATATTGATTCTCTAGGGCTAATTGAATTTCCTTTGATGAAAAATCACCTTCCGGTCCAATTAAAATGGTGCAATTTTCACTTTTTTGTAAACAATCTTTCAACGTTTTTTTGTTAGTTTCTTCGCAATGAGCAATGAATTTTTGACCTACAATTTCTTTTTTTAGAAATTCCTTCAATGTGATAGATTCATTAAGAATAGGTAAAAAATATTGATTGGACTGTTTCATTGCTGATAGCAAAATTTTGTCAAAACGTTCCGATTTTATAACTTTTCGTTCAGAATGCTCACAAATAATAGGAGTAATTTCTTGAACTCCAATTTCTGTTGCTTTTTCTAAAAACCATTCATATCGATCATTCATTTTGGTTGGAGCAACAACTAAATGCAAATGGATTTTTGATTTTACCTGTTGTTCAAAGGAGATAATACTTACGGTACATTTTGAATCAGATGCCAAAATAATTTCTGTTTTAAATAATAATCCTAAACCATTGGTTACGAATAATATATCTCCTTCCTTTTTACGTAAAACTTTATTGATATGTTTGCTTTCTTCTTTGTCAAAAGAAAATTGTTTAGAATCTTTATCTATATGTTGAAAATAAAAAAGTTGCATTAAAATTCAATTCTTGCTTTTGAAACGACAGAGGCCTTTTCAAATTGATTATGTAAGTATTTTTGGTAACCAACAATCCCAATCATGGCTGCATTATCAGTGGTATATTCAAATTTAGGAATAAATGTTTTCCATCCAAATTTTGCTTCTGCTTCTTTCAACGTTTTTCGAATTCCTGAATTAGCAGAAACACCACCACCAATAGCAATTTGTTTAATGCCGGTTTGATTGACAGCCAACTTTAATTTTTCCTTTAAAATTTGAATGATAGTGAATTGAACCGAAGCACAGATATCTGCTTTGTTTTCTTCAATAAAATTTGGGTTTAATGCTGTTTTTTTTTGAACGAAATATAAAATTTGTGTTTTTAAACCCGAAAAACTAAAATTTAAACCTTCTACTTTGGGTTTTGTAAATCCAAATGCTTTTGGATTTCCCTCTTTAGCAAATTGGTCAATCAAAGGACCACCAGGATAGGGTAGACCTAAGATTTTAGCTGTTTTGTCAAACGCTTCACCCACGGCATCATCGGTTGTTTCACCAATAATTTCCATATCAAAAAAGTGGTTAACTTTCACGATTTGAGTATGACCACCGGAAATGGTTAAAGCTAAAAATGGAAAAGTTGGTTTATCAAAACCTTCCTCATCAATAAAATGAGCTAAAATGTGAGCTTGCATGTGATTAACGGCCAAGAGCGGAATTCCTAATGCCATTGAAAATGATTTAGCAAAAGAACTTCCAACTAAAAGGGAGCCCATTAAACCCGGACCTTGTGTGAAGGCAATACCATGAAGTTGCTTTTTAGAAATACCTGCTTTTTTTAAGGCTAAATCAACAACCGGCACAATATTCTGTTGATGTGCTCTTGAGGCCAATTCAGGCACAACTCCGCCAAATTCCTCATGAATACGCTGATTGGCAACAACATTGGATAATACTTTGTCATTTTGCAACACAGCAGCAGCTGTATCATCACAGGAACTTTCGATTGCTAATATAAAAATGGGGTCAAGTGTCATAAAGAGGCACGAATTTTGAACTATATTTGTTACCAATAATTTAGCGTATAAGAAAGTAAATTTCTTATGTTAAAATTATTTATTTTTGTGTTGTTGTAAAATTATAACTTTACAATAAACGTTACAAATTTATAACAAATAGGGGTATCAAAAAATTTAAAAAAATAGTATTACGATTTTTAGTGGTTTTTCTGCTACTAGTGCTGATACTCGGCATTCTTTTGTCGTTACCCGTGGTTCAAACTAAAATTGGACAATATATTACGGAACAAATCAATAAAGATTATGGTACTGATATTAATGTTGAGCAAGTTGCTTTGACCGTTTTTGGTGGAGTTAAACTTAAGAAGGTTTTGATTAAAGACCACCATAAAGACACGCTTTTTTATATTAATCGATTAAAAACTAACATATTAGATTTTAATAAATTGTACAATGGTGATTTATTATTTGGAGATATTAGAATGGATGGATTAATTTTTGACTTAAAACAATATAAAAGCGAAAAAGAAACCAATCTGGATAAATTTGTAAGTGCTTTTGATGATGGTACACCTTCTACCGGAAAATTTTTGATGAAAGCCAATGCTATTTATTTGAAAAACAGTCATTTTACAATGATTGATGAGAATAGCGAAAACCCAAAGATATTGGAATTTTTAAAAATTAATGCCCAATTAGATGGATTTAAAATTAAAGGAACAGATGTAACTACTGCTATTACAGAAATGTCTTTTATGGATTTCAGAGGAATGAAGGTTGAAAACTTAAAAACTCAATTTACTTATACCAAAAAGAATATTTTACTTCAAAAACTGAAGCTTTTAACTAAAAATTCATTGTTAAATGCTGATGTTGCTCTTCGTTATAAAAGAGAAGATTTTTCAGATTTTAATAATAAAGTAGTATTTGATATAAAGGTAGATACAGCTTCTGTTGCAACAAATGATATCGGATATTTCTACAAAGAGTTAGGAAAAAACAATAAATTCAATTTTACGGCTTCAATTTTAGGGACTTTAAATGATTTTCATACTAATCAGTTAAATTTAGTTGATTTGAATAATACTAAAATTATTGGTGATATAAATTTTAAAAACTTATTTGGTGATGAAAAACAAGGCTTTTTCTTAAAAGGCAAATTCGACAAGCTTACTTCAAATCACGATGATTTAGCCGCTTTATTGCCTAATATTTTGGGGAAATCATTGCCAAGTTCCTTGAAAAAATTAGGACAGTTTACAATTTTTGGGAATGCTGATATAACCACAAAATCAATTAAAACTGATTTTTTCATGACTTCTTCATTGGGTAATCTAGAAACAGATTTAGTCATGTCAAATATTGATAATATTGATAATGCAACCTATAAAGGTAATGTGATTTTAGATAATTTTAATGTGGGTTTATTATTAAACAGAAATGAACTTGGATTAGTTTCTATGAATTCTGATGTTGATGGAAAAGGTTTTACATTAAAATTGATAGACACAAAATTTAATGGTAAAATCAGTAAACTTGAATATAATAATTACACTTACACAGGAATT
>NZ_PNJW01000102.1 GCF_013822155.1 Flavobacterium sp.
AAGGAGGTACTTTAAAAAATGGTTCCTTGTTTGATTATATAAAGAAGCAAAATCCGAAAATAAACATAGTGAGATCACCTATACAAATATCTGCAAATGATTATCGATATGCATTATCCTTTAATACTTCTATTTATTCAAATTATGAAAATTTTTTATTGTTAGCCATTAAGAAAAATGAACTCCAACATTTAATAAATTTAACAGAGGCATCAACACCTTCTGTATTAGAAGACTTTAGTGATTACCACATTAAAATGCTAAAATTGATTCAACAAGCACCAATTTCAAAAGATATTGATGGTAAAATTTATTTTAGGTACAAACTTGTTGTCTCCGGATTAGATAAAAATGGAAATTACAAGGAAACCCCGGAAAATCTTGGGATAGATATTTTTTCAAAAGATGGCCAACTTTTTTCTTCTGATAGCTATGCACAAAATATTCATATTGCAGAAGCTGGCTTTATGATTAACTTTAGAAGACGAGATAATTATAACGAAAAAGGGGGGCATTATGGCTTTGACTGGATGCGACCAGAATTTATTGCTGAATCAGACATATCAAACCCTTTAACTCCAGGTACCAAAACAGGAAGAGATGGAATATGTATAGCTAATATTGATACAGTTACTAAAAGCGAAGCACAGGAACAGCTAAAACATGCGTACACTCCACTAGTTATAAAAGGATATAATTACTATGTACCTTGGTTATCACTCTACGAAAACCATGAAACTGTTATAGCAAATGGAAATCCAATTAATCCTAAAGAACATGAAGTATGGTTATCAATGGAATTAGATAATCGTTTAACTTCTAATACTGGTTTAGTAAGATTTGAAATACCCCAAGGAATTGAAGCCATTTTTCGCAAAGGGAGTAAAGTCATTATTCCTCCATTAAAAGTTTCAGAGCTTCGTAGTATAACTATGGTAATAAAATGTCATGAAAAAAGTAATTTAGACAGAAAAATTTATGCTTACGATGAGAATAATAATTTAGTCGGTGCATTAAATATTTTGAAAAATAATGAAACTTTTAAATGTGATGTTAGATTTGTTAAAGTTAACTTAGCAGGTACTCTTACAGGAAAAGATGTATCACAATCTACTACTATAGTTGACCATAAAATAAACTATACAACACGAACATCAGAAAATTATTTGAATAATATTTTAGCTGGTACAAATGCTAGTTTAAATCTTAACGGAAACTTTAAAGATTGGGAAAAGAAAATTAAAAACTCTGAAAAGAATGCAATATATCTGTTTCGACAATCACTAATAAAATATAATCCTATTAAGTTAGGAAATGGAGATATTGATTTTTCAAGACAAATTACAGTTAATTTTGGAAATCATATAATAGGTACTCAATTACCTGATACAACTCTTCTTAACAGATTTAAAAATAAATTATTAGGAATTCAAGCTGATGGGACACTTATAATTAATGATGAAACAGAAGAAAGTCTCATAGAGTTTATTAACATTATAGATTCTATGTATATAGACAGTCATCCTGATAATAATGATAGTGTTACGGTTTTTGTTTTCCCTTGTAATGTTATATGTAAATTTGAACCAAATACTACCGCAGCTTCAAATGGTGTTGAAAATGCTAAATGTGTATTACTAATGCGTAGAGAGTTACTGGATAAGGATAAAACATTATCACACGAAATTTCCCATAGTTTAGGATTGGTGCATACTTTTCAAACAGGACTGTTGGATATACATAGTTTTCTACAATATCATACGGAGAATATAATGGATTATATTTATCCTATTCCTAATATAAACAACCCTTTACCAGAACCACAACCTAAACCTACATATTTATTTAAATATTCAGAATATGGAATATCATATTTTAAATGGCAGATAGAGAAAATGAAACAGGATCCGGATTTAAAAATAGAGTCGTGAAAAAATTATATTTATACATATCAGTATTAATGCCTCTTTTTATCTTTAGTCAAAAGGACTCTATCTCTTCTATAAGTAATCAAACAAGCTATTTTAAAGCTATTCAACAATCACTCAATTCCCGAAAAATAAATGATTCTAGTATAGTTTATGTTCCTTTGAGGTATTATAACAGTATTTTTAAAGATATTTATACGAGAGACATCTATAAAACTCCACTTCATCAAATAAATATCAATAATAATTTGGTTAGTAAATCTAAAGAATCTATCTACGCCATTTATTTAAAGGCAATAGGTAAAGAATATAAAGACATTTTAAATGATACAATTATTATCCTCGAAAATGAAATAAAATACGAAAGAAGAAATACATATTCTAAAATCGGAAATAGTACAGTAGTTTATTATGATTCAATTGCCGTTTCTAAAAATTCAAAAGAAGCACTTAATGGTTTTTATAAAATTATACCTGAACATCAAGATGATTATGAATATCTATTAGCTTATTTTGATGCGGGTTCTCCATTTATAATTTTTAAAAACAATATGTTTCAGTATTTTAAGGCTAGTAAACTTGTTAAAAGAAAGTTCTTTGTTACCGTGGCTAATGAGGGTTATCCGTATTTATATTCATATGCAGAAGACTATATCCCGATTAGTATAAATAAGTGGAAACGGGAAATTAAAACTTGGCCTTCAGAAAATTTATTAGTAGAAGATACTGTTATCCATTCCGGTAAAAAAGCATTTATAAAAGGTGTTCAAAACATTTATTATAATGAATATGGTATTTATAGAAATAAGGAAAATCTTTTGCACAAAAGACACACTTATGAAAAAGGGAAATTGAAATCAGTTAATATATATATCTATCAGTATTCTATCATTGAAACCAGAATAACCGATTTAACTAACAAAAACTTTAAAACTACTATCGAAAAGAGAGATTACTCTGGTAATTTATATTATCATAGCTCTCATTTAAACATCAAAAATAAGGGATGCTCTCAAGGCCTGTTAGACAAATATTATACTGGAATAGATGAATTTGAACAATGCTTTGTCCCACATGGAGAAACTTATGAATACAAGGGTTCCGAAAATCGAAATCATTTTTTGGATTCGGAAGAGGTTTTAAGATATGAAAAAGGAATTCTTACTTATTATCAATTAGAATATATCAACCCTTTTGTTGAAGTGTCAGATAATTTGACTCTCAAAACTTTTGGAAAACCTATAGTAGCAGGGAGAAAAGAGGTTGATGATTATAAAAAGCAAACCTCAATAAGAGAGTATTATACAAAACCTGACAATAAATTATTTTTAAGAGTTAAAACAACTTATGAATACTGTATAGGACACCATTTATTTGAAAGTTTTTGTAAGAATAAAAAGAATAATAGTAATAAATATAAAACTCAAATAGAATATTTTGATGTTAACGGGACTTTGGTCTTCAAAGATGTGTTTGACCAAAGCTTCAAAGGAGACTATAATGATTATTTAAATAATAAATTTTAAAAAAATACGTGTTTTCCCGCATTGACTTTTTCATTTATAAGCCCGAAATTTGAAACAATATTATTATTAATGATATTTATTTCCCTATAAATATATTTTTTGGTAAAATATAGAATGGTAAACTGCCCTCTTATTGCACTTCATTTCAGAAGTTACTGCAAATGTGTATAAAACAGAAAGTATTAAATAAAAAAACATGCCCTCATTAGCTCTTTTTACTGAAACTTCAATTACTGCACAAGCAGCAAACCAGGCTTATGGAGTAGAATCTGCTGATAAGTTTCGTGTTAGCAGTATGTTTACTATATCTGCTGCTACAAAGGCCTATGCAATGATGAAGGGAACTATTTTATTACAGCAGCAGGCATCTGATATAAATAAGGTAAACCTTATCCTAAAACCTCACAATCAGAAAGAATTTAAGTTACCTGTTAAATATATTATTTACAGAGGTCTTAATATTGCTGACTTTATAGAGGACAGTGATTTGACTGATCCCGATAATAAAGTAAAAACCTCCGGTTCTGAATTGTTGGCAGCTATGCAGGTCATTCAGCAAGACAGAGCACCTGGGGATGATATTCCTCTTGAAGCTCTCTTTGGAAATGAATTATCTCCTGCAAGTAATAAAAACATAGATGAGTTTTTCTTTAAAAACCTTGCTCCATCTTCACAACTTTTTACTATCGCTTGTGGCATTGAATTAGGGAATTTCTATGTAAATGAGAATAATGATCCGGAGGAAATAGGAGTTGAAATTATCCTTGAAAACTCC
>NZ_PNJW01000103.1 GCF_013822155.1 Flavobacterium sp.
AGCTACAGACCCAAATGAAAAAAATGGTGAAACTACCGCTTGGTATAGTTCTTATTGGGATTTCATTTCCCAATTTCTTGGTCGAAAGTATGGTGACAATTGGTGTTTGTCCGCTGATCAGTCACTACTTATTCATGCTGGAAACTGGTCAGTACCGCAACAATTGCTTGTCCGTTCTCCGAATGGAAACAATAAGCCTACTCCGTTACCACACAACACTTCATTGTTCAACCTAAAGTCAGAAATACCAACTACTGCACATACAGAAATACAAAAAGGTATGCGTATTTATAACTTGCAGTCGGCAATAATTTATAGTACAGCCTCCATTTATAGTCGTAACGCTATTGATGCCCGAACAACTCTTTCTTTGATACGAGATGCATCAGAGTTATTATCTATATTGTTAGAAAATGGACATACTACACTAGCCGGACGTCTAGCCGGTGCGTTCCGGAATATAGGAAGAGAAAAAATAGCTGACCAAATAGTGGATACTTTTAAAGAGGCAGACTACGATATCCGTGAAGAAGATCCATTTGAGAATAAACTTGCGATTAAATTACCTGCTCGTGAGCGTTCGCCATACGCAAACCGTATTCGTCTGATGTGGATGGAGATGCGTGAAGAGGTTATAGCAAACTTTCCTGTAGCTCCTGGTCTTTCCTTAACTCCTGACTCATATCTGCAGGATATCGACGATATTTTTGTTACAGATGCTTACCATTCTCTTTCCATTGAACGATATAAGGTAACACCCGAACTGATTGCCAAAGTAAGTAGTGGCGAATGGGATATAAAAGAAAATGAGGAAGATCGTAAACAGAGGGATGCAATGGCAGCAAGGGGATATTATCAAGCTTTTAATGAAGTAAAAAAAACTATTGAAAGTATATTACAGGGTGCTAATTCTGGCACACAAGTGGATAAAGACCACGCAAAATGGTACAGGCAATTATTTGATCCAAGTGTGGTTGCGGGACTACTCAAAGCCTCAGATTTAGCAGGATATCGTAATCATCAGGTTTATATAGGCAATTCTAAGCATGTCCCACTTAGTGTGGATGCAATGCGTGATGCTATGCCCATATTGTTTGAGTTGTTAGAAGAAGAGCCAGAAACCTCTGTAAGAGCTGTGTTAGGACATTTTATTTTTGTTTTTATACACCCATATATGGATGGTAATGGAAGAATGGGTAGATTTCTGATGAATGCTATTTTGGCTTCAGGAGGCTATCCATGGACAGTAATTCCAGTAGAAAGACGAGAGGAATACATGCAGGCTCTTGAAAGTGCAAGTGTTGATCAGGATATCAAACCTTTTGTTACATTTTTAGGGTATTTGGTAGACCAAGGGTTGCAGGGAAGCGCTGTGGCGGAACTTCCCCATAAATAAAAAGCGGACACTTGATTTTAAATCTTCTTGAGTGTATTTCAAAAATACAGACGTTTAGTTTTTTATTGTGATACCTTTTTAAAACAATATTTACTTAGAGTTGAATTTAAAGGATTAAAAGTAAGTTTACAGATTCTTTTCAAATAAGATGTTTTTGTAATAAATAACACTGCTTTTTTAGTATATTTAACATTTTATTATTAAGTGCAAGTTTATTAAGTTAAACGTAATAAAGGAAATATAAATAATTTTCATGAAAATAAAATTTTTACAAGCTTTTAATGGTGATTCTATATGGATCTCATTTTTCGAAAATGACATTCCTAGAAATATCCTTATTGACGGAGGTGTCGGCAACACTTATAAAAACTCATCAAATGTAAAGGGTGATTTGCATAAAGTAATTGAAAAGCTTCGAAAAGATGAGCAGTTCATAGATCTCCTTATTTTAACCCATTTTGATGACGATCATATCGGCGGAATTTTGAGATGGCTGAATAAAGACAAAGAGGCTTCTAGTCTTATTAAAAAGGTTTGGTTTAACTCAGGAAAGGAAATAGCTAAGAAGTTTGAAAGCGATGAAAACAAAGATTTGGATATTGAAATAGTTAACGGAGCCGACGATTTTCACACAAGTCCTCGACAAGGGATTAAATTTGAAAAATATCTTAGAGATAATAATTTATGGCAAGGGGAAATTATTGAACAAGGTTCAGAACATGATTTATTTGGCTTAAAATTCAAAAGTTTGTCACCAAACAACGAGAAACTTGATCAGCTTTTAAAACTATATGAAAAACAAAAGGATTATTTTACAAGTGGCGAGGAATATGATTTCCAAACTTCTTTGAAAGATTTTATTGATGAAGAAAATCAATCTGATTTTAAATTTAAGGAAGATACAAGTGTTGCAAACGGAAGTTCTATTGCTTTTATAATGGAATATGAAGACAAAAGTTTTCTTTTCTTAGCTGATGCTCATCCTTCTGTGATAATCGAAGGGTTGAATACTTTCGGTTACAATAAGGATAATCCTTTAAATGTGGAATTGATGAAAATATCTCATCACGGAAGTATGTACAATACCAACAAAAAACTTTTGGAAATTGTAAAAACAGATAATTATCTGATAAGTTCAAATGCAACTAAACACGGATTACCAAATAAAAGAACAATAGCTAGAATTATCAATAATAATCCTAACGCTTTTATTTACTTCAACTATGATTTAAAAGACACAATCTTTTCAGAGCAGGATTGGAAAGATTACTCGGATTTTAGATCTAAAATGCAAAATGAGTTTTGATGAACGGAAACGACTTAAAAAAATATTCAGTCATTTTAGACAGTGGGAGCGGTGTTTTGTTTCAACCTTTGGACGAAACTAAAACTTATATACTTTCTGCGAAACATGTTTTTTATGAAGATGTGAAACATGATAATGGACCAGATACAAAAGAACTAAAAGCTAATATTAGTTACTTTTTCTCAAATAGTCAAAATGAACCCAATGAAATTGAAATAATATATGGGCAAAATTATTTTGAGCATTCTAGTGAAAATGTAGATGCAGCTATTTTAATTTTAAATGGAAACTTAGGCTTTAATCAGATTTTTGTTGATGAAGATTGTATCGCTTTTAATGAGTGTTTACTATGTGGTTATCCTAGTAAAATAGGTGACAATGAGAATGACAGATATAGTAATTATCAAATTAATCGCAAAGTCGATACAACCAATAACGGGTACTTTAGATTAGAGACAAATTTCGGAAATCTAAATCATGAAGACATTTTTGGTTTTTCCGGTGGCGGAATTTTGAGATTAAGTAATGGAATGATAAATATCGTTGGTATTCAATCATCGACAATCACAGATTATGCAAATGGGCAGATAGACGTTGTTCCGATTAATAAGTTTATAGAAATAATTGAGGAGAACAATTTATCAGAAATTATACCTTCATTTTTGATAAGTTTTGAGTTCTTAAAGGACAAGGCTTTTGATATTTCTGCGGGGATATTAGATGAGAATATTTCTTATACAAGAAAGTTTCTGAAAGATAAAACACTTGAAGTTATTAATAGTAACATTACTCCAATATTTATCAAGGATCTTTTCAAAGAGAGATTATTAATTAATGAAAATAATGGGGTGAAACTGAATGATGAACTAATCTATCTTACTTGGTTAGAGTTCTTAACATTAATAAATATTGCAAAAGAAGTTTCTTGCAATCAAAATGATCTTGAAAGTATTTTTTCAATGACAAGATTATTGTATAAGAATACAAATGATGATTGGCAAAGTGATAATTTCCTGAGAGATTGTTTGTCATCAAACTACTTAGGATTAAATGAAAATGGAACTGTCTTTATAAAGACAAAAAGCAATCCAATTGCTGGAAATATAGCTTATTACAAGCTAGAAAAAGGGAGTTTAGTTCCGAGAATTGATACTTTCAGGAAAAAGTATGAAAATGGAATCTTAACAGTAAATAATATTGGAAGTGCTGTATCTGATGTAGATGAGTTTGCTTTTGATAAATATAATTTTGTTCATTTTGAATATTTAAAAAAATATATGCTCATTGAGAATAGTGAAGATTTCAAACCCTATAAGAAGTCTAATGAGCAGGATCTATTAATTAAACTAAAAGAAGAATATGGAAAAGTATTTGGAATATAGTACTGATGTAATAAATCAATTAAAAGAAAAATATAAGACTTGTGATTTTCAGTTTCGTTTAGCACAGTCCAATGTAAACATATCTG
>NZ_PNJW01000104.1 GCF_013822155.1 Flavobacterium sp.
CACAAAGCTCTTATTGAAGCTGATATCGAAGTTCAGAAAAAAGAAATCATTGGTCAATTAGAAAAAGGACAAGTATTAGAAGGTGTTGTTAAAAACATTACTTCTTATGGTGTGTTTATTGACTTAGGTGGTGTTGATGGATTAATCCACATTACTGACTTATCTTGGTCAAGAATTAATCACCCAAGTGAAGTGCTTGAATTAGATCAAAAATTAAACGTAGTAATTCTTGATTTTGATGATGAGAAAACAAGAATTCAATTAGGTTTAAAACAATTAAACGCTCACCCATGGGATGCTTTAGATGCTAACTTAAAAGTTGGTGATAAAGTGAAAGGTAAAGTAGTTGTAATCGCTGATTACGGTGCGTTTATCGAAGTTGCTGAAGGTGTAGAAGGTTTAATCCACGTTTCTGAAATGTCATGGTCAACGCATTTACGTTCGGCTCAGGATTTCATGAAAATTGGTGATGAGGTAGAAGCAGTTGTATTGACTTTAGACAGAGACGAAAGAAAAATGTCTTTAGGAATCAAACAAATGACGCAAGATCCTTGGACTGATATAACTTCTAAATATCCAGTTGGTTCTAAACATAAAGGTATCGTTAGAAACTTTACAAACTTTGGTATTTTCGTAGAATTAGAAGAAGGTATCGATGGTTTAATTTATATCTCTGATTTATCTTGGACTAAGAAAATAAAACATCCATCTGAATTCGTAAATGTAGGTGAAACGTTAGATGTTGTTGTCTTAGAATTAGATGTTGAAGGACGTAAATTATCATTAGGACACAAACAAACTACTGCTAATCCTTGGGATAAACATGAAGATGCTTATGCTGTAGGAACTGTTCATAACGGTACTATCGCTGAGATTGTTGACAAAGGGGCAACAGTTGATTTTGGTGACGATGTGGTTGCTTTTGTTCCAACTCGTCATTTAGAAAAAGAAGATGGTAAAAAATTGAAAAAAGGTGATGCTGCTGACTTCAAAGTAATTGAATTCAACAAAGAATTCAAAAGAGTTGTTGCTTCGCACACGGCTATTTTCAGAGAAGAAGAGGAGAAAAATGTGAAAGCTGCTACTGAAACAGTTGCTGCAAATAATAATAATAACACAAACGCTCCTGCTCAAACACTTGGTGAAAACAACCAAATTTTGGCAGACCTTAAAGCTAAAATGGAAAAAGGAGAGAAAAAATAATTCTCAAATTTTTAAATTTTTATAAATCTAAAAGTCCTCTCGTGCAAACGAGGGGACTTTTTTTGTTATGTCAAAACTAATTTGAACAAAAAAAACCACGTAATAACGTGGCTTTTCTGATTTATAGTAAACAATTATCTTAAAACTGCACCCAATTCCTTTTCGAAATTTAGCTTGAGTTTATTCATAATTTTATCAATTTGCTCATCTGTCAAGGTTTTTGTAGTATCTTGAATATGAAAACTCAAAGCATATGATTTTTTTCCTTCCGGTAAATTTTTTCCTTCGTACACATCAAACAAACTGATTTCCTTTAATAGAGATTTTTCGGTTTGACTGGCAATAGCATATAAAGAATCAAACGTGACATGTTGATCTAATAGTAAAGCAAAATCTCTGCGAACTTCAGGATATTTTGGAATATCTTGAAATTTAATTTTATTAGAAATAAGTTTTAAAATTAAATTCCAATTGAAATCGGC
Organism: Flavobacterium sp.; assembly: GCF_013822155.1. Taxonomy (GTDB): domain Bacteria; phylum Bacteroidota; class Bacteroidia; order Flavobacteriales; family Flavobacteriaceae; genus Flavobacterium. The sequence continues at coordinate 1,686 of NZ_PNJW01000104.1, forward strand.
ATAATAAACAGCTTGTTTAATATCGAAATGTTTTAGGATTGATTTTTTGACAGTTCCCATTTCAACTAAAACATCATTTCCAACCGCTAATGCAATTCCTTCTCCAAATACATCTGAAACAGCTGGAAGTGTTTTGGTTTTTGGAAGCGAAAGACGAGAAAAAATGGTTTCAACATACCCTTTAAACAAAAAGAAATCACTTGGTTTTTGTGGATTTGTCCACATTTCATTTTGACGATTACCGGAAACAAAAAGGGTTAAATGCTTATTTTCATCATATCCGGAAGGCATTTTGTGATAGCTTTTTCCAAATTCGAATAACTTTAAATCAGCATTTTTTCTGTTGATATTATAGGATACCGCTTCTAATCCCGAAAACAAAAGTGATTGTCGCATCGCTGATAAATCATGACTCAACGGATTTAACATCATTACATTAAACTCTTCTTTCAAATCATCAGAGAGTTTTACATAATCAGGCGTTGTTAATGAATTAGCCATCATTTCGTGAAAACCTAACGAATTCAATTGGTTAGCAATAATATTCTGCACTTTATAATCTTCCGTTCTACTAGAATTGGAAACTGTAGCATTTAGCTTTTTTGTGAATTCAATGTTGTTGTATCCATATACCCTTAAGATTTCTTCAATCACATCAATTTCTCGTTGAACATCTACACGATAGGCTGGAATTATCAAACCTAAACCGGCATCGGAAACACTGTTCACTTTGATGTCAAGTGAAACCAAAATCTTCTTAATTGTTTCTTTTGGAATTTCCTGTCCTATAATTTTATTTACTTTATTAAAGTTTAATAAAACCTGAAAATCTTCAACTTTCTTTTGATAAACATCTACAATATCTGAGGTAATTTCACCTCCGGCAATCTCTTTAATCAAGATAGCGGCTCTTTTCAAAGCATATTCTGTAATTGTAGGATCAATTCCTCTTTCAAATCGGAAAGAAGCATCCGTACTTAAACCATGACGTTTAGCCGTTTTCCGAATAGATACCGGATTGAAATAAGCACTTTCTAGGAAAATACTTGTTGTGTTTTCGGACACTCCTGATTCTTTACCTCCAAATACACCCGCAATACATAACGGGCCTTTTTCGTCACAAATCATTAAATCTTCTTCGTGTAAAATGCGTTCTACATCATCTAATGTTTTGAATTTTTTTCCGCTTTCAACTGTTTTTACAATAATTTTCCCGTGTATTTTAGATGCGTCAAAAGCGTGAAGAGGTTGCCCTAATTCATGAAGTACAAAATTGGTAGCATCAACTATATTGTTTTTTGGTGTTAGACCAATAGCTTTTAAACGGTTTTGTAACCAAAGAGGAGAGGCTTTTACATCAATTCCGGAAATGGTCACCCCACAATAACGAGGAGCTAATTTGATATCTTTTACTTCAACATCAATTTTCAAGGTTCTTTTATCAACCCGAAAACTGGTAACAGAAGGAGTAATCAATTCAGGGTGTACATTTTTTTGAACTAATCCGGCACGTAAATCTCGGGCAATACCCCAGTGTGACATCGCGTCGGCACGGTTTGGCGTTAATCCGATTTCAAAAACTTCATCACTTTCAATGTTCATTACTTTTGAAAAAAGTGTTCCTGGTTTTAAAGAGGCATCTAAAACCATGATACCATCGTGATTATTACCTAATCCTAACTCATCTTCAGCACAAATCATTCCGTGGCTTTCTTGGCCTCGAATTTTACCTTTTTTAATTTGAAATTCATTTCCATCTTTGTCAAATAAATTTGTTCCAATGGTGGCAACGGGCACTTTTTGACCAACAGCAACGTTTGAGGCTCCGCAAACAATTTGAATCGGATTACCATCTCCTAAATCTACAGTCGTTATTTTTAAACGGTCAGCATCAGGATGTTGAATGCATGTTTTTACTTCGCCAACAACAATCCCTTTCAATCCACCTTTAACAGATTCAAAAGTTTCAACAACTTCTACTTCTAACCCTAAATCTGTTAGGATAGCAGCTGTTTCTTCAGAAGGTAAATCTAATTTAATAAATTGTTTAAGCCAATTATATGAAATACGCATTTTGGTTGGATTTATGAGTTTGCAAAGATAATAATTGTCTTTTTAAGCGTGTCAAAAAAAAGTAGAATTTAGTAATTAAAAATAAATTTATTTTAATAACTTTAATAAGGATTTACACCAGCTTTTAAAGTATGTACCAATTTTAAATTTAGCACTATGTTTAAAGAGATGATAAAGAATAAAGCCATTAGAATTATACTGAGAATTGTTGGCGTTTTGATGATAATAATAGCTCTGCTATATACAATATTGGGTATTTATGTTTCAAATCATCATGATGAAATACTTCAGAATATAAATAAAGTAGCTTACGAAGAATTTAAAGGAGATATTAAAATTGGGGATTTAGATATCTTATTTTTTAAAGGATTTCCAAATTTGACTTTAAAAATAAAAGATATTGAAGTAA
>NZ_PNJW01000105.1 GCF_013822155.1 Flavobacterium sp.
GATTCCTGAAGGGAGTTAAAATAAAAACATCGGATAAGTTATTCTCTTTAATGTACTCTACAATAGCCATCGCCTCCTCTAGTTGTCCATTCTTATTTTTTTGATTGGCATTGGTTACTGAGAGTAACTTTACGGTACCATCCGTTCCCACTGCTTTTAGGTTTAATCGTTTATCGTAAAAACGTTTGTTGGAATAATCAATAATTTTCTTCCCGCAACGGTAATGGTAACTCAACAGTATTTCTCTTGAAATGGTATCTATTTTTTTATAGGCAGAAAGTATGGAGTTGTTATAATAATCATATTCTTCACTAATTTGAAATTGGTTCATTAGTTTTATGTTCTTCTCTTTATCAAAAACAATGATGGGCTTTAATTGGTTGGTATCGCCAATCAAGACCATGTTTTTGCATTTGGAGATGGGAATTAAACTGGTTGGAATTTCGCATTGTCCGGCTTCATCTATGGCTAACAAATCAAACTTGAAGCGTTGCCCCAACCGTCTGCAAGAAATATTGGTAGTGAGTATAATGGGAAATACTTTGGTAAACTTTTCTAAGTTTTTATCATTACTCAACCAAGTGTTAAATTCTTTTACTTGCTCATTCTCATCAATAATGTCCAGAATTGCTATTAGTTCGGCGTACTCTTTACCTTTTAATCTCTTGATATACTTTAAGGATTCGAAATAAAAAAACTGTAGTAATTTATAATTGTCTTTTATAATTTCAAAGATACCTTTTACATCTTCATCAGTAGTTATAGGAATAGAATTGATCTTGTTTACTAATTTCTCTCTCTCCTGCTCCAATAACCAATACTTACCTTTGGAAAGCAATCCGTCAATAAACCCTAAATTTTGTTCTAAATCGGCCCGTTCTTCGTAATGCTGTAATTTAAGTAGCAATTGTTTATTTTTCTCTCGGGAGTTTTCCTTTAGGCTGTGCAAGAGGTTTTCCTTTGGGACATCATTGGTTTCGTATTCATATAACTTTTTGATGGTCTGTAAGGCTTCTAAGGTACATTGCCTGTTTCCTAAGCGAATAAAAGGCACTAAAATCTCTTTATTATTGTATTTTCCTAAATTCAATTTTTCCTTAATCCCATCAATAGGAATATTGTTATTGGAAGAGATGAGCACGGTTTTATTATTGGTCAAACAATTGACAACAATATTTAAAATAGTTTGTGTTTTTCCGGTGCCCGGTGGACCTTGTACATAGGTTACGGGATATTTCAAAGAATTATAAATAGTTCGCAGCTGATCTATATTCACATTATTGTCATACAGAACAATATGAGGCTCTGTTCTGTTTTTTCGGTCTAACAGTGACGAATTTTTAAAAAATGCTTTTAAGGGAATTTGCATTTCTTGGTTTTCGTGTTCGGTATTTATGCCGTCAAAAACGGGAGCTAAATCAATTTTAGAATAGCCTAAAACTACTATTTCGGGTCTGGTATTGGGTTGTTCACCCAATTTGAAATTATCAGACAATAGATTGATAAGCTCGGTCTTGTCTTTTATATATTCCTCTTCAAAATCCGAAGGACTGAAATCGGTATAATAAGACAGGGAATGTTTGACATCTTTAATGTAAAAATTAGGGTTGAATTGTGTAGCATTGCCAATTTGTATGGTTTTCTTAACCGGGTCATATGTCAATTCTCGATAAGCCACAACAAACTTGCCTCTGGAGTCTATGTCAATAGAAAATTCGCAAAGCGCCAGTTTATAATCATAATATTTTTTGTAATCGTTATGGTATATTTCTTTGATGATTTGTTTTTGTTGCTCATTAGATAATTGGTAAGGGCTTTGTTCCTGCAGCTCCTGTAAATCAATCTCGGATATTAAATGTGTTTTATGTAGAAAAGGATCGTTATTGGCTTTATGACATTCTAAATAATAATTCAATATGTTATTGTTATACCTATCAAACTCATAAACTTCTAAACTTTCATCTTCTTCTAATTTTTGGATTAACTTGGGTGGCACATCGTAATGGGAAAACTTGAGTATTTCAGCAGATTGAATACCGGAAATTGATATAGTTTTTTTAAATAATGGCTCGTCCTTCATAACATTGAACATGTCGACCATTATCTTACCATCGCCGGTTATATCTAAAATTGAAATCCAAAAATGGTTTACCTTTTCTTTTCTATTCTTATAGGTTATGCTAAGGTATTTTCCGCCTCTTACAGCTTCTCCAATGGCAACTATGATATTCTTGTGGTTCATGTCAATGCGTTTGCTATACCTTTTAGATATAGAGACAAATTAATAAGTACTACCAAATATAGTAAGTTTGGCTATTAATCAAACAAAAAAACGAAAAGAGAGAAAACGCCATTCGAGAGAATAAATGTCCGCAATGTGGAAGCGATTTGATATTGAGAAAGGGGAAATTAAGCACTTTTTTAGGTTGCACCCATTACCCGAAATGTACCCATACGATACAATTGCAGTGATATTGAACGTCCCCAAGTTTTATACAAATCACCTTTTGACTATCAAAAACATCATATATCGTTCAGAAAATTTAATTGGTAATGTTTTTTTTATGCTATTAGGTGTATTTTTACAGCTAAATTATTCACATCATTATTTATGAAAAAAATTATACTATTGGTTGTTTTAACCTTTTCAGCTTTTTGCAACGCACAAAATGTAGAACAAAAATTAAAAACAGATATTGTTAAGATACAGGCAGGTAAATTTACAATTGACGATTTAACATTGGTCACCACTAAAGGGAAAAACATTCAGGTTAAGATTCACGCCGAAGCTGCCAACACAGGATTCATTAGCCGTGACAATTTTGTGTATGCTACAGCAAATATTGTCGAAGCAATATTAAGTCAGTTTACAGCTTTGGATGAGAATGCCAAAACGGAAGATTTAGACGAAATTACAGGAACAGCGGATATTGTGGTGAATTGTTTTATGAGTAAAACAGGGATTCAAATAGAAACTACTACAGCAAGTGGAACTGAAAAAACCATGCAAAAATGGTCTGAGTTGTTTTAGAAATAAAATGATTAATCCCTTCCGCTGCCGCGCGAAATACAATTCGACAGCATCAATCCTTTCGCGTGCACTAAAAAAAAATAGTAATACTGTACTAGTTTTAAAACTTGGTGGTTGATAATCCCGCGGGAACCTGCGAGACTTGCCATAATCGAGCTGCCTCATGCCGATTTAGTCCTGATCAATCACTTATAGCGCTTTCCGTTTTCTTAATCTTTTTTTGTGGCCAACTTTATCAAAAAGAAAATTTTGCCACAGTTTTGTGGCCAATTTTTTCTAAATGCTTTTTTTGGCCACAAAAGAGTGGCATTTTTTTCAAAAAATATTTTTTGGCCACAACTTGCACCCATCATAGCATTATGGAAGTTTAATTATATTCCTCGCTACCCTATTTAAAATAGGGTTCTAAATGACTACTACACCCGTCAGTTCGAGTAGCTCGCAGAGCGTATCGAGAACCGTTGTAGTGATAGGGCTTCTAGCTTACGCTCAGTTCGCTATGCTCGAGTCGATACAATTTATAACTACAAAAACTAACGTTTTTATACTTATAAATCACTCGAAGTGACGGAATAAGGA
>NZ_PNJW01000106.1 GCF_013822155.1 Flavobacterium sp.
ATCTTCCCAACATTTCCCTTTTTGCCTCAATATCAATATATCTTCCGCCTGTAATTGGCTCCGCATACAAATCTTTTACACCCGAAGTACCTTCGAGTGCTTTTTTAATTTTTTGAGATAAAGCATTAATGGTATCTAAACTTTCGCCATAAACTTTAATTCCAACATCAGTTCGAATACCGGTTGAAAGCATGTTTATTCTATTAATTATAGGCTGTGTAAAACCGTTGGTCACTCCCGGAATTTGTAGTTTGTTATTTATTTCGGTAATGATGTCATTCTTTGTTTTATCCTCTCTCCATTCCTTTTGAGGTTTTAATAAAATGATGGTTTCAATCATACTAATAGGGCTATTATCAGTAGCAGTATTGGCTCTACCGGCTTTTCCTAAAACATGATCAACTTCGGGAATTGATTTTATTAGTTTGTCCTGAACCTGCAATATTCTTTTTACCTCAGAGTTAGAAACATCGGGTAAAGTAACCGGCATGAAAAGTACTGAACCTTCATCTAAAGGAGGCATAAATTCAGAGCCTAAGCGAGTAAACATTACAATGCCAATTATTAAAGCGACTATGTTAAATCCTAACACTGTTTTTCTCCATTTCAAGCAAAAAACCAAAATAGGAGTGTATACACTTTCCAGTTTTTTATTGATTGGGTTTTTATTCTCTGGACGAAGTTTACCTTTTAATAAAAAGCTTATAAGGACCGGCGTAAGGGTGATGGCTAAAAAAGCATCAACAATTAAAATGAATGATTTTGTCCAAGCCAATGGGCTAAATAACTTTCCTTCCATACCTGTAAGTAAAAAAACAGGCAGAAAAGAAGCAATTACGATTAGTGTTGAGTAAAAAACACCCGGACCCACTAATTTTGATGAATTCTCAATTAGTTGTAGTTTCTCGTCAGAGGATAAAGGGTCATGCTCCTTTTTAAATAAATTTTTAATTTTTTCTATCATAATACCAGCTTATTTGTTATCATCCATTTCTTCCTGCTTCTCCGAGATTGTCCTGTAAGCGTTTTCTACCATTACAATACCATCATCGACTACAACACCAATAGCGAGTGCAATACCGGTTAGTGACATAATATTAGAAGAAATTCCAAATGCTTCAAGCAATATGAAGCCAATTGCTACCGATATAGGAAGTTGAATCAAGATTATAAGCGCACTTCTCCAATGGAATAAAAAGATTAAAATGACTAGTGAAACAGCTATCATTTCTTCTATAAGTGTTCCTTTGACAGATTCAATAGCTTTTTCGATTAACTCGCTTCTGTCATAGGAAGTTTTAAATTTCACTCCTTCGGGCAATCCTTTTTCAACTTCTTTCATCTTTGTTTTGACAGCTTTGATGACTTTATCAGCATTTTCGCCGTAACGCATTACCACTATACCGCCTACGACTTCCCCAGTTCCGTTTTGGTCAAAAATTCCAAGGCGTAAATCTCCACCCATTTGTACTGAACCTATGTCTTTTACCTTCACAGGGATAGAATTGTAATTTTTAATCGAAATATCCTCGACATCTTTACTGTTCTTTATGTAGCCTAAACCTCTAATGATATAAGACATATTACTCATTTCAAACTTTCGGCCGCCTACATCATTGTTATTAGCCTTAACAGCATTCATTACTTCCATCATACTGACATTATAATACTGCATTTTTAGTGGATCTAAAACCAATTGATATTGCTTTTCAAAACCTCCGAATGAAGCAACTTCTGCTACACCGGGAACAGTTTGCAGTGCAAATTTCACATACCAATCCTGTAAGGCACGTTGTTCCCCAAGATCCATTCCGTTAGCTTCCAAATGATACCAAAAAATATGGCCAACACCTGTACCATCTGGTCCTAAGGTTGGAACAACATTTTGTGGAAGTAAACGTTGGGCATAATTTAATCGTTCCAACACACGGGTTCTTGCCCAGTAGGTATCTACATTGTCTTCAAAAATGATATAGACAAAGCTCATCCCAAACATGGAGGCTCCCCGTATATTTTTAACTTTTGGTATCCCTTGAAGATTAGAAACCAAAGGATAAGTTACTTGCGCTTCGATTACCTGTGGGCTTCTACCCATCCACTCGGTAAATACAATCACTTGATTTTCGGATAAATCAGGAATTGCATCGATAGGGTTTTGTCTTACGCTGTAGATTCCCCACACAAATAATCCTGCAGAGACCAGTAGCACAATTGCTCTGTTTTTTAGTGAGAATGTTATTAGTTTTTCTACCATATTTCCTTATTTTTCAGATAAACTGTTTTGTTTTATTGAATTAATCCAGGTTATTAATTCCTGTTTTTGGACTTCATTAATTATTGCATCGCGATGTAATAGGGTATATGAAGTTAATGGCATTTCATCCGATTTAATTTGTTTACCGATGGCTTCTAGTTTACTTTGCTGCTTTCGATTTGAATAACTGCCAAACTCATTAAAGTTTAACTCTTTTTTCCCATCTGTTATATGTTTTTCTACAAACATTCGAACAGGCTGAAGGTAATCATACCACAAATAGTCAGTGTTATTGCTGTGACAATCGTAACAAGATGTCTTTATAAGTTTTGAAATATTACTTGGTGCATTGGTTGTAATAATAAAATCATTTGTATAATCCTGGTCGGGATTTTGATTCAGGGCAGGTTGATAAAATTGTATTGCAACCACTACCAAAAAAAGTAAAATACCTACTTTCTTTAAACTATTTTTCATTTTATAACGTCTTTTTCAAACTGCCACATGTTAGCATCTTAGAGCCGTAGAAAGGATTTTTTATTTCTTTGGTTTCGCTTATCCAAATAGCACCTTTACCATCATCTGCCATAGGACAATAGTCCTGGTATAGTTGCATTTTTGAACCAAACATTTTAATTAAATCGTTAATGTCTTTGCTTAACAAAATAAAATGTTCTCTTTGGTGGTCTAGTTTACCGGCATTTTCAGCTATATGCTCAGCTTGTTCTTTAGCATCTTCAGCAATGTCTATGTAAGCTTTTTTCTGATTAGCATTTAGTGTTTTTGTATCAAGTCTGTTAAATGAAGCTAATAGTATTTTCCCTTTTTCGGCAGCACCTTTAGAATCATCGCTTACCAGTTTGTTTTTTAGGTTTATATAACTAATAATAATATCATTAACATAATCTGATGTAGCCACCGGAGAATCAGTGTCAAGGACTCCGACTTTTTCCGATGGATTATTCTGACTTGGTTCTTGGGTATTTTTATCAGGTTTAGATTGAGCGACAGGTTCTGTTAATTCCATACCACACTTGGAGCATTTTTCTCCTTTTTTTCCTGTTACTTCCGGATGCATTGGACAGGCGAATAATTCATTAGAACTTTCTTTGTTCTCTGTTGAGTTGGTTTCTGTTTCTTTAGCCTTGTTGTTACATGATACTATTGTTATCGCTAAAAAAGCTGTTAAAAAAAGTGTTTTCATAATATATTATTTTTAGTAATTAATTTTTTCTGCTTTATAGTAAGAATAAGTGCCTATTGATGTATTGATATAGTCTACTTCCTGAACGTTTTTGAATCCTGCATCAGTAATGTATTTTATCATTAATCCATTTACATTATCAGTAG
>NZ_PNJW01000107.1 GCF_013822155.1 Flavobacterium sp.
AGAAGAGCATAATGAGTTAATTATTGTTGAGAAAATTAATTAAATACTTGCTTTTGGTATGTTTATTGCCTTTCTGAAACGAGTCAATAAAAAAACTTATTTTTGAAAATTGAAAAAATTGATATGAAACGATATTATATAACCCTTTTGATTTTACTTTCTATTTTGTTATCAGTAGGATTTAATAGTGAAGATAAAGATAAAAACACAGTGAAAGCAGGTAAGAAAATGCAGGAATTTGTTATCGGTATTTCTAACTATGCCCGAAAACAAAAAAATGATTTTATCATTATTCCTCAAAATGGGTCGGAATTAGCTTTTGAAAATTCAAATCCAGATAAAAACCTTTCTGCAAGTTATTTGAAAGCTATCGACGGAATTGCCATTGAAGAACTGTTTTATAATGAAAAAGGGAAGGCAGATAACTATCGAATTGAGAATCTAAAAAAACTTCCGAAGGACAAAAAAATAATGGTTTCTGAATTTGTAAAAAACAAGGACGATATTGATAAAGTGATTCAACTCAATCAAACTGTCAATTTTGTACCCTTTATCAGAACAGCAGAAAATTACCATTATCATTTAATTCCGGAAAATATAAACCTTGAAAACGCTAATAATATAACTAAACTGAGCGATGTTCAAAATTTTTTATATTTAATTAATGCTGATGATTTTGATACGAAGAAACAATTAATAGAAGCGGTTGCAAACACTAATTTTGACCTTGTATTAATCGACTTGTATTATTACAGCTTTCCCTATACCAAAGCCGAATTAGAATTGCTTAAAAAGAAAAAAAACGGAGGAAAACGATTAGTAATTTGCTACATGAATGTTGGTGCAGCGGAAAATTGGCGAAATTATTGGCAACCCGATTGGAAATTAGGCAATCCAAAATGGTTAAAAAAGAAATACAAAGGTTATGATAACGAGATTTATGTTGAGTTTTGGGATGCTAATTGGCAAAAACTAATCTATGGAAATGAAGAATCATACACTCAAAAAATAATTAATGCAGGATTTGACGGTGTATTTTTAGACAATGTAGAAGCGTATTACAATTTATACAACGATTAAATCATTTTTCGGGCTTTTTCTAAATCTTCCGGGGTGTCAATTCCAATTCCAACATGTGTTGTTTCTACCATTTTGATTTTTTTGCCATATTCTAAATAGCGAAGTTGTTCTAATTTTTCTGAAGCCTCCAGAGACTTCATTGGTAATTTGTAAAAATCCAATAACGCTTTTTTTCGAAAAGCATAAATTCCAATGTGTTGAAAATAGCGAACACCCGCATTTTTTTCTCTCGGATAAGGAATCACAGCCCTTGAAAAATAAAGAGCTAAACCATTTTGATCCACGATTACTTTTACATTATTCGGATTTTCAATAATTTCCCAGTCCTTAATTTCACGCATTAAGGAGGCTAAATCAATTTCTTGTTTTGTATCATTTCTAAAAACCTCTAAAACAGCAGCCAATGGTTCTTTATTAATAAATGGTTCATCCCCTTGCACATTAACCACTATATCAACATCTAAATTCTCAACGGCTTCCGCTATTCTGTCACTACCACTTTCGTGCTCTTTGATGCTTCTGATTGCTTTTCCTCCTATAGAAATTATTTCATCATAAATTAATTTTGAATCTGTTACTACAAAAACATCGTCAAATAAATTTGTTTTTACGGCCGCTTCATACGTCCGTGTAATGACCGTTTTCCCTCCTAAATCCTGCATTAATTTAGCAGGAAATCGAGTAGAAGCATAACGGGCTGGTATGACGGCAATTATTTTCATAATAGTGAGTTGATTGAAATTAAGGTTTAGATTTTAAACTATTTTCAAAATTATTCAAAATTTTCGTCTTTAAATCCAATTAAATACAATTTTTCTTTCGCTCGAGTTACTGCTGTATATAACCATCGAATATAATCTCTATCAATTCCATTCGGTAAATAAGGTTGCTCTACAAAAACAGTATTCCATTGTCCTCCTTGTGATTTATGACACGTGATGGCATAGGAAAACTTGACTTGCAATGCATTAAAGTATTCGTTCTCCTTTACTTTTTGTACTTTTTTATAGGATGCACTCTCATTTTCATAATCTTTCAATACTTCTTGATAGAGTCGATTAGCTTCTTCATAAGTCAATGAAGGTGATTCACTCGTAATGGTATCCAACAACAAAATTGTTTCAAATGGTTTTTGATTGAGATAATCGACCATTCTAATTTTTACTTTGGCAAATTTGAATCCGTATAATTCTTGAATTTTATATATTTCCAATACTTCCACAATATCACCATTGGCAATAAATCCGGCTTCATCTGTTACTTTCAGCCAAAAGTAATTATTCTTCACCACCATCATATAATCACCGGCAGATAAATCGCTTTCGCGAAATAAAATTGCATTTCTAATTTGTTGATTGTATTGATTTGCTCTTTTATTAGTTCGCACAATGAAAGCGGTTTCCTCCATCCCATCTTTGCTATAAGATGTATTAATGGCATCTTGAATATCATAACCATCCGTTAAGCGAACTATATCTTTATAACCTTTAACATCAAAACGAAAAGAATCTATAAAATGTTCTTTTAAAACTTCCCTCAAAACTGTTGCATTGTATAATATCCCCGAATTTTCTTCCTGACGCATCACTTCGTCCAATTCAATATGAATAACGTCTTTGTTATAATAAGCCAATAACGTTTCTATATTCAAAGCTGGACTAACTTCTAAATTTATTGGTGGAAGCTGAGCTGTATCACCTAAAAGTATCATCTTACAATTTTCGCCGGAATATACATAGTTCATTAAATCATCCAATAATGAATTACTGTCGGCTGATTTTGAGTCCGTATTAACATCTGAAATCATGGAACTTTCATCAACAATAAAAATGGTGTTTTTATGTTTATTTATTTGACGCGTAAAGGAAACACCTCCGGAACTGTTTTTTTTAGGAAAATATATTTTTTTATGAATTGTAAAGGCTGGTTTTCCGGAATAATTAGCAATAACTTTTGCTGCACGACCCGTAGGAGCCAAAAGAACATATTTTTTATTGACCGCAATTAAATTGGCTACTAATGTTGAAATTAAGGTTGTTTTACCCGTTCCGGCATATCCTTTTAATACAAAAAGTTCTTCATTCGTTGAATTTGTAACAAAATCAGCAATTTTTTGAAAAAAAATAGTCTGTTTTAAAGTAGGATTAAAAGGGAATGATTTTTGTAAAATACTGTAAAACAGAGCTGAATTCATTTGCAGGTTAATTAGGAGCAATAAAAATTCAAATATACTGATGAATTTTATGGGAAATGCTTTTGAGAAAAAAAAAAAATTGTAGATTTGCCTTAAACTGAAATTAAATAAAATTAAAATGATTTTACTTGTAATTATTGTTGTAGTACTTGCATTAGCAATTTATTTCATTGCTAAGTTAATTAACAAATCTACAAATAAAAAATTGAAGCCAATTTTTTCAATTGTATTGTGGATTGTTACCATAGTATTTAGTTATTTAATTTATCAATCTATTCAAGCACCAATTGAATTTG
>NZ_PNJW01000108.1 GCF_013822155.1 Flavobacterium sp.
GAGTTATTTCCAACAGTCGAGATAGCCAAAAGACCGAAGTACCAAATAGATGTAAGCGGGATTACGGATGCTGTACAAAAGAAGTGGCAAAAGGATCTAGTAAGACATTTTGCCGACCCTGCGGCTTTTTATGGCTTACACTTCAATATAAAGGGAGGAATAGAATACAGGCAGGGAGTAAATAAGCCTAACGCAATTACGACTGTTGAAGTCTATCAGAATATAATAACTAAGTTTCAAACTAAGAACAAAGTATATTTAGACATCCGTAATGAAAATGGTTATTCCTATAACTATTATGACAATTATGTAGGAACGGGAACTGATGCCGACAAGGAACTGAAGATAGCACAAGATTCAGGTAACCTTGTACTAGAAGAATATTATACAGATGGCTGGGCAATACACACAGTGGACATTACATCAGGTAGTGGTACGCAAAATGAATTTTTTATAGCCTTACGGGTTAATGATAATGAAAGACCATTAATTGCCGCTTGGAATACCGAACTCACACCTAATTTGGTAATTGATCCACCTTTGAGTGATGATGCAGCAAGCAGGGTTTACTTCACTGATGAAACAGTTCTGTTACCAAACCCTGAACCATTACCGGAATTCACAGAAGCAGTTTCCATTAAAGTACCTAATGTTCTGAGTGAATCTGTACAGCTCGCTACTATTGTAAGGTTAGATTACATTAAACAAATACAATTTTATGATCCCATTGTAGGTGATTTTCCTTACTGGAACAGGACAGATTATCTTTTCGGACCTTTAACGACACAAATTCCGTGGGACAGTGATGACGGGACACAATGGATAGATTCTCATCATAGGAAATTTGTTGATGGCTTTAATCAGGGGTTTATTTCCGGCAAAGAGGAATTTGATATTGATACCATTGACCCTGCATTAAAAAAAATTACCATTAATCAGGTAATTGACCAGCATATTTCTAATAAAATACGTATTCGGAACGTATCTACTCATTGGCAAAATGTTGGAGAATACAATGTAATAAAAGTAGAAGTAGTAGGAACAAATACAGAAATTACCGTATTAGATAGTATTCAAACAAAATATCCTGGGGATAGAATTGTAGTAGAGATAGAAGTTGCTGTAACTATTGAAAGGGGACATACGGGATTGATTGCCAAAGATATTGATTTAAGCGGGATTCCGGCTTTTCAAATTGGAAAAAAGATTAAACTATACACCGTATTTTCATCAAACGCAAAAGATTCAAGGAAAATAACAGATCTTGTAGTTATTGGTGGTTGGTCTCATATTATTTTAGACTCCCCGATAAAGCAGCTGGGCTTTGGTGCTATAATGCAGACTGGGATGGTATCGGAAACGGATTTATCTACCGGAACACCGCCACCCGACAATGATAATATTCTTTTTTATGCTATTCCTTCTTATTATTATAAAAGATATGGAATGAAAAAAACAAACCTCTTTAACTACAAAGGAGGAACCAATGGATCTGACTCTTTTGTCAAAATGATTCAAAAGCAGACAAAGAATTTTGAAATACAAAAATCCAGCTTACAACCCACAATAGGCAATTTTCTTGCAACGTTATCTTATAAAGATAAGACAAAAGAAAAAGAAATTATCCTCTTGTTAGGGCTAAAAAAATCAGAGTTTGAGGATTTAAAAACAGCAGCAACGGCTCAGCTTTCTCCTTATCATTTACAAATGTTAAAGTTGATTCCCCAAGGAAACCGCTTACGTGATGAAGATTATGAACCTTATTACAAATACCATCTGGTAATAACGGGTAAGGATAGTAACGGAGACTATGCAGAAACCAGTGTGTTTAAAGAAATATACTCACGTGATGGCTTAATTTTTACATCGCCAGAATATGCTCAAAGTGAATTTATCTCACAACAAGAAGCTAATAGTGCACTTAATTTATTTATTAATGATAACGATTTCAGCGGTTTAACAGTGTATTCTATTGAAGAAAACAAAGAGTTGAATAAGGATGGGAGTAATTGGGAGAGAAACCTAAACAATAAAGTCTTATTAGGTCTAGACCCAGTTATTAAAAACCTAATTGAAGAATTACGAAATGAGCTAGATCTCGTTAATGATAATGCATCTGAAATTAGAACGTTAATTGAATATAAAGCAACTGAGCTTTTAACATTATCTCGTCAAAGAATTAGAGTAAATGGAACTGTGTATCAAAATAAAGATGGGATACTTTACATCGCAAGATTAATGATGCAAATAGTTTTAAAGAATCATCCTAAATTGATTAATAATATGGCTTTGTCCGAAAATTTATCTGCTATTTTTGAAAAAAACAGTAGAGGCATAGAGGGTTCAGCTAAAGCAGATTTTAATTCATATCCCTCTACTCATAAAAGAATTCTTATATCTGGTTATGACCCTTTTGGAGCTGGAGCTGATTGGCAGGGACACAATTCTAATTCATCAGGCAATATTGCTCTTGCAATGGACGGAGTAGAAATAATAAATGGCAGCCATCAAGGAATAGTGCGTTCAGCTATTTTTCCTGTTAGATATTATGAATTTAATGAAGGGTGGATTGAAAATTTTTTCGAACCATATATTAATCCAAACCATCCCAAATATCAACCTGTAGATATAATAATTACATTTAGCTACGGTGGAGCAAAATATTTTAATATAGATCGATTTTCAGCTCGATACAGAAATCCCAATCACACTGATAATAATGCAGAACTTGGAGGTAGCTCAATTTATTTAAATAAGGCTGATAAGGATAATTTAGAGTTTATTGAGTCGAAATTACCATATAATGATCTATACATTCCAGATAGGGTCCTTCTACACCAAAGAGCCTTTTTTGAATACTATAATGGAAACATCCCAACAGGTCAAAAGAATTATACAATAAACAATTTTAATTTAACCCCTTTATTACCTACTCCAAGTATTTTAAATTATCCTCCACCCTCTAGTGTCGATGCTAATAGAATAAAATCATTTTATGGTTCTGGAGGAGACTACTTATCTAATGAAATTTTTTATAGAGTAGCTTTTCTCAGGCAAAAATATAATCAAAATCTCAAGACAGGACATATTCACGTAGGCTTTTTAGATAGTGCTCCAAGTGCCAGTTTAGATAGAGATTTGATGTTGTCATTAGTAAGACAAGCATTGGAAAATACTTTAATTAATCTTTAAAATGATGAAGACAATATATTTTATTACAATATTCTTTTTTAATTTCTTCTTTATTTATGGCCAACATCCTCGAATAAAGTTTGCTATTAATAAAAGTGATCTGTCAGAGAATCCAGAGCTTATTCCTTCTGAATACTATTTCAGTTCAGAGTTAACTCCAATTGATGAAGTACAGTTTCCTCTCAATACTATGCATCAAGGCAAAAATTATAACAAAATAGAATTTAACCAACCTTCTTTAGATAGCTCATACATATATATATATATGAATGAAAGTCGGTTTGGTTATAGATCATTATTCAAATTAGTAATTGGAAAAGCAAACTCTAATGAAAAAATGATTTTATAT
>NZ_PNJW01000109.1 GCF_013822155.1 Flavobacterium sp.
TCATCGGAGGAATAAAAACGATACTTTGTATAAAAACTGCCTCCCTCAGTAACGAGGTTATTACTACGGTTACTTATAAAGGCAGAAGCCCGGAACATGATGTTCTTGTTAAGTCCATAAGTTACTTCGGGCATGAAATGGTAATTATAGCCTGATTTCATTTCCTCTTTGAAAAGTGACTGCATTACATTAACTGCCAACGAATTTGCCGGAACATTACTGGCCGGATCAGTTACCACGAATAACTCCTGACTAGTAATGTTTTGGCTGCTTATTGCAATTAAAAATAAAATAATCTTTCTCATTAATTCAGAATTTTAATGTGGAAATCATCTTCATTGTTTGAAGCATACGTTTCAACATTCTTGTATGATTTGGATAATTTTTTGAATTCCTTTTCAGTCACATAGCCTTTGTCTACTACCTGAAATTGTATTTCGGTGCCGTTGGCTGTGTTATTATTAACCAAAATATAAGTACTTTGGGTTATGGTTTCAGGTTTTGCTGTTAATACCAATGTCCCGATAAAAAAACCTGCTTTTTCCACTTTCTCCTTAAATACTTTTGGGCTTAATGTATTGCCTTCAGTCAGCGTTACCGTAAACGTATTGGTGTTTAAATCGGTTTCTACATTAACTACTTCGGGCAATGTTTTTAGCTGTTTGTTTATGGCATTGGAGCACATAGAACAAGTTAAACCAGTAGCCCTGATTTCGGCTTTCACAATTTGGGCGTTACTCTTTATTGAGAACATCAAAACGATTGATGCTACAATTACACGCACTTTATTTATTTTATTCATCTGTATTTAATATTTGTTTTTTAATTGAAGATGGAACGCCTACTAAATCTCCTTTATATCTAAATAATGTTAATGGGCGTTTCATTTTACTCTTTTATTAATTTCATTATTTCTTCTTCTGTTGGATTCTTCGCTATTAGGACACCTTCGGGATTAAATAGGTATTTTGACGGTAATTCATCTACTCCGAAAACTAAGGCTGCATTAGCATCAAATCCCTTTGGGTCTATCAATTGAGTGAATTTGATTTTATCTTTTTCAATTGCTTTTAGCCATTTATTGACATCTATGTCGATTGATATTCCAATTATTTCTATTTTATCAGGGCTAACCTCATTATGAAGCTTTACTAATTTTTTATTACCCAATCGGCAAGGCGCACACCAAGATGCCCAAAAATCGACAAGCACGTATTTTCCTTTAAAAGATGAGGTGTTTACATCGCTGTTGCTATTACTTTTTAGTGTAATTGATGGTATTGTATCACCTACTTTAATCTGTGCATTCATCGAAAGCGCGACCAATATTAATAGTGCTGTAAAGTATTTTACTTGATTTTTGAATAACATATTAGTACAATTATTTTTTATAAAACTAAGTCCTATGCCAACATAAGACTTAGTCTATTAAAGTGTTACATTTTTATAACAATCCCATTTGGCTTTCTTCCAACATTGATTGTTTTTGTTACTGAATGATTAGTGGTATTTACAACAGAAACTGTATTAGCAGTTTGATTGGTTACATAAGCAGTATTACCATCTGTTGTGAATGCAATTGCATGTGCACCGGCACCAGTATTAAATGAGCTTCCGTGCATCCACATATTCATTCCTGTATCCCAAGTCCAATAATGCACTTTTCCAGCCATTGGATCGGAAACCCATAATTCATTTTTAGGACCATTATATGATGCTATTCCCGGCATGAAGCCCAAAGTAATTGTTTCATCAACAGAGTTTGTAGCTACATCAATTACAGAAATAGTTTGTCCGTCTTCATTGTCAACATACATTTTACCATTGCTTCCTGTCCAGGCACCAACAGGATTATCTCCAACGGCAATAGTTGTAATTATCGCTTTTGTTGCCGTGTTTATAACTGTTATGCTATCATCATCACCATTTGCCACATAGGCTTTTGTACCATCGGAAGAAAATGTTAGTTCAGCTGCCATCATTCCGACATCGATTGTATTCAATAAAGCATTGGTAGTAGCATCATATACTAAGACTTTACTATTCATTTCATCCATTTGAGGTACCCAAATTTCATTTCCGTTAGGTGAATAAATAGAATTATGGTTCATTAATGGCAGGTTGATGTTTTTTACAATCGAACCATTCATAGCATCAATTACTAACAATTTTCCTGTCATCCCTGATGTCATTAAACCAGAATGACCTGCACTCAAATCCATTCCCGGAACACCAATCGCTAGATGATCTTGGTGTGATGAAATGTGATGTGGCCACATAATCATATCTGAACCACTTCCCATTAATTCTATAGTTCCGGTTACTTCATTAGTACTTAACTTTACTACTGAAACGGAACCATCTTCTCCGTTTACAATGTATGCCGCTGGATAATCGACATTTAATGTCATATCCATATTGTCATCGTTGTTACTACAAGAGGTTAAAAATATTGCTCCAATGAATGAAGCTATCATTGATAAATTTTTCATTTCTATTTTTTTTAGGTTATTTAATAGTTTCTACTGTTTTTCCACAGTTTAACATCATTGTCCCATAGTATGGGTTTTTTACAGTGTTTTCTTTGCTCAACCAATTGGCTCCTTTGCCATCATTATACATTGGACAGAATTGAAAGTAAACAGGTACTTCGTATTTTGCTGCTTTAATCAAAGTATAGATATCTTTTGACAATGTTGTAAAGTGATCACGTTGGTGTTTTACATCTTTTGTATCAGCGATGTGTTCTGCATCTTCTTTTATTGGATTTAAAACCTTCATCCAAACCATGTGCACCTCCATATCAAGCTTGTCCATTTTGACATTATTTACAGCTGTTAAAAGTTCTTTTGAAGTTGCAGCTACTTTGGTTCCATCAGAAGTTATCAAAGCATCTTTCAATAAAAAATAATTATCAAATACAGCTTTTAATTGATTTTCATTTTGAATTACATTAGTAGTTGTTTCAGAATGGTTTCCATGATTGGAATGGTCATCGGTATTAGCAGTAGTTATGTTTTCTTTTTTTACAGGAACTTTTGCTACTCTATCGTATTGACAACATCCGTGAAGGCTATTGTAAACCTCATCAGGAGCTAGAAATTTATCGCTATCATAACCTGCTAACGCAATTCTTTTAAGTATTTCATCCTGATTTGTTAGACTAGCATCATAAGTTAATGTTGCCATTTGGGTTTCCTGGTTCCAATCGACTTTAGCAATTTTTTTAATACTTCCTGCTTTTTCGATTTTAGTTTCACACATTCCACAGTTACCATAGACTTTAACTGTTTCTATTTTTTCATTTTTTATTTGTGCGTTGATAGAAGTTGATAGCAACATTAGAGCTGCTACCATTATTTTTATAAATGAGCTTTTCATTTTTAAATAATGTTAGTAATCAAAGTGTTTTACCTTGATTGATTGATAAAATAAATT
>NZ_PNJW01000110.1 GCF_013822155.1 Flavobacterium sp.
TAATAAATGTCATTGTACTTTAAAATGGCGGTTTCTTCTATTCTCATTCCACTATAAGCACATAGCTCAATTCCTTCTTTAGTATATTCCCGATATCTGTTTTTTCTTTCGCCATTAGCTAATATTTGAAAGCCATTTTCTTTAGATATTACAGCTAATATACTTTTAAATTCAGATGATGAAATACTCAATGGATTTGGACTTTCGTATTTCAGTTTCATCTTACTCGGTATGTTTGGTATATCCAGTCCTTTCTCATCAATTAGAAATTTATAAAATTGCTTTAAAGCCCTTATATGATGATTAAAAGTGGAAGAGTTTTTTATTATATTTTCAAGGTATCCATAGTAATCTCCTAGTAAATGCTTGCTAATACTTGTCATTTTTAGTGTTGAAGTTTCATACCCCTTCGATTTGATAAATCGGCCCAATTTTTGAATATACCTAACAGTTTCTTTGATGTGTTTTGCTGAGCGTTCTTTCTGTTCATGTCTTGGGACATCAACATTTTCCAGCCAATCACTAAACATCATTACAAAATCATTGAAGAAGTAATTGTTGTGGTCAGATACTTCCTCGATGGACAAAAAATAAGGGTTCTTTAACTCATCTTTAAAATCAATAAGTTCCTTAACGGCTTCAGTGTAGTCCAGAGACTTTAAATCCCTAGTTTTACGAACGCCATTGAATTTTATAACCGCTTTGTATCGTTGCCTCTCAATAGGGTGATTACAGCCCTTGTATGGGTCTTGGTTTACTTCAATAATCTTCCCACACTTTTTGCATATAACATGCAATCCAACAAATTTTTTAAACTTAAGCATCTTCATACTTCAACCTCAATTAAATCAACTTCTTTCCTATGTTTCCTTTTGGTTTGTAACCACGTTTGTACTTGTTTAAATCCTCTTTAAAAGCCAATAAATTTGGCAGCTCATTTCTTAAGTAAGCATCATAAACTTTACGCCAATTTTCGCCGTGTATCTTTTTTAAACGAAGTATCAATGGCATATCATAAGCCAATTCGAAATCGTTTCTGTATACAAATTCGCCAGAGCAATCTTTATGGACATCCACATTTGACTCCTTGCACCATCTTTTTATGGTATCAGCACTTTTTCTGTTAATAAATGGCCCGATTTCTTTGATGTAGATTCGGTCTACGTTTTGTAATTCGTTTTTCATATTTTTTTGTTGCATGTTTTTAGGTATGGCTAATAATTATTAATTTGCAAATATCCCAGGTAAATTTGCTTATATCCAAGAGAAACCCTGGTTTTCCAGGGTCTCCCAAGAATATTCACATCCTATTTTGTAACCCCAAGGGTGTGGTAAGTTGGAAATTCACGAACCATCAAATCGTCAGGAATTGGTTTGACTTTATCAACTTGCTTAAAGAAAAATGGTACCCCATTTTCTTTGCATTGGTCACGTAATTTTCTGCCCCAGTCAGTATTGAACGGTCTTTTTATTCTTCCTGACTCTCCTCCATTAATAACCCATTCAACAGTTTCTATGAGCCTTAATTCAGAGTCTTTCATTTTGACTGTTAAGTCAATTTCATCTAGTTGTGGTTCAATCGACAAAAAGCGTTGACCATTTACTTTGAATAAATGTGGAATCAAATCATCTGCGGTTTTCTGATTTACTACAGAGGTACCAAACATTACATTCGAAGGCGGGTTTTCCTTCCAAGATTTTGGAATGTATTTGTTTATGTTTGATGGTCTCTTTGTCAAAAGCAAAAACATTAAGTTTGGACAATTTGGCACCACCTCATTGAAAAATTTATCTCTAAGCTGTCCTGTGTTCCAAAACTCGTCTTCATCTTTGACGAGTACCTTTCCCTTTTCATCAAACATTCCTTTTGGCTTTTCGAAAATATCCATCATACTTCCTAAAAAGACACGATGCATTTCACCAGCTCTTTCGGCCTCCCGTTGGTACATATATACACTAGAAAATGAAGATTTAATCTTTCTGCGGATGGAATTTTTGCCCCATAATTTAAGCCCCCATCTTTCAGCCCAAATTTTTGCGTAACAGTATAGGCACCCAGCATGTACCTCCATACAGCCCCACCATAAATTAAGAGTGTGGCGGGTCCACTCTATTGTGCTATTCTTTCCCATTTTCAATTGTTTTAAATTCATCAAAAAATCCATATTCAATAGCATCCTCTACCTTTTGTATTCTTCCAAATAAGCACTTGTCTGAAAATGCAGTAAAGCAATCGATAATATCCTCTTCTGCTGTTGCCCAAACGCTATTTAGTTCACCTAAGCCGTCAATTACATATATGATGTAATTCAATTCTAATCTATTCGCTACTTGATAAAAATCAATTAGCGAACCTTTACCTTTTTCCCAAATTATGGGTTCAATGTGTTGCATGTTATTTTGTTTTTTTATTAAAAATTTTACTTTGTAGCAATGCTACTACTGAAGAATTGATCTTTCAGCTCTTTTAAAAAATTGCCATTTCTTTTAATTTGGCAATTGAAGTCGGACTTTCGTCCACTCATTATATATTAATTTTTCAGGTCCAAAAGACACGTGTCTTCCTGCACCCCTTTCTGGGGTGAACTGAAATCTGATAAATAATTGAGGTAGTTGGTCACTAGAACTAGTGCCAAAGGAGTGTCTACGTTATGTTGTTTCAATGAATGAAACATTTAATTATTTTTTATTTCATTGGCAATTATGGTATTAAGTATTAGACAATGTTTTATCTGGTCGACACAATGTCGTCCTCTTAAGTGATTGATAAATAAATTTTTAGATTATTCTTCTATGATCAAACTAAAGTCCTTTATTCGGATTGCGTTGCGGCTCCTCTCAACGGGTTCTTTAATGATTTTTGCATTTTTTAAGTCAACTAAATCAAATCGAATTTCTGTTATAGGTTCAATAGGCTTGATTTTAACAAATTCAATCATATCAGGTACGTTTTGTTTTCCCAAATATGCTCCAACATCTGCAAATGCCTGCCTACTAAATTTGTTATACTTTAAAACATCGATTGCCCAAGCTATCTGAAACGACATCCCTTTAATCGGATATAGTTCTCGTGCATCAAATTTTGTGTCAGCTGTATATCCATCAGCCATACGTTGCAAATTTTTAGATAAGTTCTTATAATCGATTGGCTTTTTGGTCCTAAAATTTGTATACACTAATTCGTTTAAATTTGGTTTAAGTTCCTTGAATATCATCAAATTAAGCTCTTGACAAAAAGGACTTATCTCAATACCTTGGTCAACTCCATCAATCGCTAGCTTTGATTTTGGTTTATGCGTCTTGTTAATCAGGTCCTCCCACTTTATTTTGAGTTGCTGCCCAATTTTGATACCCCAACAAGTGCCGTGTATAGTGAGTAGAAAATACTCATAATATTTTTGTTCCCATTGCCACATTGCA
>NZ_PNJW01000111.1 GCF_013822155.1 Flavobacterium sp.
GCTCTTCCGATCTATTGACAATCACCTGTAGTTTCATCAAATAAACGTTTTAATTCAATTTCAAATTCAATTGAATTAAAATGTCGCTTTATATAATCAATTTCCTTTTCAATCTCTTTAATTTTTACTGTGTTGTGATTGTCAATTGCATGTTCAATTTCTTCCTGTTTATCAATTAATTTTTGTTCTATATTTAATTGCTCAATATCTTTTTCTTCGCTTGTAATTTCAATTTCTTCATCAACTTTTATAAGTTTTTCAAATAATTGAATCTTAATGTTTTCATTTTTATCAAGTGCATCAGACAATGATTCTAAAATAATATTTTGCTTTTCATCATAAACAAGAGTACGAAGTGTATTGTCTCTGAAATTTTCTAATAGAATTACCCATAATTTTGCTTTAAAAATTTCGGTTCCCTTTGGCGTACATTCTTGAAGTATATATTTCTTTTTAGGAAAATGTATTTCTGGAGCTTGCTCCTCTGCTAGCAAACGAATTTCGTCTAGAGAAGTTGGTGACTTTGTTAGTGAAATGGTCTCAGGAAGATTTTTATTATAGTATTCGCAAACGCTTATATACTCTGCGGTTGAAATATAACCGAGTAATTGTTCTTTATCATTAATAATCCTTCCAACTGTTTCAAAAATAGCATCTGCCACATTATTAGTACGGATGTCTAATGATTGAGCTACATTAATTATTCTGTGTTTGTCTGTATTTTGAATTTTTATCTCAACTTTTTCACTTTTTAAATTACTGAATGTAGCTTTTACATTAGCATCAGCTAGCCCAACACTATCAATAAACAAATCAAAATCTCTTGTGAAATTAGAAAATTTAACTCCGTTTTTTGCATATTCCACGCCAATATCTGTAAGCCATAAAATGCTTTCATCACCATCAATCATTTTATCATTTTTCAAATCTTTGATAGCTTTGATTAAAATTTCTTTTTCGGCTGGGTCTTTATCAATATCAAACCCTAAAATGCTACCCATTTTTGAGGCTGACATCGATTCTATTATTAGCAAATCGCAAATAACTTCATCAAACAAATTAAAATCAACAGGTTGAGAACAAGTACCAGCAAATTTTGCAATTGTA
This sequence comes from Flavobacterium sp., assembly GCF_013822155.1. Lineage (GTDB taxonomy): Bacteria > Bacteroidota > Bacteroidia > Flavobacteriales > Flavobacteriaceae > Flavobacterium. The sequence goes on from NZ_PNJW01000111.1 coordinate 1,108, forward strand.
TATTCCCAAGAATAATCAGTAAAACCAATAATTCGTTCTATTAGTTTTTTTTCTTTATCGGCAGCTTCAATGATTTTTATTTCAAGAGGTATATCTACATTAGAAGGCTTAACAATAGTTTTTTCTTTTGGATTAACATTCTTTTTTTTACTTACATTCTTATTCTTTTCTGCCAGAAAAGATTGAAAATTATTATAAATAATTTCAGTGATCTCTTCAGAAACTGTTTCATTAGGATCTTCTTCACAATCATATCCATTAGCTTTCAAAAATTCTACGACTAACGAAATACCACTATTTAATTCTCTTGCTATTTTTGATAATCTTGTTTTCACTTTTTGATTAAATTTTGAATTTGTGCTATATCTATTCTATGCATTTTTTGAATTGCTTGTTCGTATTCTGGTTTATGTGAAAAATGCTTTTCGTTACCAATTACTATCAATAATCTTTTAGCTCTAGAAAAACCAACATTTATACGCTGTAATTCTTTTGCAAACCCAAGAGCAGATGGATATTTATTGTTATCAACAATTATTTTTTTGCCATTTTCTTCTATAAGTTGTTTGTTACTTCTTACAGTAGATATAATTACAATATTTCTTTCCATACCCTGAAAACGGTCAACAGTGTTTATTCGTAAAGGAGTATTATATATATTTTCAAACTTATGTTGTTCAAAATTTTTCCACTCATTTTTTGAAAAAGTAGGATACATTGACTTGCGAATATTACTCATTTGAGGCATGTAGTAAGTAATAATTCCAATTTCCTTATCTTCATCTTTGCTGAAAAAATTAGAATATTTATCATATCCATCCGCATTTGTTAGAGCATTGAGCACAATTTTAATGGCATCTATTTCACCAATGTTTTCATAAGAAGTTCCTTGCTTACCCTCAGGCGTTTCTACATTAACCCATATAGCGTGATTTTTTGGTTCAATAAAAGGAACGGAATTAAAGCCGTGATATCTACTTGCTTTAACATTAAAATCGTTATTATTCATCTCATTCTTAATACCACAAATTAATCCGTTTTCAAGTTCAATTTGATCAGAATAAAAGTCAGAAATACAATTCATGATTTGCTCATGCATTCTAAATTGCGTATCTAAACTTGCGACAAAATTTTTAGGTGCATTTTTGAAGAGTTTTTCAAACTGTGAAATCTTATAATCTTCTTTTGTCCAATCTTCAACAAGTTTATGAGCTCCAACAGCAGTTAATGCTTCACTAAACTCTCTATCATCTATCATCGGTGGTAATTGTTTGTGGTCACCAATGATTACAACTTTTTTACCCAGAGTGAGCGGTAAAACTAGCTCTGGTGGAGTAGCTTTACTAGCTTCATCCATAATAACAATATCAAAATCAGGTTCCATTCTAGATTCAGAATTATTATTAAATGATTCTTTAAATGCATTACTAAATCTAGGGCTACCACATTCACTACAAGTTGCTGCAAAAATATTTATGTACTGTAAATAAGAATTATAAAAAATGTTTTTAATTGATGGATTCTTTTTATCTAAGCCTTGTTTCCATTTTTCAACTGCTGTTTTGTATTTTTCGACTTTACTTGAATTTCCCTTTATGTTTTCAATCCATTCACAAATTGCATTATCAGAATGTTGTTTTTCTTCTTTAGAACCCTCTTTAGCCTGTAGCCACAATTTTATACGGTCTATAGAGTATAATTTACCTTCATCCTCAAACTTATCAATATTACCAATTCTTATAGGTCTTATTAGTTTTTTACCTTTTACCCTCTCTAACGCATTATCAACTGCAAGATTAGTTTGTGATGTAATTAATATTTTTGAAGTTGGGTCGTTTGAAAGAATCTGCCATATTATTTCAGCAATTACAGTTGTTTTCCCCGTTCCTGGAGGACCTTGTATGAGTGCTAAATCTTTTGCTAATAATGTTTTAGCAACAGCTTCTAATTGTTTCTGCTGATTTTTTAGTAATGGTTCATTTAGATTTGCAATTATTTTTTGTTTTTCTTCCTCTATATCAGCAGATGACTGTCTTGCTTCATTAGGATCAAATAAAAAATTTGATAGATTTCTGTTTACAGGATACCCAAATTTTGATCCAGGTTCTGTAACTTTCTTCATTGCCTTAATCATTCTATCAATATTTGTTAATTCACCAGGAAATATTGGCTTTATATATCCTTTTTTGATTTCTGATAAATCTATTCTGTCTTCCTCTTTAGCAGTAATAATTTGATCAAATGCATCTGATATTATGAACTTGAGACAGTTTTTATCTTTCT
>NZ_PNJW01000112.1 GCF_013822155.1 Flavobacterium sp.
TCTCGTCCTAAAATAGGTTGACTAAAAATTAAACACTTTTAGTATCCTATGGAAACAACAAAAAAAACAACATGTCGAAAAAAGGAGTATCAAAAAGTTAGCTTTGATCTCAAACTTTCTATCATTGCCGAAATCAATAACGGACAAATCTCTGCCAATTATGCTTCTAAAAAGTACGGTATATCCAGAGCAACGCTTGCCTATTGGACCAAGAAATTGTCTAACTTTGAGGGAAAATCCAAAGCTATGAGCAAAAACGACGAGATTAAAAAATTACGTGAACGCATCGAAGAACTAGAGTTCGTCAAAGACTTCCAACAAGATATTATTGCTGATTTCGAACATATTACCGGTGAACATCTTTCAAAAAAGTATTTGCCCGAAGCATTAGCAAAAGAGATAGAGAAAAAGCGACTAAACCTTTCAAAAGAAAGTGGCTCTATCAATGCTTCGGAATAAGCAAACAAGCTTATTACCAAAGAATTAAACACTATTTTACCAAAGAACAACAACACAAAGTTGTTCTCGATTTAGTGCGCAAAATCAGGATCAAAATGCCTAAAACTGGAACCAGAAAACTCATGGAACACATACAAAATGAACTCATTACAAACAATATCAAAATGGGAAGAGATGCGCTTTTCGATTTACTTAGAAGCTATGGGTTATTAGTCAAGAAAACAAAACGTTTTCACATTACAACCGATTCTAAGCACTTCTTTTTTAAATCACCTAACCTACTCAAAGATTTATCTTTATCTCACGCAGAGCAAGTCTTTGTAAGCGACATAACCTATATCAAAGTCGATGGTGGCCACGCTTATTTAGCACTGGTGACAGATGCTTACTCAAAGAAAATAATGGGTTGGAAATTAGACGACAATATGAGAGTGACTCTTGTCAAAGATGCCCTGGATATGGCTTATAAAAACTGTATTCATAACCATAAAAATATCATTCATCACTCTGACAGAGGAATTCAGTATTGCTGCCCGGACTTCTCAGAATTTGCTCAAAAAAAAGGGTTTATACTCAGCACAACCCAACAATACGATCCGTATGAAAACGCAGTAGCTGAAAGAATTAACGGAATTTTGAAGTATGAGTTCGGGCTAAAAAACACTATTAGAAATATTGAAATCGCTCAAAAAATGATATCCGAAGCTGTAAACATATACAACAACGAACGTTTACATTGGAGTTTAGATTTAAAAACACCCCAAATAGTGCACAAACAATATGATAAACAACCTTATAAATCCTATGCTAAAAAAGCAGCTTAAAACCTATCAATTATTTCTGTAAATTTGATTCAATTAATAACCTAAAACGGTCAACGTATTTTAGGACATGACAAAACCTGTAACTAAACAAAATTTTACATATTATGAGAAATTTATTCAAAACCACTTTTTATGTATGCGTATTTGCATTAGCTGGAATTTTATTTCAAATAAGTTGCTCAAACAGTGACAATGAATCGACAGCTACAACAGTACAGAGTAAAATATTATACAGTCAATACGACTCAGTCAATGGATATACAATTTGGTATTGCAACCTTGATGGAACTAACCCTACTCAAATCCCATTGACATTACCAACTGGCGTAATGTATCAAAATGCCAATTCAAATGCATATGTAAAATTTTCTCCAGATGGACAAAAAGTTTTGTTTGTTGCAAATGACAGCTCTGGTTCAACTCCTACAAATAAAGTATTTTCATGTAATTTAGATGGAAGTAATCTTCAAGCTGTAATTTCACCAAGTAATTCAGACGTTATATTAATTGGTGATGTAAAATAGAAATGCCTAACAGTAAATTCTAAATAAAAGAAAAAGAAGAACGACACACAACACTTGCTAAAACTCATGGCTAGTTTTTCGGTAGATTTTTTCGATTACTTTTCATAATTTCGCTCGGGCGGTTATGGAAAAAAGCTTTCCATAAGCCACCACAAGCTTTAGCAAGGAAACGTTAACGGCAAACATAAACGAAACCACTTAAACCAAAAATTGCTTCAATGAATAGTCATGAAATCTTAAGCTCTAGAATTCTAAATTCACCGGTAGAAATCGTATATCAAGCTTTTGAAAATCCAAAGCATTTAAAAAATTGGTGGGGACCAGAAGGTTTTACAAACACAATTCACGAGTTTGATCTCAAATCTGGCGGAAATTGGAAGCTTACCATGCATGGACCAGAAAAAGGAAACTATGAAAATTCATCTGTATTCCAAACTGTTATACCAAATAAAATCGTAAGCTGGACACGAAAATCCCAACCGTTATTTGATATGGAAATAGCATTTGAAAAATTGGATGAAAATAAAACACAAATATCATTTAAAATGATTTTTGAAACCGTTGAAGAATGTGAGAAAATGCGAAAGTTTGTAGAGCCTAAAAACGAAGAAAATTTTGATAGGTTGGAAAGAGAAATTAAAAACATAAAGAATGCCAGCCGTTAACCGCGGTCTCGTCGCAATGTCCGGAATTTATTAGCCTCTACTTCATTTTTCACGAAAATATTATAACTTAGTACACAGTAAGCTGATCGTTAGATTCTCAAAAGCTACTAGCCGCGAAACGGTAGCTATTATTTTATCCGAGCAACATCGAAAATCAAGTGAAACTTAAAAATAGATTTAACTGACTCTAAAAATGGAAATACTAAAGGCAGACATTGAAGACCATGAGACACTTACATCTATTACAAAAAAATCAAAAGCCTATTGGGGATTTTCGGAAGATATTTTGAAAGAATGGGAACATCTATTGACTGTTACAAAAGACTATATTGCAAAAAATAAAGTATATAAACTTGTCCAAAACAATGAAATTATCGGATATTATTCATACTTCTTTACTGACGAAAAAACTATAAAACTTGATAATATTTTCATTCTTCCAGAATTTATCGGAAAAGGATTTGGTAAGATATTAATGAACGACTTTCTAAAAAAAACCAAACAATTGGATATTGACAAAATAACTCTTGACGCAGAACCAAATGCCGAAATTTTTTATAAAACTTTTGGTTTTGAAACAACAGGGAAGCTTGAAAGTTCAATAAAAGACAGATATTTACCAATAATGGAATTACAAATTGATAATAAAAACATCAGCTGAAAGTGGTTAGTGTCACTTGCTGGATTTTCTTGGCTTCTACTCAGTTTTTCACGCAAAACCATTATCTTAGCAAACAGTACGCAATTCGCCGGAAACGCCACAGTCAGATAGCAGCGAAACGTTATGCCTCAGTGTAAAAAACCTATCCAAATGAGAACATTATCAATTATATTAATCTTTTGCTTTTGCATATCTTGTAATAAGAATGATTCGAAAACAGTTGAAAAATTGAATGGTTCTGAAAAGATTGACAAA
>NZ_PNJW01000113.1 GCF_013822155.1 Flavobacterium sp.
TTTTGGGGGTTGATGAAGAGAATATGTAAATTTACCCATACAAACGTATGGCGAACAATATGGGCAACTGTTATTCTTAAATTATGGCAAAAACAAAATTTGAATGGGATGTAGAAAAAGATGTGTTGAATCAGGCAAAGCACGGTATTTCATTTGCCGTTGCCCAATATGCCTTTGCTGATCCCCTTCGTATTATTGCCAGAGACGAATCCCACAGCCAAACCGAAGAGCGTTTCTATTGTTTCGGAGCAGTTGGTGGTGGAATTTTAACCGTGCGGTTCACTTATCGGGCCGCTGTTATTCGAATTATTGGCGCTGGCTACTGGCGCAAAGGCAAGGCAATCTATGAACGCGAAAATAAAATACACCAATGAACCCTTGGGTGACGTTAAGGTAATTGCAGATTTTCTGCCCTCACCCGCCGAATTAGCTTTCAATGAAGAAGGTGTGAAAGTCACCCTGGCGTTGAGCAAGAAAAGCGTGGAGTTTTTCAAGGCTGAGGCGGCTAAAAATAACACCCAATACCAGCGCATGATACGCCGCTTGCTGGATGCTTATGTTGAATCGCATAGTTCTTAAGGAAGTGCTGAGCTACTCGAAGACTTCAAGCTGGAACGGGTTTGTTACCCGTTCCATAACATTTTGATTGATTAAGCACTTAAAAACATTGTGACGGGGTTACGAAAACCTGTCCCGCTCAAGCGTTGCCCATCCTACCTAACTGGTCAGTGTTTATATTTCTTTATTTAAAAGTAAATTAAACTCGGTTTTGAGTTCATCATCTTTGATTTTTCCCTCCATGTATTTAGACAAAATATTAATAATTTCATCTTCTTCATCTGGATTTGTGAACAATTTTCTAACAGTATCAAAATTATCTCTAAATTCATTTTGAATTGTTAAAAGAGCTCGACTCACAGTGCTACGCTCATCTATTTCAAAGTGTCCAGAGTCAGGTGTTTCTCCGTGCATTCTTCCAGATAATTTTGTTAATACAGAAATTATTGCATCTGATTCAATTCTATTATCCCCAAGAAATATTGCCAACGTATCTGTCAAACTACTATCTCTCATATAGTCTTCATCAAAAATAGCTAATACGTTATCTTTAATAATATCGCTGCGCATTTTAAAATCGACCATGGAAAATCTTTCAAGGGCACGTTGAGGAGAATAAATTAACCATTCTGCAAATGGAAATTCTGCTCTAAATAAATCTCTTAAATGGTGTTGAGTACTATCCCATGTAATAAAAATTGGTGTATGTCCATAACCATCTTTATCAACATGATTATTATCATTACTAAAAATATAACAAGCAATAAGGTCATTACTAGCAGCTCGATGTTTTCTTGGCTTTCCAATTCTGGCTGTTTCAGCTTCATATCTGCCACATATCTTTCTAGCTTTAATATCGTTATCTATATCCAGCGTACATTCAGCAACAGAAATATTTGCTATATTCAAAATTTATTGACACAAAAGAGGTAGGAATCAAAAGAATTTGTACCAGCAGAAAAACCTTTTTCAAAACCTATCAAATCATCTAAAAAGTTATTAAAATCATAATTTTTTAACTCCTCTTTTTGTTTCAGATACAAGTTAAAATAAACATTTTTTGATTCACCGAATTTTTTAATTAAATCATTATTAGCAAATAAACTAATTTTTTCTGCTTGCGTAATATGTCTAATAGTTTCTTCTAAATGTTCTTTAGTTATAACGAGGCGATGATTTTTTATGTTTCTAATAGCATTTTTTAATTTTTCTGTTAATTTTATCTCCTTATCATATTTTTTCAAATTTAAATAATGCTAAATATAGAATAAAAACAGTTGCATCAAGATAAATATAGAAAGTTCTTTCCTGTATATATTTATCAAGTTTTTTCTGATTCAATAAATTAACACATAAAAAAGATGAGCATTGATTAGAAAGATATTCATTTTCAGCTCCAATTTCTATTAATTTTTTTGCAAGCTCAGTAGCTTTTACCTTATCTACGCTTCCTCTATATTGTATCAAATATTCTAATTTTTGAATAATTTCTTTTGCTATTGTAACTCTTGGTGGTTCAAATGAAGATTCTGAAATCTCAATTTCTATTGCTGCTCGATAAACATCTTTAATTAAATCTAAAGCTTCACCGGAAAAATTGATACCTATTTCTTTCTCAAGTAATTTCTTGATTTTTTCAAGCAAAGATGCTCTATCAGCCTCATCCCTTTGTAAAATATTAGTTATTCTTATCTTTTCATTAGTCGTAAGGGACATTGTCTCTTGAGTAAGCTCTATTTTACCCTCTTTAATTAATTTAAATATTTTAGAATTAGAAATTCCTCTTTTTATGCCATTATTTTCCAATTCAATAAATAACACCTCTTTTTCTTTAGGAGAGTCAAACAAATTAGATAAAATTTGAGCATCAATAATAGATGACTTCAAATCGGAAGCGTCTTTTCCAAGAGCAAGATAGTCGTAAAAAGCCCTTGCTTTGGAATCTACATGATTATTTTTTGCAGGGATATACTTATGAATATCTGTCATAATATACTGTAATATTTCTGGCTGGTCTTCAGTTATTATCTGCTCAATTTAAGTGGCATCATATATCTCTAATGTAAGACCTGTTTGATCCCTTACGTTTTTTATAATTTGCCGTTTTTTTGATGCAGAAAGGGTTTTTGACCAAAAAAAAGTTAAGTGTTCCGGATAATTGTGGTCTCTGACAAGCTTTTGAACTTTACGAGCATCTTCTAAAATTTTTGATTCTATAGAGTTTTTTTCAATAGAAATTTGAATGGCCTCTTTTGTTTCCTTTCCTAATTTTTTATATACAAGGTCTCGTCCTCCATCGTAAGGACCTCCGATTAAATAAGCTTCTGCATCATATATATGTTTTGCAATTCTTCTTACTATCTCTTCAAAATCTGATTCTTTTTTTATAGATGTAATGAAGTCAATATTATTTGCCATTTGAAAGTCCTATAAAATCGCTTTTGCTGTCAAATTAAAAGCATATAAAAATTGCTAGGTTAACAGAAAAACTATTAAACAAAAAAATTTACCAAAAGATCAAAGCAGTTATTCAGCATTGTAGGGTGGGCAACGCTTTTCTGCCCACCAATCATGCCGCAAAAGGTGGGCAGAAAAGCGTTGCCCACCCTACGAATACCAATACCACAAACTACAAACCGCTTAAATCATGTCCAATTACCGCCGCGCCAACACCCAAGGGGCGTGTTATTTTTTTACGGTTGTGACTTTCCGCCGCCAGCCGATTTTGTGTGATGAAGCCGTGCGGGTGGCTTTGCGGGAAGCGATCAGCTCTGTGCGCGAGCAAAAACCGTTCACT
>NZ_PNJW01000114.1 GCF_013822155.1 Flavobacterium sp.
ATATTTTAATAAATTTATTAAAAAGCCCAAAATCAATTCCAAAAACTGAAATATATAAGTGCTTTTCAATGATTACTGTTAAATCAATTGATAGCTATGAAAATATAAACTCTTACAAGAGTACTTTTCAGTATAAAATACTCAATGAAACTTATGAAAATATAAATTTTGGAAATTTAAAAGATTCAACTCAAAATGAGTTGCAATCTGTCATGAATGAAATAAATTTACTTAGAAAAAAAATTAAAACCCTGAAGATGATAAATTTCAACAAAGAACTTAATTTGTTGTACAATAAACTTAGCTCTTTATTAAAAATTGATAAATAATCGGTTTTATTATAATTTTCATATACTTTTTTGATAAATAAAATAGCTATTTATGTTTTAGAAAGTACTTTCTTTTTTAAAATGACATCATTTAATGCTATGAAAATCAAACATATAAATTAAAAAATCACATACACTTTAATATACTTTTTCTAATGCTCTTTTATGGTGCAATCTTGCTACCATGAAAAATGAAATAATATACCTGCTCTCTGACGAAGGAATAAAAGTACTTGCAGAGTTAATTACAAAGAACATCAAAAATGAGTTGCGACCAACTTCAAATGCAACTATTGAAGATGAGTTCTTAAACATCGACGAATTATCCAAACTAATTGGATTAACTAAACCAACAATTTACGGTCACGTCCATCGCAAAACAATTCCCTTTATCAAAAAGGGTCGGATGTTGCGATTCTCCAAATTAGATATATTAAAATGGTTGCAAGACGGAAAAAGTCAATCCGCTTCTAATTTAGAGGCTAAGGTAAATGACTATTTAGCTAAAAATCCACTGTTTTAACGTCAATCTAACGTAAAATTTACGCACATGGAACAATATCACTATACCTGTCAGTATTGCGGAAAGGAGTATAAACCTAATAGACGCAAGAAGCAAAAGTATTGCAGCAACAGTTGCAGAACCAGAGCATACCAATTACGAACACCGAAACTCGGTTCAACCGTTCCGCAAGTTGAAAAAAAACCGGAATCTGTAAAAATTGATAAAATTAGTAAAGCCGGAGTTGGAAATGCTTTCTTAGGTGCTCTTCTAGCAGATGGAGTACAAACACTTGCAAAAAAGGTCTTTGAAAATGAAGATGACAAAGCAGCAACTAAAAAGGATTTTAAAGAGATGAAAGAGTTATTATTATCTAGGTATCATAGAGTGTATAATTTACCCCCGAATGGATTTGGGCAGCTACCCTATTACGATTTGAATACTAAAACTATTGTTTATTTAAAAGGTTAAATTATGGATTTAGACAATTTAAATGGTATAGAAACCGAAATAAATAATGTTGTTCTAACAGATAGAGAACAAGCATTAACAAGATTAGATAAAATTATAGAAAACTTACCAGATGAGTTATCAAATTTAATTGAAAGTGCATTTAAATGCAACAGAATTCCTAAAGAGTATTTATTTAGTTCTATCTTATTTGCTTTTAGTAATGCCGCAGGCTTAACTTTTTCAATTGATTCCTCTGGGTATACAAATTATGCAAATTTATACCTAGCTATAATTGGCAGTAGAGGCGATTCTAAGTCTCCAGCGATGGATTTAGCAACAGATCCTTTGGTTCAAATTGACAATCAAAACTATGATGACTTTAAAAACATAGTTGACAACCAAGAGGAAAATAAAGAAGTAAGAAAACAACTTTTTATACAAGATGCTACTATAGAAGCTGCAATTTATTGTCATTTCAAAAATAAAGACTCAATCGGAATTTTTGTCGATGAGTTAACTTTTTTAATTGAAAAAATGGCTAATAAAAATAGTTCCGAAGGTGCGGCATGGAGAACTTTTTTATTACAAGGAAATACAAATAAATTTATTGACATATCACGAAAAACTACCTTAAGTTATAGAATTGAAAAATCTTACCCAACTTTATTGGGGTCAATACAGACTCAGCTTCTCTCAAAACTATTTGCAAATGGAAATCTTGAAAGTGGATTAATTGACCGTATTTTATTTACTCCAAAACTGACGAGTAATAACACTATTTCTAAAGAAAACATTAAACCAGAGTATAATTTAGCCTATAAAGAGTCATTGCAAAATCTATACCAAAGCCGAATAGATATAGGACATGATAACAAACATAGAGAAATAAAAATTTTATTAGATCAAGAAGCGGAAAGTAAAATTTTGGAATATCAGCAGGAACTTATTTATCGTCAAGAAAAAGAAGAAAATCTTGTCAAAGAATATATCTCAAAGATGATGATTAACATATACAAAATTTCATTGTTACTTCATTTGATTAAACAGTCCAAAAGCAAAAATTACTATTTTGATATTACCCTTGAAACGGTCGATTCTGCAATAGAAATTCTTGAATTTTTTTACTTCAATTTTAAAATTATTTTAAAAGAAACAATTAATCCCCAAGAAAATGAGATAAAAATCGATGATGTCATCAAATACGCAATCCTAAATGGAAAGTTACAAAAAGACATTCTTCCTCTTACGGATTTGGATAAATCTACTATTTCCAGAAAATGGAATAAAACGCTGAACAACATGCAACTAGCAACCAACCCAAAAACAAAGTTAAACAACTAAAATACAGGACTTTAATCTTTAATTATTAAAAGTTGCAAGTTGCACAAAATAATCATCATGCTTACTAAAGTTGAAAATAAATTAAAATTTAGCCAAAAAAGAGATTTTAAGCTCATTACCCCTTGTTGTAATAAAAGTAATAGTGATGGGAAGTTTGCAAATTATAAGGATTTACCTAATCAATATGGTTATTGCCATTCCTGTGGAAAAGCAACCCTACCTCCTACCACTTTTAGAAATAGCAACGGTGAAGAATTTATTTGGGACGAGATAAATAATAAATATGTTGTAACCAGTTTGTATTCAGTCGTTTTAATGTCTAAAAAATCTACAATTGCAAATGGTATTACGGAAAATAAAATAAAACAAAAATACATACCTGAAAACGAAATCTGGAAGTATTTTTATAAAGAACCCGAAAACAATTTACTACAATATCTAAAAAAAACATACACATGTGATCAAGTTCAAGATGCCAAAGAAGTTTACGCATTAGGATCAACTTATGAAGGTGGAATTGTTTTTTGGTGTATCAATATCAATTTACAAGTGCAAAAGAGTAAAATTGTTTATTATAATCCAGACGGTAAAAGAACTAATCAATTTAAAGTGCCATATAAAAACCAAGATGGCTATTTAGGCTGCTTATTTGGTGAGCA
>NZ_PNJW01000115.1 GCF_013822155.1 Flavobacterium sp.
CCGTAAATTTCTAAACGACAAAGATATAGGCCGTAACGCCAGTGAACCTACTGGAAAAGTGGGAGCTTAAGCTCAATGAAGGCAAGACCAAGATCGTTGATGCCAACAAAGAAGCGTTCTACTTTTTAGGTTTCGCGATGAAAATAAATATCAGCGCGAAAGGCAAGCGTTACCCGCATGTCGGCCCAAAGGAAAAAGCGGTGGAAAAGGTAAAATGGAAGGGCCTGAAAGAGCAAAACAAGATCGCAGGGCTTCTACTGTGTTATTTTGGCAATGTATTTTTTTATGCTTTTTATATCATTTACTTTACCAGACTGACTGATTCGTTCCGACAAACTTACTTCGGCCGCAACTGCCCCAGAGTTATTTATCGAGATCACCGCGACTTTTTTCTCCCTTTTTTCATCAATAAAAATCGCTAAATATAAAGCTTTGTCGCCAAAAGAAGCCTTTCCAGTAGCCAGAAACTCAATGCATAATCCTTGAGTTACAAAATCTTGACTACTATACCTTTTTAGTTCCCCATTTGATTCAGCTACAAAAACACATCTATTTGTTTTTTCTTCTTTGAATACAGAAAAAGAACTATGGTCATTTGAAATAAAGTCCCTTTCCAAGAACTTCAAATTCTTATACTCAGACTTTATTAATTCAGACTTAGCCACTGCGATCTGATTTTCTATATTGATTTGTTTCTCAACTTGATCTATAGATTTCAGCATGTTATTCAGTTTTTTATCTGGAAAAATATTCTGATCTTTAATGCGGAAAAAAATACTATTTTCATATTTCTCTGTTCTAGTATCTTGCACTGAGTATGTTAGTACTAAATACTGCTCACCAAGCATCATAAATACTTTCATTCCATCTATACTTATGCAGTGAGGGAACATTTCTAAATCTTCAGGTCCAAAAATATCCTTATATTCATAATCTGGCTCTGATCCGAATATGATCCCGCAACTAGGAACATTTGATCCGTTCTTAAAAATTAGTATAGGAACAACATATTCAAGCGGGCTTTTTGGAATATCTTTTGTCTCAAAAAGAGTCCACTGCCGTTTTGCTAAGTAATTTTTTATGTCTATATCCTGACGGTCAAGCGCAGGTAGTGACTCGGAATTAATGTACAAAAAGATAAAAAAAACTAATCTAATCATTTCGCTCGTTCCTTCGCGAGAAAAATCATCGCTTCCGTACTTTTAAAACCGTAACGCGCTCTTCTTATTGGGACTTCATTATTTAACTCTAAAAATCTTGCATACCCGGCCTTGCTGTTATCAGCGTTTTTAAAAACTCCTTTTTTATTTGATTTTGGGTCACTCCAAAGTCCCCATGCAAAAGCAGCATCACGTTTATTATAGACAGCACTTTTGGAGAATGGGGCGTACTCGCTATCGGTCGCATTTGAACTCAGACAAGACAAGACTCTAAGCGTTTTGTGAGCCCGTTTAAATACATCTATTCGGTCATCCAGACCATTAAACCCACCATTGATTCCGAAGGAAATGGCTAATAGATCGCTTGTGTCAGCATAGTTATTAAGATCAATGCTTGTGCCATAATTCCAATACCACCCAGCGGAATCTGTTGCCCACTTTGGTTCTTCAAGCTTCATTTTATTATATCCAAGAAAGTTTTCATTTACATATTTTCCATATGCATCATAATTTTTCTTATAAGTAATTTGAATTAAACCTCGACCTTTGTAACCGTCATACACATCAGCTTCTTTTTTGCCTTTAGGAAGAATTTCAGCTAGATATCTTAAACTACCAGATTCATGACCAATTTGTGTTAATGCATGAGCTTTTCGTAAGCATGTATTAATTTGATATCTTTTAAACATTGAATTTATGTGAACGATAAACTCTTCTAAATTGGCTTTTTTTCTGTTTGGGAAGATTGCGGCAAGCTGATCAATATTAATGTCTTTGTCACATGAGCAACCTCTGTCTAGAACTTTATGTTCTGGCTCGCTTTTTGTGTTTGTACCTATAACATAAGTGAGTCCCTGCTCTTTCTTTGCGCTACCATCGTTTATAGGAGTCTGGCTAGGCATAGCTTGGTGTTCAGCACTTATTAATGATTCACTATTTTTTTTTGGATGTAATTCCGTTTTGCTATTTATTTTTACACTATTAAGTTTCAAAATTACAATGGGCGGAGTATCAATAACATTTAATTCTGCGACTTTCAAAAAATCAAAATCGCCAATTTTTTTAGCCCAAACACTTAATTTTGAATTTAATTCGGCTGTAATACTGAATTCATTAGATTGCTCGGTGACCCTGCCTTGTGCTAGTTGTATTTCAGCTTGTTGTATCTTAAATTTTATACCTGCAGGTGCTTGGTCTAATAAGTTCACAAATCTAACAGAAAACTCGACATCTTTTGATGGAATTTTCAGTTTTTGACCCACTATCAAAACATCTGGATTATGGAGATTCGGATTAAGATCCAATATTTTGTTAACTGTAGTTCCTTTCTTTTTGGCAATCTTTGATAAGGTATCGCCAGCTTGTACTGTAATGATTTTATTTCTCTCAATAGTCATGATCATCCTCTTTTTCGTTTGGTGCAACAGGCTCTTTTGGAATAATTACTTCCCAACTTGAATCTCCGAGTATCAAAATTAATTCTTCCTCTTTATCTGTAAAAACCCTTGTCGATATGCCGTGACCATTCAAATTACCTGCAGCAATTTGATTTTTGGAATTTTTTTGCCAAAACTCGTAGGATATGCCAACGTTACTTTCCCATTTGCTTAAAAAATCTGCGGCATTGATTTGTTGGCTATATAGCACTTGGTTTGACTCATCAATGTGAATCTGGCTTTTTGGAAACGATGGCAATTTGATTGGTATACGCCCCGCCCCCGCCAACACCTTCATACTAGCCTTAAAAGCAGCAGTGCCGGGTGCGGTGAGGGTGATGTTGCCGCCTTCGAGTTGGATGCCGGCGCCTTGGGCGGTCATGAGCAAGTGGTGGGGGGCGGCGATGCGGATGCTGGCTTGGGTGCTGGCGATGGTGAGGGTTTTGTCGGCGGTGAGGCGGGTTTGGTCGCTTTGGCTTTGCATGGATACTTTGCCGGTGGCGGCGTGCAGTGCAATGCCGGTGGTTTGGATCGGATTAGCGGTTTCGGGTGGTTTGCCTACC
>NZ_PNJW01000116.1 GCF_013822155.1 Flavobacterium sp.
TTATATGATTTATAACAGTCAAGATAAAGATTATTACGAGACTGATGTTGAGATTGCAAATTTGTTCAGAGATTAGATTGACCAAGCTTGTGTTTTTCAAAAAAGCGTCCGATTAAATAAATTTTTTTTAATTTTTTTTGAAACTTTTTCTATCGTAAATATAAACTAATCCAAACATACACCCCGGGCTTCAATGCAATTTTGGGAGGTACTCCGTACTAGTTTGGTTGATTGTTGATTTATTCTGCTTCTGCCATCTTATATGAGTGCTTTGCCGTTTTGTATAATCTAAAAAATTAAAAAACTATGGTACAAATTACAGATTACAAGACCTACAAAAGAGAAGATGGAGAAACCTTCAATGTTCTTGTTGTTCAAGGTGGTGTAGAGCCAGTAAAAAGCAGAAAAACAGGTAGAACTTATTTAACTGCTAAAACAACACGAGTGTCATGCACTTTTGATGAGCCAACGTGTAAATCGCTAATAGGAACAATGCTTCCGGGTTCAATAAAGAAAGTTGACGTTGAGCCTTATGAGTTCACTATTGTTGAAACCGGCGAAGTTGTCGAACGTTCTCACCGTTATGAGTACATGAGTGAAGAAGAAGCCATTGTGAAAAACAATGTTATTGAAATGGAAGAGGTCTTGTGACCTCTTTTTTATTTTTATGATTAAAGGAGTTTCAGAAATGGGACTCCTTTTTTATTTGGTATAACATAATAAATTATAAACTATTAAAATTAAAATTATGAAGTTAACAAAAGCAGAACGTCACCAAGTCAAACTCAGACTGGGGCTATCTGGAGCCAGTGGGTTTGGAAAAACCTATTCAGCATTATTACTAGCCTATGGCATTACAGATGATTGGTGCAAGATTGCTGTCATTGATACAGAAAACGGCAGTGCAAGTTTGTATTCTCATTTAGGGGATTACAATACTTTGACTTTGGATGAACCATTCAATCCTGAACGTTACATTGAAGCCATTGAAACTTGTGAAAAAGAAGCTATAGAAGTAATTATTATTGATTCTATTTCTCATGAGTGGAATGGTAAGGGAGGTTGTCTAGAATTACACGAGCTGCTTGGTGGTAAGTTTCAGGATTGGGCTAAAATATCTCCAAGACATCAAGCTTTTATTGACAAGATTTTGCATTCAAGTTGTCATATCATAACGACGGTAAGAAGAAAAGTTGATTATGCTATGGATGCAGATATGAATGGTAAATCAAAAGTAGTCAAACACGGTACTAAAGAAATTACCAGAGAAGGCTTTGAGTATGAACTGACAGCCAATTTTGAATTGATTAACGATAAGCATCTAGCAAAAGCAAGCAAAGATCGCACAGGTTTGTTTATGGATAAACCTGAGTTTGTAATAAGTTCAACTACCGGAAGAAAACTTATAGAATGGTGTAACAAAGGAGTGTCAATTGATAAAATCAAAGAAGAGATATTAAAATGTGAAACCATTGAAGCCTTAAAACAGCTTTATGCCAAATATCCGAGTTTCCAGAAAATGACACATCCACTGATTCTTCAGAGAAAAGAACAATTAGATAGTTTAAGTAGTCAATTAGTAACCAATGAAGAAGTAGTAGAACCAAACAAAATTTTTGAAAATGGAAACAGTAGTATTGAGCAGTAGTGTCAATAACCAAATTATTGATGAATCTGACGTAATTCAAAAGTCATCAAGTAGCTTTATAGAAGCTAATACAATAAAGGTTGATTTAAAACACCTAAAAGAAGATTGTATCATCCCTGTTTTTTCAAAGGACAATGAAAGTACTATTTCACATTTTCAATTTATTTCTAAAGCATACGAAGTTGTTAAGGAATTATTTCCTGATTTTAGCCCTAAAGAGCCTGAAATTAGAGTTTCTCATGTAATTAAAGGTAGAACACCAACCGCCATTGGAAAACCCGCTAAAGAGCTTTTAGAAGAAGAAAAAACTATTTACTATGAGCGTTGTGCGTTCTTAATTGAATTGCATCAAGCTAAAGAGGTTGTCAATGGCAATACCTTAACTCTTTCAGTAGGCGGTGTGAGAAGCTATAGCCAAGAGAACTTATACAATAAGAAAACGTTGGAAAAATTCAAGATTTTTATTGGCTATCAAAACAAGGTTTGTACCAATATGTGTATTTCAACAGATGGATTCACTAATGAAGTTAGAATATCTTCTATAAATGAATTACAAACCAATATGAGCAAGTTGTTTAGTAATTATGACCGAATTAAACACTTAGGCATGATGGAGCGGATGAGCCGTTTTTGCCTAAA
This sequence comes from Flavobacterium sp., assembly GCF_013822155.1. Classification (GTDB taxonomy): domain Bacteria; phylum Bacteroidota; class Bacteroidia; order Flavobacteriales; family Flavobacteriaceae; genus Flavobacterium. Next base: position 2,288 of record NZ_PNJW01000116.1, read on the forward strand.
TGAAGAGCAGTTTGCTCATTTAATTGGTAAAATCAGAATGTTCCAACATTTGGATAGAGAAGAACAAAAGGCTAAACAACCGTTTTTATTGAATGATGGGCAGATTAACTCTGTTGTCAAAGATTATTATACCTGTCCAAATTTTTCAAGAGACCGAGACAATAACATCTCACTATGGAATTTGTACAATCTGTTCACAGAAGCTAATAAGAGCAGTTATATAGATAGTAATCTAGAGCGTAATGTCAACGCATACGAGTTTACAAATTTCATAGCAAATTCGCTTCAAAACGAACAGCCAAATTGGTTTCTTTCATTATAATAATATAGCTTTTTTAGCATGTCAACAAACAAAAATTGATATGTAGAAAAGCCAAATAAAAAAGTAAAATGAACAAAAATCAACTGGCAGAAATACTAAAATATTGCTCGCCTAAAGTATTGTATGTTGTTACTTGGAATAATCTATTCAAAAGACTTTTTTGCCCATTCAAGGTAAGAGTGCTAAACCCAGTCGGAGAGCTGCGAGTGGGCGAAATTGTTTTTGTGGATGAAATCAAAGTTACACCGGAATTGAAAACAATTTATGTAATCAATGGTAAAGCATATTACTATTTTCATTTTGATATTATAGCTTAGAATTTTAATTGATGGGTAGATGAAATTGCTAACTTGCAATAATTAATATATTAATCATTTGACAACTTTTATTTATGGAATTTACACCCACTATATCAGATTTTGTGTCAGAAAAAAGTTTTGCCAAGTTACAATGCAGATTTTCTAATTATGACGAGCAAAATATTTATAGTAATGATAATCAGGAAACTAACTTTACTT
>NZ_PNJW01000117.1 GCF_013822155.1 Flavobacterium sp.
ATATTCAATATTCCGTAAATATTTAAAAATACTAATCCAACAATTCCAACAACAATTTAACTATTTGATTTATATGTATTTAAAGTGTAGAAATGCCGTTGGAAAGCGTTGGAAAGCGTTGGAAATAATAACTAAGTTCCAACACTTTCTACAAAAAAAATCAAATAACTTATTGATTTTCAACAATGTGGATTTGTTGGAAATGTAGAAACAAAATTTATCATTTATGAAAACAAAAAAAAGAGAACGAAAAAAAACATTTGACAATTCATTTACAGATTACAGACCAGCCAAAGTTAGACCTTGCAAGGATTGGATTATTGTTTATTACTGCTACAATCCACACGAAGAAAAATTAGTTCGTTGCCGGTTAAGAGTTCCACCCAATGACAATATTGTTGAACGAAAAAAAACAGCCTCTCAAATGGCCAAAACAATTAATGAGAATTTAAAAAAAGGGTGGTCACCGTTTAAAAATGAATCAAGAAATTTATTTATGACATTTGAAGAAGTGAAGCAAGAATTTTTAAATGTACTCAAAAAAGAAGTAAATGACGGCGTTAAGAGACCGGATACATTACGAAGCTATAGTTCAATGCTTAGCATTTTTGAGTCATTTTTTTTGAAAAAATACTCATCAAAATACATTTATGACCTGAATAGAGAATTCATTTTTAAATATCTTGATTGGGTATACTCTAAAGGAAACTCACCTACGTCCTACAACAATTATTTGACCTTTACAAAAGTGTTTTGCAATTTCCTTTTTTCCCGCGGCTACACAAGAGAGAATCCGGCACAAGGAATTCCTAGAAAAAGAAAACTCGAAAAAATTCGAAAAGTAATTCCTGAAGACAAAAAAGCTATTATTTCAGAATACTTAAAAGAGTCTGATTTTGGTTTTTTTGTTCTCTGCATGTGTACTTACTATGCATTCATTAGAGGAACCGAATTGACAAAATTAAAAGTATCTGATGTAGACTTAAAAAATAATGTTTTCTACATATCCGGGGAACAGAGTAAAAACAAAACTGCTGCAACAGTGACCATCCCTAACAAATTAAAAGAACTTCTTGAGTTGTACTTGCAAGGCGTAGATATAAATGATTGCAACACCTATTTATTTGACTGCAACTTTAATCCGGGAATCGAAAAGCTTACACCTTCAAAAATCAATCATAGATGGACTAAATACCGTAAAAAAATGAAACTGGGTAAAGAGTTTAAATTTTACTCTTTAAAAGACACCGGTATAACGGATTTGTTGATTGCGGGAGTTCCATCAATCAAAGTGAGAGACCAAGCAAGACATTCAAGTCTAAAAATAACAGAACTTTATACTCCAAGGATTGCAAACTGTGATCCGGTGGTGAAAAATGCTAATTTTGAGTTTTGAGTAATCATTGAGTACAACCAATTTAAAACTGGTTTCGGTTGAAGTGGTTGGAAGTTAAGTTAGCATGGTTTTTGCGAAGTCTTTTGCATATCGGTATACAATGTGCGTAAATTGCTAATCAGCGGTTAAATATGTCATATAACGTTATTCCAAAATTTTATAAAATAAAAACGGCTAATAATTGTATATTTGTATCAGAATATTATATTTGTTGCGGATTACGCATTTACAGCCTTATATTATTATCTAAAAACAACCAAACATGACTTCAGAAAATATAGATAATAACAATTCCAAAATTTTTAATCAAGAAACTTGGTTTGATGAGTTTGTTGGCAGTATTAGGTTAGATGAACAGTTGTTGAAAAATGACTTAATGGAGCCGGAAAAAAAGCAAATGTATCAAAAGCTTTTCGATGGCAATATGGAAGCCGTTATTGTCGATGCACGAAAAATGTCAACGCAGTATTTTATTTCTGGACTACTTAACGATTACGTCAAAGAACTTTCTTCAATGAAGCACAATCCTAAAAAACTAGGCTTAGAGCTTTCAAATAGTAAAGTTTTAGTTTGGGCTGAAATCTACAATAACGATGAGGAAGCAGAAAAAGCACTTATTCTTGCCCAAGCGAAGGTGAATGCGCAATACAGTAAATATGGTTTTGCAATTAGTTCAACAATTGTTGAAGAATGCGACCAATTGGCAGTTCCTAATCATTATCACAATGTTGCAATTCCTGCAAAATAAAACTTGGCATCTTTTGATGAACATATAGCCCAAGCTAAGAGCAATCTTGACTATTTATCAAGGATAAATTCCCTTATAAATGACCGTTGGGATTGGCAAGTTACAACGTGCTTTTATACCGCTTTGCACCTTATGAACGCTCATATTGCCAAAAAAGCAAATAAAAATTATCTTAGCCATACTAGAGTTGATTTAGCGTTAAATCCTTATGGCCTTTCGGTTGCAAAACTAGATGAAGACACTTATGCTTCTTACAATTCATTGGCAAACCTATCAAGGCGTTCTCGATATTTGCTTACTGAAAATAAAAATCAAGTTGACACAGAGGTTGATATACAACGTCAATGCTTAACCTACAGTACACATTTTAAGAAAGCCGTGCATCACTTAGACAAAATACTTTTATTTTTTCAAAAAGAGTATGGCGCTGATTTTGGCAAAACAAATTTAAAATGTATTGATTTAAATGGTTTGCAATTTACAAATTTCACTATTCAAAATACCTAATTTTCACTTTTACTCAAATTGTTTACGCGGAGTTACGCTATTTTTTAGATAAAATTTTCGGCAAATTTTCGGCAAAAAACAAAACAAAAAACCCTTAAAGTATTGACTTTAAGGGTTTTGCAATTTTTAAAAGTGCGGGTAATAG
>NZ_PNJW01000118.1 GCF_013822155.1 Flavobacterium sp.
ATCAAGGACAAATTAAAAACCTTTTCTGAATCTTTCATTTTATCTGACATTGCAGACGACAAGACTAAAAGGTCAAACGTATTTGATTTCTTAAATCAAACAAGTGATTTTCTTCTAGAAAACGAGCAAATTCAAAAATAAAATAAAAGCCATTGCAAACTTCACCTCGCAATGGCTTTTTAAAAATATACTTTATGGAACCCGATATTTTAAACAAAGATACAATTTTAAAACATTGTACTGAAAAAGATATTTTTATATCATTTGCAATGAATCATGGCATGCTTGCAAATCCTAATGATTATCAAAAGAAGAATGTTTCAAGCCCTTTCACCGAAGACAAAAAACCCTCATTTTCTTTCTACAAAGATGGAAACTTTCATAAATTCAAATGTAATAGTTCTGGGAAACAAGGGGATGTTTGGCAATTCGTTGCAGACTTAAACAATCTCGATTGCAAACATGATTTTAATGAAGTGCTTAAAGTAATTGCAAATCAAATGAATATTGGATTGCAAACCAGCTATAATAACACCGGCATTTTTAGAAAAGACAATCAAAAAGCCCAAAAATCGGGCGATATAGCCGAAACTATAGAGTTGCAAACCCCTAACAAAGATTCACAAAATAGCTTTGCAAAGCCGGATACAGACAAAAAACTTTCTGTAGTAAAAAGACAAAATTTTAGAGATATAGATTTAGAATTCTGGGATAATTTGGGTGTTGCAAAGCAAGTTCTCAATAAATTCAATGTGCATTCAATTTCAAGCTATAACTTCGCCGGGCAAAAACCATTCAATATAAAAAAAGAAGCAGTTGCATTTGCCTATGAAATGTCAGGCAATTACAAGCTTTACATTCCTGAACAAAAAAGTTTAGGTGTTAAAAAAAATGTATTACCCCCATTTAAATCGGGAATTTTCGGTTTTGAACAGTTACCAAAGGGTACAGTAAAAAGTATAATAATTTGTGAGGGGGAAAAAGATGTTATTGTTGCTCACTCGAGAGGTTTTAACGCAGTAACATTCGGGAGCAGTGCAATCCATATAAAACCTGAACAAATAAAAGGATTGCAAAGCCTTTGCGAGCAACTATTTATTTGTTATGACAACGATAAAGCCGGTATTTCAGGGACAAATCGAATTGTAGAGCAATACCCAAGCATAATACCTGTGCAATTACCTGATAGTACCATTGCAAACTATGACATTACCGATTACTTTCAAGAGCATACCGCCGATGACTTTCAAAAACTTATTGATTTAGCAGGAAAAAACAAAGAAAAAGTTGAAAAACAGGAAAGTTACGGACAATATGAACTACCAAAAGAAGTAACTACTCCAATTAATGAGTTGATTGAAGATATTGAGAAGTATAGAATGTTCATTGCAAACCATCAAATTTGGATAATGCAAGGCGATACCAAAAAAAGATACTTTAAATCCGTTTCTAATTTTGAGATTGAAATTATTCAACACATGCAAGATGAAAAAACGCCACTAAAACTGGTAAGAATAAAAAACATTTTCAATCAAGAGCATGTGTTTGACATTCCCTCTGAAAAACTTAATACCCCTCAAAAATTTGACGATACAATTACCGGATTTGGAAACTTTCTTTGGTTTGGATCTGCAAAAGATTTTCAAACACTTAGAGCATATTTATTTGATAAGATGGGAGCCGGAAAAAAAGTTGATTGTTTAGGATGGCAAAAAGAAAACGAAATTTGGATTTGGAACAACAAAGTAAATTTGTGCAATGGCCATTCATTAGAAATAGATTCAAATGGAATTTTCAAACATAATGATTCATCATATTACATACCATCGGCGAACAAGATTTACAAAAACAATCCCTTTAAATTTGATTCTCAAAAAAATGTTTGCTTGTTTAAAGCTGCGGTTCCTTTAGAAGTATATCTGCAAAAAATGATGGAAGTGCATAGACATCACTCCATTACTGCAATACTCTTTACAATATCATCAATTTTTCAGGACATCATTGTAAAAGAGGTCAAAGGATTTCCTATACTATTTCTTCAAGGTTTAACATCATCCGGGAAAGACCAACTTTCTAATTGTTGTCAAAGCTTTTTCGGCAAACCTCAAGCGGCAATAAATGTGGAAGCGGGAGTTTCAACAGCTAAAGCACATATCCGGGAATTTGCACAATTTTCAAACATAATTTGTCAATTTTCAGAGTACAAAAATGGGGACAAACAATTAGATGGCATTTTAAAGGGTATATGGGATAGAAATGGATACAAAAGAGGCAATATCGATAGCAGTGTAGCAACTGATACCGTACCAATTCTTTCATCTTTGATTTTAACCAGCAATTACTTTCCTGACGACGAGCCTCTAATTACAAGGCTACTGTGGGTTGACATGAATAAAAATGAATTTACAAAGCCTGAAATTGAAAAATACAATGAATTGGCCGACATAACAAACCAAGGAATAAGTTCTTACACTGATGAAATATTGCATTACAGAAAATTGTTCAATGAAAAGTTTATTGAAGAATTCAGAAAAAGTAAAGAAACATTTTCAGAATTAATACCAAACATACCATCAAGATTTAGCACAAACTATTCGATTCTCTCAGCGACATTTAAAGTCTTAAAGGATGTTGTGAAATTCCCATTTACTCAAAGCGAAACAATGCAATACTTTCAAAGATGCATCGAGTCACAGATGAATAAAATGAAATCAACTAGCATCATAAATAAATGATTTGTCTTTCTTTATCTGTTCTTGAATTATAACCTTGCTTGGAATACTCTCTTTG
>NZ_PNJW01000119.1 GCF_013822155.1 Flavobacterium sp.
AGTAAATGCCAGATATGCCCAAGAGTATCGAAACAGTATTGAGGCACTCAAAAAATTGCAAGTCCAAACCATGCAATATGGTCCAATCCCTCTAGAAACAGTTGCAGTGGTAAAAATAAGTGATGGACCTCCCATGATAAATAGTGAAAACGCTATGCTAAGAGGAAGTGTGCTGTTTAATGTTCGTGACCGAGACTTGGGAAGTACCGTAAAAGAGGCCCAGCAAAAATTGAATTCGATGATGTCTAAAATGCCAAAAGGGTACTACATAGAATGGAGTGGGCAGTGGGAGAATCAGTTAAGGGCCAATAAAACGCTAAGCATGATACTACCGATAGTGGTCATAATTATCTTCCTCATTTTGTATTTTACTTACCACTCCATGAAAGAATCACTCATTACCATGATAACAGTACCTTTTGCTTTAATAGGAGGTATTTTTATGGTCTATTTTTATGGTATAAATCTATCTGTCGCGGTTGCAGTTGGTTTTATTGCGCTTTTCGGAATGGCAATTGAAACAGCTATGTTAATGACTATCTATTTAAATGAATCTATGAATAAGATGGTCGAAAAACATGGCAATAGTTCAAAAACGATTACAGAAGATATATTGAAACAATACATTATTGATGGTTCAGCAAAAAGATTGAGACCAAAATTAATGACGGTTTCTGTTTCTTTATTTGGTCTTATTCCGATACTTTGGGCAACAGGTACCGGTGCCGATGTGATGTTGCCTATAACAGTCCCTCTTATCGGGGGAACAATTACTTCCACAATTTATGTATTATTAGTAACTCCTATTGTTTTTGAAATGGTGAAACTTCACGAATTAAAAACAAAAGGCAAAATAGAACTTATAGATGTTAAAGAATAAATATAATATCGTTATAAGCTTTTTGATTTTAAGCTTTACAACTGCTAGTGCACAGGTACTTTCGTTGGAAAATATTTTAAGTACAATCAAAACCGATAATCCACAGTTAAAAATGTACGATGCTGATATTCAAAGCATGGATGCCGCTGCAAAAGGAGCCAAAAGTTGGATGGCACCTCAAGTAGAAACTGGATTTTTTATGACTCCCTATAATACTAAAATGTGGAAAGCAGATGATATGAGCCCGGGCATGGGCAGCTATATGATTGGGGTTTCACAAATGATTCCCAATGCAAAAAAGCAAAATACCGAGTACAAGTATATGAGTGCTATGTCGTCTGTTGAAAAAGAAAATAAAAATTACACTTTAAATCAACTTTATGCCATAGCGAAAACAAATTATTATCAGTGGCTTATACTAAACAAAAAAGTTAAAGTGGCCGATGATAATTTACTGCTCTTAAACTACATGATAAAGAGTATGGAAATTAGGTATCAGTACAATATGGATAAACTCCCAACTTATTATAAAGCAAAATCTCAATATAATGAGTTAGAAAGTATGATTATAATGCTTCAGAATGATATTTCACAAAAAAGAATTATGCTCAACACTTTAATGTCAAGAGATAAAAATATAGCGTTTGAAATTGAAGAAACATTCGAACTAAAGGAATACAACGCACAACTACTAGACACAACTTTAATTTCCAAAAACAGAAGTGATATAAATGCCATCAAAAGAACCATGGAAATAAACCAACTGAAAATTGACGCAGAAAAATCAAAATTTCTTCCGGAATTTGGCGTTAAATATGACCACATGTTTGCTTTTGGACAACAGCCTCAGCAATTCTCACTAATGGGAATGATAACTATCCCAATGCCTTGGTCAACCAAAATGAACAAAGCCAACATAAGTAGTTTTCAAATTAAAAACGAAAGCCTCAATTGGCAAAAGCGAATGATTTTAAATGAAACGGTTGGTATGATTTCGGGAATGAATACAGAACTTTCTAACCTCAAAAAGCAATACACTATCTCCGAAAAGAGTATCATTCCATCATTGCGTAAAAATTATGATACCGCAGTATTAGCTTGGCAAAATAACACAGGAGATTTATTTGTTGTCTTAGATGCATGGGAAGCTTTGAACATGGCTCAAATGGATGCGTTTAATAAATTACAGTCCATATTAAACACTCAGGTAGAAATCGAAAAACAACTGGAAATTAAGTAACTATGAATAAGTATATAAAATATGGTTTAATTTTAAGTGTGATAGCAATAATCGGTTCTATTATTTATTTCTTTATAATAAAATCGGGAAATCATTCTGCAGGGTCGCATCAAGCGGATGTCTATACTTGCTCAATGCATCCGCAAATCATTAGAGATAAACCGGGAAACTGCCCTATTTGCGGAATGACTTTAGTAAAAAAAGTAACCGACAATCATGCTAAAGAAGACCATAATCTCGAAAATGTCATTAAGCCTACAGATAACTTTATAGTGGGTAAGTTTCAAACAACAACAGCAGTAGATTCAACTTTAAGCCGTGAAATCAATCTTCCCGGCATCGTTGCTTATGACCCAAATTCAGCCATAAATATTGCAGCCAAAATAAGTGGTCGAATAGAAAAAATGTATGTGAATTTCAAATACCAACGTATTAATAAAGGACAAAAATTATTTGATTTATACAGTCCTGAACTTTTAACTGAACAAGAAAACTTTATTTATTTACTTTCAAATGATATTGATAACAGCTCAATTATTGAGGCATCAAAACAAAAGTTGTTGCTTTACGGTATGACTCAAAATCAAATAAGTGCTTTAGCTAATTCAAAAAAAGCCAATCCTAAAAAAGCCATTTACAG
>NZ_PNJW01000120.1 GCF_013822155.1 Flavobacterium sp.
AGATAATTTTTATAGAGGTCGGTATGAGTTTGAGGAAAAATTGTTTGATGAATATTTAAATAAGAAATGTTATTATATCGAATTTGATACAAGTGGTAAAATAAATTTACTCGCAGAAAAAGTGTTCTTCGTAATGTAGAGGGTAATGTTCTAAAGTTGGTGATTAACCAAAACCCACAATTTAATCATTTGTAAATCAATCCGTAAATAAAATTTAAAACCAAAAGGCAAGCGTAAAGTTTGCCTTTTTTACATTTTAGAATCGCTTAAAACGAATGTAATGAAGAAAAATGATACCGTTTTTCAGATTTAGTGTTGGAGAATTTGACAATTTCATGTAGTTAATAATAATCTGGTTTTGCAAAATGTTCAATGAAATGCTCCGAAAATGCGAATGACTATGCGGAATATTTTAATATATTTGATAAAAGATAGCTCAAAGCAAACGTTCTTAAAAATACCTTGAAGTAACATATTTGGAGTATAAGTATAAATATCAAGGACAAGAGCTCCAAGATGAATTAGGGCTTAACTGGTACTCGTTCAAATGGAGGAATTATGACCCAGCAATTGGACGCTTCATGAGTATTGACCCTTTAAGTGAAAAATACGCATATCAATCACATTATAACTTCTCCGAAAATAGAGTAATCGATGGTTTTGAACTGGAAGGGCTTGAAGTTGTTTTAATAAACCCAACTAAGTCAGCTTCAACAGAACAACAAAAGGCAGCAGACAAAAGAATTGAAAGTGGAGCCAAGAATATTCCTAATAGCAGTACATTAATCACAGTAACAGGACATGGTAGCCCAAAAGGAATGTCAAATGATGTTAGAGGAGACAAAATCAGAACTGCCAGTCAATTAAATGCGGTTTTAAATCGTAATAGCGATGATTGGAAGAATAAAGAAAGTGGAGAAGGAATGACAGTTGTTTTATATTCTTGTCGTACAGGTTCAGACCTTAAAGACAAAGATGGAAATTCAATAGCTCCTTCATTTGCTCAAACAGTATCTGGTTCTGATGAGTTTAAAGATGTAGAAATTATAGCTCCTGATCAAAGAGTATATTTCACAGAAGATGGACCAATAGGAACATTTGAATCTAAATCTCAAGGAAAAGATGATGAGTATAAAAGAGATAGCAACGGAGACCCAAAAAACAAAGAGCCCAATAAAAATAAACCTGGTAATTGGAATGTTTATAAAAATGGTCAACTAATTAGGAGTTATCAAGGCGACTGGCAACCTACAAATAATCCGAGTTTATGGGATCAATTAACAAAAGTAAATTAAAATGGATAGTATATTAAAAGTTCTAGTTTTTAGTTTTTTTGCAATTATGTTAATAAATTGTAATAAAAAAGAAAAGCAAAAAGAGTTCTCATTAAATGAGCCTAGTATGTCATATAATGATTTAAAAGAGTTAGCATTAACTAAAGGAGATACTATTGCTTATAAAGAAATGAGTACTGCATATATGGACTCTCCTAACGACGATAGATTTTTATATACTGCTTTAATTATGGCTAATAAGCATAATTATCATTTAGCCTACGAAGATGTGTATTATGTATTAACCGATTTTTATCACAAAAAAGAATTTACCGAGTTAGAAGGGTTAGATAAAAAAACTCGAAAATTAGCTTTAGACTTCTTAAAACAAGGTGCAATAATTGGAAATATTGAATGTCAAAGGATTTTCAACTATTATAAAAATAATAATTTATTAAATGAGGATTAATAAGAATTAAACAACAACAAACCCATCTAATAGCTGGGTTTAGTGTTATAAAATCCTAGCTCGGCAAAGTATTCTAGCAAAGATTTCCTATGAAAAGCTCCGCAAATGTCTCCCGACTTTGCGGAAATTTTTAATATATTTGATAAAAGATAATTCAAATCAAACGTTCTTAAAATACTTGAAGAGAATCACTATTATCCATTTGGTTTAAAGCATACCAACTATCTTAATGACGTCAAAAAATTTACTTTTGAACCTAGTCCTATTGGATTTAACAACCCAGAGGAGTATAAAATTAAACAGCCTACCGATGGATCGTTGTTGGAGTATAAGTATAAGTACAATGGAAAAGAGTGGCAAGACGAGTTGGGGCTTAACTTTTATGACTACGGAGCTAGAAATTATGACCCCGCCATTGGTAGATGGATGAATATTGACCCGCTTGCGGAGCAAAGTAGAAGATGGACGCCTTACAATTATGCATATAATAATCCTGTTTATTTTATTGACCCTGACGGAATGCAATCTGTTGGTAATCCGATAAAGAAAATTATATCTTCAACTTCATCAGGAAATATGAAGAGTATTGGGCTTACTGAAAATTTACGATTAACTTCACCATCAAATAAAAGTTTTTCAGGTAGTTCATCTCAAGTTAGTATAATGAAGGATGACAATAGTAGAACTAATAATAATATTGTTGCTAAATTTTTAGGAGTTCAGTCTGCAGAATTTACACGTTCAGTTAGTATTACAACAACTAAACGAGAAGGACAATATTATAATAAAAGTGGAGATAAAGTTGATAATATTAAAGATGCTTCTAAATTAATTATTTCTGAATATTCAAGAACTGAAACAGCAACATTAGAAGGTGGTGCAGGTACAAAAATTAATACAAATAGCATTGATATTACTGAGAATATTTCTAGCACAACTTTTAATGTTGCTGTTTCAGTTCTTGAATATTCAGAAATAATTAATTTA
>NZ_PNJW01000121.1 GCF_013822155.1 Flavobacterium sp.
CGTTAGATGTGGACGAAGATTTAAACTGGTAACGCCTAAAAGCAAAACCATGATGTAAATATTTAATTAACCAAACTTTCAAAGTCAAAGGATAAAACCGATGTTTACCAAAATTGATATAAATAAATTTGCGTTATTTGATAATTTTATTTGGCAGAAAGAAGTTAAAGACACAACGTTTAAAAAGGTAAACATTATTTATGGCAGAAATTACTCAGGAAAAACGACGTTATCTCGAATATTTAGGTGTGTTGAGAAAAAGGCATTGAATAAACATTACCCTGAAGCAAACTTTTCCCTGCATTTGAAGGATAATCGGACGTTAAGCCACAATATGCTTAACTCGACTCCAGAGGATATTAACGTTCGCGTGTATAACTCGGATTTTGTCAAAGACAACCTGAGTTGGCTTCAAAACAGTGATGGCACAATTCAACCATTTACGTTGTTGGGTCAGATTAACGTGGAAATTGAAAAACAAATACAGGAAATTGATAGCACGTTAGGCAATGAAAGTGAAAGTCAAGGATTGCTTTTCAAATTAAAAGAAAAGCAAGACAAATATAATCAACAAAACATATTTACTCAGAGTAAAACGAAAGAATTTGAGAAAAAGCTCCAAAGTAAAGCCAAAGAAATTAGCAGTAAAGCAGCTACATATAATCAACCAAAATACAGTATAACCCACATAAGAAGAGATATTCATGAAGCTTCTGGCGCAGAGATTCTTTCGGATGAATTAATAGAAGAAAAAAATAAAATTCTTAAGGAAGAACCTAAACAAGACATTAGCAAGTTAACTGAAAAAAAACCGAATTTTTCAGATTTAGCAGAAAAAAGCAATCGACTATTAATTAAAGAAATTAAACCAAGTCAACCGATTACCGATTTAATTAATGACAGCCTTTTGCAAGAATGGGTACGGCAAGGCATAAACCATCATAAGGAAAAAAGAGTAAATTGCGGTTTTTGCGGAAATCCAATTCCTGGTGATTTATGGGAAAAAATTGATGCCCATTTCAATAAAGAATCGGAAGATTTGAGGAAGGAAATTAACACACAAATTGAAGCGCTAAAAAGATCGAAAGAAGGTATTAGTAATTATTTGAAGCTAAAAAAAGACTTATTCTATTTGGATTTGCATACAAGATTAGAAGGTTATCTGTCATCATGGGAATTATTGAAATCCACTTACTTAGGTAATCTGGATAAATTGGTACTGGCACTAGATGAGCGTGAAAAGGATATTTTCACCCAAAAACCAGAATTAAACATTGAAGATGTTTCAGAGCAAATTGTCGATTTATTTAAGGAAATAAATGGCTTGATTGAGACTCACAACAGTAAGACTGCTACTTTAGGTAAAGAGCAAACTGAAGCAAGGCGCGTGTTACTCTTGTCTGATATTGCCAAATTTCTTGATGATATAGACTACCAACAGAAAGTTAAAGAAATTAAAGAACTAGAAGCCGAAGTATCCAAATTACTAAAAGACAAAAATGATACTCAGGAAAGCATAAACAAGTTAACTAAAGATAAACGCTCTTTAGAAGCACAGGCGAATGATGAAAGCAAAGGCGCGGAACTAGTTAACCAACATTTAGTACGTTTTTTCGGACATGATGCATTAAAACTGATTGCCGAGGGTGAAGGACCAGTTTCAAAGTTCAAAATAATGCGTGACGGCGAGATAGCGCATCATTTAAGTGAAGGGGAGTGTAGCTTAATTGCATTTTGTTATTTTATCGCCAAAATCGAGGATGAACTAAATAGCAACAAACTGATAATCTACATAGATGATCCTATTTCCAGCTTGGATAGTAACCATGTGTTTTTTGTTTTTAGCTTAATTGACAGTATTATTGCCAAGCCTAAAAAATATATCCAGCTCTTTATTTCAACTCACAATTTGGATTTTTTGAAATACATAAAAAGGATAACTGTTCCAACGGAAGAAATTAACAGAAGTAAGGAAGTCGCTCATTTTTTAATTGAAAGGCAACAAAAACAAAATGGTACCCGAAGCCTGTTAACAAAAATGCCAGATCATATAAAAAATTACTCAACAGAGTTTAATTATTTATTTGATCAGATATATACAATATATAACTGCACTCAACGAAAAAAAGGAAATATCGAAAATATTTATGCAAACACCTATACCCAACTTTATAACCTACCAAACAATCTAAGAAAATTTCTTGAATGTTACTTGTTCTTCAAATTTCCAAATAACGAAAGCCCTTTAGATAATTTAGAAAAATTATTTGACGGTAACGATTTTAGCTTTATTAACAGAGTCGTTAATGAAAACTCCCATTTGACTCAGCTTGATCGAGGTTTAAAGCCTATGGATATTTCTGAGGTTGAACGATGTGTTGAATTGGTTATTGATAAAATCAAAGAAGTTGATTTAGAGCAATACGACGCTTTAGTTGCAAGCGTTAAATAATAAGTCTATAGCTCGTAGGGTGGGCAACGCTTTTCTGCCCACCAATCATGCCGTAAAAGGTGGGCAGAAAAAACTTGACCACTACAATACCAATACCAAAATCACAAACAACCAACCGCTTAAACCATGTCCAATTACCGCCGCGCTAACACCCAAGGGGCGTGTTATTTTTTTACGGTTGTGACTTTCCGCCGCCAGCCGATTTTGTGTGATGAAGCCGTGCGGGTGGCTTTGCGGGAAGCGATCAGCTCTGTACGCGAGCAAAAACCGTTCACC
>NZ_PNJW01000122.1 GCF_013822155.1 Flavobacterium sp.
CTTGCCATTTTGATTTGAAAAAGAACTATTTAAAGATTCTTTTGAGCAGGTTTCATCAGTGTTGGAGCTTGTTTGAATGTAGTTTAAAAGCTTAGGCGTGACATGAATATAAAGACGTTTGGTTACAGTGAAATTATTGTTTTTATTAGATGCGCTTAATTTGCAGATGCGCTCAATAAATCCATTTTTTTCAAATTCATCTAAATAGCGACTAACGGAACGTTCAGAAATTGATAATTCTTTGGCAATTTCTGAAAGCTTGCGTGTAAACCATATTTTTTCATCACCGAGGGTATATTTAGAAATTTGCCACCAAAACAGGCATTTATCAAGAAAGACTGCTTTCTTGTGGCTATTAGTTAATGACACCAATTTATCAAAGTGAGCATGAAAAATTGAGCAAAAGTTCCCCATAGATAATATCCTTATCTTATTGTTTTTTTTGGGGAACAAAGCTAAACTATAAGTGGATGAAGCCAAAAATAAAATAGAAATTCTAATCCCTTTAGTATTTTTGGTGTTTAGCTTTGTTCCAAGCTAATCGTTTTATTGTTGAGGAAGAGTCGGCAAACTTTTCCTCAATGCTCTCAGTATGTTTAATTCATTATTATCTCTTTCCCTTGTTCGCAATTTGGTCACTTATCTTCATTAAGTCTTTCACATCGCAATAATAATAATTACAACAAAAAATGTAGTGAACCCCTCTTCTTTCAATACTTTATAACAACCAATTAAAATCCGCAATATGGCAGTGAAAGAAATAAAAAACACGGAATTTGAAAATTATAACTTGATAAATAACGAATTAAACTATAAATTTAAATTTCATCTTTTTTATTATATGGGAATAAATGAAAAATCATGCGGGCATTGACTACATAAGAGCATTAATAGGTCGCGGTGAGAGTGTTTTGCGTCAAATAGAAGAAAGTGGGAGAACTCCAAATAACAAAAAAATCTTGGAAAGAAGATGGTCTTTGAAAGAAGCCTCTGAATTGGTGGGAAGATCAAGTAGCTCAATTCTTAAAATTCAAACGCAATTAATTGCCGAGGGACTTCTTGATAATCTTGAAAAATATGAGTCAACAAATCGTATTTCTGGTTATACATTAAAACAGATAAATCAATTCAGAACACATTTTAAAACTTTTCCACGAAGAGATTCTACAGATGAATGTTTAACTTTAGCTATACAAACCTTTAAGGGAGGAGTTGGAAAATCAGTCACCAGTGTTGCAGCAGCGCAATATTTTGCAACAATGGGTTATAGGGTTTTATTTGTAGATATGGACTCGCAAGCTTCCTCCACCAGTAGTTTTGGTTATATTCCGGATCGTGATATAGATGATGCAAGTACCCTATTGCCTTATTTTAAAGGAGAAAAAGATAGCCTCCATTATTGTATTAGGAAAACCTATTGGGAAGGTTTAGACATTATACCCTCAAATTTACAACTTTATAATCTTGAGTTGGGTATAGCAGAACAAATTAAGGATCTTCCCACCATAGAAAAAAATTATGTTTTTACAGAGTTGAGGCAAGGGATAGATACCGTTAAAGATTCTTATGACTTAGTTATTATAGATAGCCCCCCTGCATTAGGCTTCACGTCAATGAATATTCTATGTGCTGCTGATGCTATTATTGTACCAACCCCCCCTGCACTTTATGAGTTTAGTTCCACGGTTCAATACCTCCGAATGATAGAAAATGTAATTGAAATGATAAATCCCGAAAAAGAATATAAATTTATTAAAATATTAGCCACTGATGTTTTCCCAAATCAAATTAATCACAGAGAATTTCTGCCGATCATGCAGGATGTTTTTGGCTACCATATGATGAGCAAGTATTTTCTACATACTACTGAAATTGGCAATGCAGCCATTGATTTTCAAACTGCACTAGAAGTACGTAGACCTCAAAAAAGAGCGCTTAATATAATCAATTCTTTTTGCAAGGAAATTGAAATTGAAATATGGAAAACGTGGCCTAGTAAATTTAAGAAATTAGAAAAAGAAGGTAAATTTGTGTTGGGAGGTGAAAATGTCTACGCGTAAAAAAAGATCCCTTTCAGGTGTCATCGCGAATGATACTGAATTAGTTGAAAATAAAAATAAAATCATACTTCCTGCTACATCAAGGACATTAGATCAAAGTAAGAAAAGCGTTCATAGTGAAGCCGTTAGAGGAACAGAATTTTTAGTTGAGCCTTCAGATTGCCGACCATGGAAATTTCATAATCGAGATGATGTTTGGATGAATGTTGAAAAATGCCAAGATCTTATTTCGTCCATTAGAAAGAATGGACAAAAGGTTCCCATATTTGCACGAAAAATTGAAAATGATGCTGGTGGTAAAAATTGGGAAATTATAGCAGGAAGAAGAAGATGGTTTGCATGTAACCATCTTGGTATAAAAATTCGAGTTAAAGCAACTGACGCTAATGACCGAGAATGTGCAATTTTAATGAATTTAGAAAATAAAGATAGAAATGATATTAGTGAATTTGAAGATGCTGTAAGTTTTAAACAACAATTAGAGGCTGAATTATTTGATAGCCAAGATGAAATGGCTATAGCCTTAGATCTAAAAAAGAGTAAATTATCAAAAATGCTATCTGCAGCAAAAATTATAGACTACAAAGAAATTATAGATTTATTTAGGGATATTACAGTATTAAAAATTAATCCAATATATTCTTTAGTTTTATTATTGGAAAAAAGTA
>NZ_PNJW01000123.1 GCF_013822155.1 Flavobacterium sp.
TTAATTTGGGATGTATGCGCAGATCAACTGGTAATTCAACTAGTTGTAATGTTTGTGTTTATATAATTTTTACAATTAAATATAAAAAGATGGATAAAGAAACAATAATAAAAAACCTAATTGCAGCCGGTTATACAACAAACTTTACTTTAGATAAAGATTGTTTGTACTGTGGAATTACTGAAACTACTTATCTGCTTATATCTTTTAACGTTGACAAAGAAATAGGCTTTATGGAAGATGGTATAAATAAAAAAATTAGAGCTGTAAGTTCGGAAGAATATGGTTTAAAAGGTTATAATGTACATTAAAAAATGAAAAAAACAGAATTACTTATAAAAAACAAAAATGGGGAATCTTTAGCTGCTCAGTTAATAACTCCAATGAATGGACAAATTAACAGCATCGCTATTTTTGCACATTGTTTTACCTGTTCGTCTAGTTTGGCTGTGGTTAGAAATATTTCCTCAGAACTCACCAGGCATGGAATAAGCGTTTTGGATTTTGATTTTACAGGACTTGGGCACAGTGATGGCGATTTTAGTGAAACTACTTTTTCCAATAATGTTTCTGATATTATAGCCGTGAATGAATTTCTGACAGAGAATTATATTGCACCAACCATATTAATTGGACATTCGCTTGGTGGGGCCGCAGTAATTATTGCTGCGAACAAACTGCCAAATATACAAGCAGTGGTTTCAATTGCCGCGCCTTCTTACGTAAAACACGTGATCAAGCTATTTGAAGGTTTGGAAGATTCCATTACTGAAAATGGAGAAGCTGTATTATCAATTGGAGGAAGGCCGTTTAAGATAAAAAAGGAATTTATTGATGACCTAGAAGCCCACAATTTGGAAGATGAGGTTAAGTTGCTGCGCAAACCTTTATTGCTGTTGCATTCACCCCAGGATTTAATTGTTGGTATTGAAAACGCTGCATCTTTATACCACAAGGCACATCATCCAAAAAGTTTTATCAGTCTTGATGGTGCCGATCATTTAATTAGCAGTAAAGAAGATGCCTTTTACGTAGCCGAAGTTATTTCAAGTTGGGTAAAACGGTATGTTGTAATAAAAAAGGATGAAAAGGTTGAAAAATATGAAGAGGATGTAAAGGATACAGATGGAGAGCAAGTGTTGGTATATCACGAGACCATAGTACCCTTTACAAGCCATATTTATACTAAAACGCATCACATTTATGGGGATGAGCCTGTGGAATTTGGTGGGGATGATTTAGGATTATCGCCTTATGAACTGCTTAACGCGGCTATTGGTTCTTGTACCGTATTGACCTTAAAATTATATGCCCAAAGAAAGCAATGGGATTTAAAAGAAGTTTTCGTGTATTTGAGTTATTCTAGAAAACATGCAGCTGAGTTAAAATTAGAAATTGAAGAAATGGGACAACTGGATCACATTTCTAAAAAAATAAAACTTGTAGGCAACCTAACGGAAGAGCAAAGAAGTAAATTAATGGAAATTGCTTCAAAATGCCCGGTTCATAAAACGGTAGCCAGCAAAGTATATTTTGAAACACAACTAATTTCATGAAAAGATAAATTTGTCGGACTACAAACTTTGACACGAATGTATGTGAATTTATTAAACGCAGAGTAGATGCCAAAATGAAAAATAAAAACGAAGTCATTGTTGTAGGAACTATTCATAGCCAACATCTTGGAAGTGAAAAATATAGTTTAAAAGTTTTTGCTGACATTATCAAAAATCTAAACCCGGATGTAGTTTTAGCTGAGATTCCACCTGATCGATTTCTTATTGCCGATGAACAATTTCAGAGATTAGGAAAAATTGATGAACCACGGGTTCTGCAGTATCCTGAATTTAGTAAGGTGATTTTTCCTTTGCAAAAGACGTTAGGTTTTTCTTTAAAACCAGTGTCAGCCTGGACGGAAGAAATGGCAAATGCAAGAGAAAATAGATTGGAAGAAATTAAAGCGGATAAAAATAAAGCAAAAGATTGGGAAATCTATATGGAAGCCAGGCAATTATCGGGGAAATTGTTTGAAAATTACATGAAAGAATTTGATCCTGTTAAAATTCACTCTGATGAGTTTGACCGGATTTTAAATATTGAGCTGCAGGTTTTCAGCGATTTGTTTAATGATGATTTAGGTAAAGGAGGTTGGGAAAATATCAATCAGGCGCATTATGAAAAAATTGATTCTGAGTTAAATGAAATAATCAACCAAAAGAAAAGAGTACTGGTGATTTTTGGTTCAGGACACAAAGGGTGGCTTGTGAAGAAGCTCCAATCAAGAACAGATATTGTCTTAAAAAATCTTTTGGATGTGATTTAATTTTGTGTGCTAGTGCTAACCAAAGTTTCTTTAGCGCAAAAAAAATCGATACCAAAAAGAAGAAAATTTTAAATTTATATTCAATGAAGCCGGAAAGTTTTATTTATTGTTTAGAAAAGGTTCCAGATTCGGAAATTGAACAAAAAACCGAAGTCTTACTTAGTTTAGAAAAGTTAGCACTAAAAAAAGAAATTACCAGTATTTACAAATCCTGCGATTCTATTGAGGGACTGGAAGAAAGTATAATCGAATTAACTAAAGGTGATGTTAACTTTAATCGTTATGATATAATATATTTTGTTTTAGAAGGCGAAGGAAACAACATAGTTATTAATGATTATAGCTACAGCTTACAGGAAATTGCCGAACTTTTTGAA
>NZ_PNJW01000124.1 GCF_013822155.1 Flavobacterium sp.
AAAATAATTTCATTACTTACAAAGGAAAGAAGCTAAATTCATCTACAACCATAAATGATCTAAAAAAACTCTTCCCAAACGCAATTAAGAACCTCAAAACTATTGATGTTCATGGAGAAGGAAATCTCCAAGTCATTCAGTTGAGAGAAGATGAAAACAATGTTTCTGATGGGCATATAAATATGTTTATGAGAAGTGGGAAACTATATTTTATACATTGGTGGTTTCCTTGTTAAAACACCGAACAAATAACAGTGATCATACGCTATAGCTGGTTTTTCATGAGTTGTACTTCTTTTTTCAGGTAAAAATTTTATCTTAACAAACAGTACGCAGTTCGCTGGCTTCGCAAATGCCACTAGCCGCGAAAAGTTAAATGCTATAGGCTTAGTTAACGTTGATAAAACCTTTAACCATTTTTGACTCACAATTCTTTTCATAATTAATGTGATGATTTATAAATGGTTTATTCTTTCTTTCGTAATATTTTTTTTCGACCTTTACAGAGTTAACTTTTAATACATTGATTATGAGAATTTTTATACCAATAATAATGACACTGATTTTCGTGTTTTATGTATTTTACTTAGCGCTAATAAAAAAAGAATTTAAAAGTAAGTTGAAGACTGAAGTTTTGCCCGGAACACTTTTCATTTTAATTTGGGGCTTGTGCTATTTTGCATTTTTTATGTGATTTAGTCTTAAGTAAAATCAATCTACAGCATATAACAGCTGTTCGTCGCTATGATTGGTTTTCTTGAGTTGTACTTCTTTTTTCATGTAAAACTTTATCCCAGCAGACAGTACGCAGTTCGTTGGCTTTGCAAATGCCACTAGCCGCGAAACGTTAGGCGTCATATTAGAAAACCTCGTAATGAACAAAAAAATAAAATTGATTTACTTACTATTTATATTGACTTTTAACTTTTCGTGCGTTGAAAAGAAATCAACCGAAAAAGAAGTATATAAGTCTGAATCAAAAAAGACTTCAGAAACCGATACCTTAAAATTCACTTCAGGAATTCGTGCTGTCTTTCAGGACAGCAAAGGCAATTATTGGTTTGGAAGTCTTCAAGAGGGAGTAGCTGTTTACAATGGCAAATCATTCAAATACTTCACTGTCAATGAAGGACTAACTGACAACCAAATCCATTCTATTCAAGAGGATAATGAAGGCCTTATTTGGTTCAACACACAAACCGGGGTTAGCAGTTACGATGGTTCAAGAATTACAAACCACACCAAATCAAGCAAAGAAAATTATCCAAATGTTTTACCAAATCAAGACAATGAGTCTATGACAAATAAATGGATGAAATCTGACACAGACTTGTGGTTTGAAGCCGGAAATAAAGCCGGAGTGTACAGATACGATGGACAACGATTACATTATTTAGATTTTCCGCCCCAAAAACTGCTCAACCCCTATGATAATTTATTTGCTGTAACTGATATTTCAATAGGCAAAAATAACAGGATATGGTTTGGCACCTACGCAGGTGTCTTCGGCTATAACGGGAGTAATTTTACGATTATGAATGATGAAACATTGGGTTATGACAGAAAAATTGAACCTTTACACATACGAAGTATTTTAGAAGATTCTAAAGGCAGACTTTAGATTGGAAATAACGGAATTGGCGTATTGCTTAAGGAAGGTGATTCAATTATAAACTTTTCAAGCAAGCATCATCTGATTCATCCCAACAGTAAACGAAATGGAGAGAAATCTCCAAAAGGTACATTGGAACATGTTTTTACCATTGCTGAAGATAAAAAAGGAAACATTTGGTTTGGAGACAGGGATGCCGGAATTTGGAAATATGATGGTCATAATTTAGAAAATTACACTATAAAAGACGGATTGACTAATGATTTCGTCCTATCAATTTATGAAGATAAAAACAGTGAATTATGGTTCGGCATGGCAGATGGAAGTGTCTATAGGTTTAACGGAAATACTTTTGAAAAGCAATTTTAAACTACCAATACGCAAACAGTAGGTATGGAATAACACGTTAGAAATTTTAATCAAAAACTCATTTTTAATAAGACATCAATTATGAAAAAATGCTATCTGCTAATGGTTCTGTTGGCCTTAATCTCATGTCAAGAATCTCAAAAAGAAATAAATGGTTTTGGTGGATTTGACATCGGATCTGATTTATCGTCACATGAAAAATTCGCTGCCTTGAGAAATACAATGCCGGATGAATACTATTGCAACTCCATAAAACTCTCAGAGGCTATCGGAGAGGTTTCCAACTTAAGCATAACCACTGAAAACGGAAAAATCATTGAAGTTAAATTCTCATCCAATGAAAATACAAATATTGACAACATTCAAAAACAACTTGAAAAACTTAAAAAAGCAGGGAAAGAGGTAAATTTTAACAATGAATTGAATTTCAAAAGTTACACAACCATTGATAAAAAAATTCTTTTTATGGCTATGGAAAACAAAAATGAGTTATTGAAAAACGGAAAACCCAAACAAGAATTCATTTATTCAAACAAAAAAACTGTTGATGATAGCCACTAGCTGATAAAATCAACGAACAACAAAGTACCAAAGGTAAAAAGTCATTAACCGGAGTTGTTCCATTGATTCTCTTCTAACCTTCTAATCACTTTTCTCAA
>NZ_PNJW01000125.1 GCF_013822155.1 Flavobacterium sp.
AAGCTTGCAAGGCTCGTTTAATCCCAGAACCTAAACTGACCCCCTTGAAATATACTCCAAATTAAGCCTAGCTGATGCGCAAGATAAGTATACTAATGTTATAGGGGATTTTCCGATCTGATTTTTTATGTTTTTGCGTCAGGGCGCAAGTTCCGGGGTGCTAGGCCTATTTAAATGTTCTTCCCAAAGCTCTTTGGAAAATTCATACTGAGGGGGGGTATGGTTCGTCACCGCTTCAAATTGCTCAAGTTGGCCATCCGTTAAAGGTTCAACTTCCTTTGGCCATTTTGAAGAATTATACCAGCTCATCCATATAGGTTTTTTATTAAGATCGGTCATCCAAGCCAATTTAGATAACTCTTCCTTTACACAATCAAAATAATAAAGGCAATTGTTAGATTGACTGTAAATATAACAGTTTCTCTGATTATTTTTAAGCTGTTCAATATCAGGATTCCCCTTTACTTTATTGAAAAACACCGAATGCGCAGCATCCATAATATTTAAAAATTCTGTTTGATTGGTGCAATTGTATACTCTTTTTGTATAATCCCTTGTATGTTTATTAAAAAAACTAAGGGTGCTTTCAATACTAGAGGGTTTAGGAGCACTTAGTTCTGGTGTTTCTGCAATATGAGGCCTTTGGAGAATTTTTACCTGAGACATTGGCGGCCACCTGTCAGAAGATTTACGCATTTTTTTTTCTGAAAATGGTAATGCCGCTTTTTTAGCCTGAGGATTAGTATTCAGTTGTTGAGGGGTATTATCTGATTCAGATAGATATTTAGAATATGAAGAAGAATTTTCTTTCTTTTGTTCTGTAGATGTTGAAAAGCTTTGAGCTGTAGCGGATCGAAGGACGTGAAGGGTTTCATCTATATTTTTTAGCTGTTCACCGGAGGCTTTCTTTAGAAACTCTAAAGTTTCTCTCAAATTACGGTATTTATATTTTGGGTGGGGATTATTTTTCCATGCCTCCGACCCCATTGCGCTTATTGCTTTAGCGCGCCGAAGGTCAAGTTCAATAATTTTTAATTCTAAGTTTTTATGAGCTTGTTTGTAGTCCTTTACAGTATTTTCAAACGCACTGGTAAAATTATCTACTGTACTAGTAAAGATTTCATGAATAGGGATTAATTCCTCATTAACTATATTTAACTCAAAATAATCTTTAATAGTTCTCATACAAGATTCGGTATTTTGAAATGCGTGGCTTAGGCTCTCTAACAATTGAGCATCATAAGTGGAATCTATTGATAGGTTAATATCGTATATTTGCTTAGTGGTTTTTTTTAGTAAAGTAGATAAAATCAACGCTTCCACTTCAAAGTGGGAAATTAGTAAATAGATGTAGAAATTTTTATTGGAAATAGAATCTAGCTGGGAAGCATGGTCTATAAAGATACGCTGAGCTTCTTCTAAGGTAGAGAGGGCTACTTGGCCTTTGTCTTTTCGGAGTGAAGCGGCACTTCTGATAAGATGAGCATTAATGGTATTGTAAATTGTAAACCAATTTCCCGTATTTTTCATGGTTTTTAGCCATTTTGGGTCGCGTTGTTTTTCTTCTTTTTTTTGAAGAGGAATTTCTGATGATTCCGGTGTGAGAGTAGCTGAGACCTGTGTTGTTTTGTTTGTTTGTTTTGTTTTCTTAGGCTTTCTAACCTTCTTTGGAGGTTCTGGTAAGCTTTCTGCCTCGGCTCTTAGTTCATTTTCTCTTTCTTGATTTTTAATTCTGCGATCGTCGAATTTTTTCTTAATGTCTTCTATTTTTTCTAAAAAAACTTGTGGATTTTTAAAAACTAAACTTTGGCAGAGAACCTCGGTAGTTGCAGGTATTTCAATTGCTAGGCTTTGTGCCCGCGCTTGCGCAAGGGGACGAATTAGTTTAAGAAAATCCATGACTTTTTTGTGATAGCTATGTAAAGGCGCAACCGTCTTAAAGGCCTCTCCAGCATTTATATAGCCAGCCAAAGCTTCTATCATAGTTTTATATTTTTCCTCATCATATGCAGCATAAAAATTTTCTGGATTAAGGTGACAGTAGAGAATATAAGAAACATGCCGTGCTAAATCGAGATATAAAAGATTCGCTGTTTTTTCTATTCTTGTTTCCAGGTTAGTTGTATGAGGTAGACTTTTGGCTAAATTAGGGGCAATTTCTCCATATAACAAGTTAATTTCATGGACTAAGGTTTTGACTAAAATGGCTGTTTTTGCAAGTTTTTTGAGATGCGAAAAATATTCTTCAAATAAAGGGGATAATGGGTGCTGATCTTGTTCAAAAGCTGCTGTGATACTGAGAAAAAAATCTTCTATATCGCCAGCCCGAACTTTGTGCTTAGTAAGCAGGGCTTGAAACTCTTTACTCTTATGTCCCTTTAAATTAAAAAGAATCCTGCTGATATTTTGATGAACAGTAAATAAATCATTAAAATAAGTGGTATTTCTTGTTTGAAAAAAAGAAAAGAGCAATCTTATAGAAAATGCAGCCAGCTTAGCCTGAGTATCTATGCTTAAACTTCCATAGTGTAATTCAGTATTAAATTGTTTTTGTGAATTGAAAAAGTTAGTTAAAATGGTTTTTTTACGTCCAATAAGCTGTTTTTT
>NZ_PNJW01000126.1 GCF_013822155.1 Flavobacterium sp.
TCGTAAGTTGCAAAACGGCGTGCAAGACTTGACCTCAAATCCCAGGAGCTGTTCTGAGTGCGGCTACATATCCCGTCAATATTTTTGTATTTGGATTAAGCCCTATAACCACAAATGGGTTATCAAAAATTTCATTTTGCGATGATTGTGTCAAATTTGTAGCATTGGTAGCTTGAAAAGCTAAGATCACTATTAATAACAAATAAATAGAAGTTCTTTTCAAGAAGTTCATTTATTGTCTTCGGGCTAGGGTTACTCAATTTTGAATTTATTCGATATTTTTTTCAAAATCATTTTGTATATATTTATTTTCATCTTCTAGCAAAATAAGCGAACCTTCTTGTGATTTTTTTATACCATTCAGAACAATATTTTTTTTACCTTCAACTGATATAACAACTCCAATTGAATACTCTTCACTTTCATCATTCCATTCCTGAAAAATTGAATATTCAACATTATATTTTGTAAATGAAAGACTATATGAACCAAATCCAGCGTTTTGTTTTCCTCCACCACGTCTCATACCTGTAAATTGGAACTCTTTCCAAGATGAAATATCTAATTTATCAGGAAATTGCAATTCAATATTTGAAGGTATACCAAATCTATAAGATAAATAAGCGCTATTTTTACCTTTACATACAGATAATATTTTTTGAGTTTTAACTTTAAAAGATAACAATTTAACTTCATCTATTAAACATAAATTATTGGCTTTACAGTTTATGCTAAAAAAAAACAATAATATATATTTTATTTTTCTCATCACTTTTCCGTTTTATTGTTATTTGTGTAATTTTTATAAAATATCTCAATATTTGTCGGATAATCAGGGTTGATTGATCTCCAATTATCACCATTGTGACCTTGAGCAATTTTTTTATAATCTTTATTACGTAAGCCTTGCAAAAGCAATTTATTTGATTTGGCAAATTTTAAAAATGCCTTTATATGTTCAGCATCACTTTTACACATCGCTTTAACAAAATCATTTACTGTACCAAACCCTGCATTTTTAAAATTAAATCCCATAATCTGAAATTTACCCCAAGAACACGCTTTTAATGCAGCATCTTGATCTAGTTGGTATGCTTTTACTAAACGTCTGTACTGTGATACACCAGATGATCCATAAACATCATTTTCCGAAACAAGCTCTCCAGTTTTATTTTCAACCCAAAAACCTTTTTTATTTTTTCTGGCTCGTTTATATGCTCGCCCCGAAATATCGTGATACAGTTTATCGTAGCTATGTTTAGTAAATTCTGAAAATTTATGACGCTCGTACAAAATAGTAGGTACTGTTTTATCATTAATTTTGATGAATGAAGAACTGGCAGATTCCTGTCGAGCGATTGCATAAATTAAACCGGGTTCACATCTGAGTTCTGCTGCTGCCTGTTCTATATCCAATTTAGTTATTTCTCCACCAACATACTCCCCTAAAAAACTTAATTCAGGAATATCCCCCTCAACTTTAACAACAGGTTTGTGATCTTCAGTTTTGGTATTTGTGACTTTTGCACCTAATTCTTTTTTATCTATAGTTGCAGGTTGTTTAGCATTTGGATCGTATATAGGTTTTGTTTTTTCCTTTTTTTGCGGAATTTCACCCTGTTTTAAATTTGGATGGTCTTGCGTAATGGCTTCCAATTTTATGCTAGGACTGACTAGGGTTACGAGTTTGTTGCCGTAGCCAGAAGTAACTTTAGCTATTTCTTTAACTGACTTATCTAGACGCTCGACAAAAATCCGCACCTCGTCAAAGGGAGTTTCAGTCATAATTTGTTTGGTCAAGCCATCTTCGCCAGTTTTTCCCACTACGCAACCATTTTTAAATTCAAAACGGTAATTTAAGCCTTTAATAGCTACCCGGTCGTTTTCCAATAGTAAAGCCTGAAAACCTAATACTTTGTCTTTTCTAAGATTGATTTTTTGGCCAATAGCAATTTTGTTTGGATTGTTCAGGTGATTTAAGTTTTTTAATTCTTTGACCGTCAATCCATTTTGTTTAGCTATTTTTGTTAAGGTATCGCCTTTTTTAACGATATAAACTTCTTTCATAAACTTTCTTCCTTACCACCTTCAGTAAAATCATTTGCCTCAAAATGTTCTTCAATCTGCCAATCGCCATCGCCTATAAAAGCGACCAATTGTGTAGGTTCATTGGTTAAAATCCGGTCGGTTAAGCCATCCGAATTGGTGATTCCAGAAGTGATAAAACGGCCGTTTTTATCGAAGATTTGATAAGGGATTTTTTCCGATGAAAATCCAAACAGCTCGTTGTTAGCCAAATGCGATAAATCAAATTGCTGGCTGAAAATAGGTTTTAATGCCGAAATTATAGGTTCGCTCTTGGGTAAATTCGGCAATTGCGGCGTACTACGCCCCGCCCCCGCCAACACCTTCATACTAGCCTTAAAAGCAGCAGTGCCGGGTGCGGTGAGGGTGATGTTGCCACCTTCGAGTATGATGCCGGCGCCTTGGGCGGTCATGAGCAAGTGGTGGGGGGCGGCGATGCGGATGCTGGCTTGGGTGCTGGCGATGGTGAGGGTTTGACTGGCGGTGAGAGTGGTTTTATCGCTTTGGCTTTGCAGGCTG
>NZ_PNJW01000127.1 GCF_013822155.1 Flavobacterium sp.
AATGGAATTTCCCAACTGAACAAGGAAAAGTTTTACCTGAAACATTACCTTATCACTTTAACATTATCGATACTCCCGGACACGTGGATTTTACTGTTGAGGTAAATCGTTCGTTACGTGTGTTGGATGGTTTAGTTTTCTTATTTAGTGCAGTAGATGGTGTTGAGCCTCAATCTGAAACTAACTGGAGACTTGCTGACCAATATCGTGTTCCAAGAATGGGATTTGTTAACAAAATGGACCGTCAAGGTTCAAACTTCTTAGGAGTTTGTCAACAAGTTAGAGATATGTTAAAATCTAATGCGGTTGCAATCACATTGCCAATCGGAGAAGAAATTGACTTTAAAGGTGTAGTGGATTTAGTTAAAAACCAAGCTATTGTTTGGCATGACGAAACATTGGGAGCTACATTTGACGTTGTAGATATTCCTGCTGATATGGTGGATGAAGTAAAACAATACCGTTCAATTTTGATTGAAGCGGTGGCGGATTATGACGAAAACCTTTTAGACAAGTATATGGAGGACGAAAACTCTATTACTGAAGAAGAAATAAATAATGCTTTACGTGCTGCTACTATGGATATGGCTATCATTCCTATGATTGCCGGATCTTCTTTCAAAAACAAAGGAGTTCAATTCATGTTAGATGCCGTATGTAAATATTTACCTTCACCAATGGATAAAGAGGGAATTGTGGGTATTCACCCTGATGATCAAGATTTATTGGAAGAAGATCAAAGAAAGATTTTACGTAAACCGGATGTTAAAGAGCCGTTTGCTGCTTTAGCTTTTAAAATTGCTACCGACCCTTATGTTGGTCGTTTGGCTTTCTTCCGTGCTTACTCAGGTCGTTTAGATGCTGGTTCTTATGTATTGAACACCCGTTCAGACAATAAAGAACGTATTTCTCGTATCTATCAAATGCACGCAAACAAACAAAACCCAATCGATTATATCGAAGCAGGTGATATTGGAGCTGCTGTAGGATTTAAGGATATCAAAACAGGAGATACATTGTGTGATGAAAAACACCCAATTATTCTTGAGTCAATGAAATTCCCTGATCCGGTAATTGGTATTGCTATTGAGCCTAAAACAAAAGCTGATGTTGATAAAATGGGTATGGCTTTGGCTAAATTAGCGGAAGAAGATCCTACGTTTACGGTTAGAACAGATGAAGCTTCCGGACAAACGATTATTTCAGGTATGGGTGAGTTGCACTTAGACATTCTTGTAGATCGTATGAAACGTGAGTTCAAAGTGGAAGTAAACCAAGGTGAACCTCAAGTTGAATACAAAGAAGCTTTCACTAAAGCAGCACAACACAGAGAGACTTATAAAAAGCAATCTGGTGGGCGTGGTAAATTTGGTGATATTGTATTTAAACTTGGACCAGCTGACGACGTAGACGGAAAACCATATGTTGGTCTTCAGTTTGTGAATGAAGTTAAAGGTGGTAACGTTCCTAAAGAATATATTCCATCGGTTGAAAAAGGTTTCAAAGAAGCTATGAAAACAGGTCCGTTAGCCGGATATGCAGTAGATAGTTTAAAAGTAACTTTATTAGACGGA
Source organism: Flavobacterium sp. (assembly GCF_013822155.1). Lineage (GTDB taxonomy): Bacteria > Bacteroidota > Bacteroidia > Flavobacteriales > Flavobacteriaceae > Flavobacterium. Next base: position 1,575 of record NZ_PNJW01000127.1, read on the forward strand.
TCTTTCCACCCTGTGGATTCAGATGCACTTTCTTTCGAATTGGCTGCTAAAATGGGTTACAAAGAGGTTGCAAAAGCTGCCGGAGCTGTAATTCTTGAGCCAATCATGAAAATTGAAGTAATTACACCTGAAGAAAATATGGGTGATATTGTTGGAGATTTAAATCGTCGTAGAGGTCAAGTAAATGACATGGGAGATAGAGCTGGTGCAAAAACGATTAAAGCGTTTGTTCCATTATCTGAAATGTTTGGATATGTAACTACTTTAAGAACATTGTCTTCTGGTAGAGCAACTTCTACAATGGAATTTTCACATTATGAACAAACTCCTTCAAACATTTCTGAAGAAGTTATCAAAAAAGCTAAAGGAAACGCTTAATTCTAACGAAAATGAGTCAAAAAATCAGAATAAAATTAAAATCTTACGATCATATGTTAGTTGATAAATCAGCTGAGAAAATCGTAAAAACTGTAAAAAGTACAGGTGCAGTGGTTACCGGACCAATTCCGTTACCAACACACAAAAAAATATTCACTGTACTACGTTCTCCACACGTTAACAAAAAATCAAGAGAACAGTTTGAAGTGAGTTCATACAAAAGATTGTTAGATATCTACAGTTCTTCTTCAAAAACCATTGACGCTCTAATGAAATTAGAGTTACCTAGTGGTGTTGAAGTTGAAATCAAAGTGTGATAATGTACAAAGATGAAAGTATTAAGTAGTAAGACATTCTCTTACTGCTTAATATTCTTGTCTTATTACAAAACAAAAAATTAGAATTTTTAATCATTTATAAATAGTTTAATATGTCTGGGTTAATTGGAAAAAAAATCGGCATGACTAGCATTTTCGATGAAAACGGGAAGAATATTCCTTGTACAGTAATCGAAGCTGGCCCTTGTGTCGTTACCCAAGTCAGAACCAAAGCGGTTGACGGGTATGAAGCGTTTCAGCTTGGTTTCGATGACAAAACAGAAAAACACGCTACTAAAGCTGAC
>NZ_PNJW01000128.1 GCF_013822155.1 Flavobacterium sp.
TATAGATTTGAGTGGAAAAAGTAAAGAAGAAGTAATTAGTATATATGGTCAACCGAATAGAAAAATGAAATGTACTGGTGACTATAAAGTATATAAATACTCAAAATTAAATACAAATATTATTAAAAATGACAGTTTATATGAAGAAAAAATAAATGTTAGACTTGTTTATATTGATAAAGACAACAAAGTTGTAAGAGTTTATAAGAATATAAATTTAGATAATAATAATTACTTTGGTTGTTGTAGATATGAATAATAATTCTGCTAACTCTATAATTACAAACTGAAAATAAAAAAACTACTGCCAACAAGCGTTTGGCAAGATTGCGAATTTTGTAGTAAATACACGTTTATTTCTCGCAAGAAATTTTATCTTTGATAGAAAATAATCGGTTCCGAAGCTCGCAACCTCGCCAAGCGCCGAAACGTTAGCGGTCATTGTAGGGCGACCTGCAAACTCCGAACTGACTTGCAAGAAATTGAGAGTAATTAATTTAAAATTTACAAAACGTGAAATCATATAAAGAGATAATAAAAGGAGTTGTCGTAATAATCTTAGCTCCAATCGTATACAATATTGTTGCTTCAATTGGAAACATAATTGGTTCTCTTTTACATGGAGATTTTACAAGTAACAGGACAGGATTAGTTGTTTTCATTTCCAGTGGTATTGCAGGCTTCCTGTCGGTAAATGTTGTTTCGTTTTATATTTCATCAAACAAAATTTACTACATAATCGGACAAATCTTGAACTTGATACTTTTAATATTGTCAATGGTTTACGAAAATTATAATTGGCTTTATTATTCTGTTCCATTAATTGGAATAGGCTTTCTGTTTGAACCTAAACCTTTGATAAATAAATCTTCCAACACAAACAAATAAAAATAAAATGGACATAATCGGATACATCATTTACGGACTAAGTATTTTAATCACCTTGGGCTGGTGTTTACAAATTCGTGGAAAAGCTCAAAACGAACAAGCCAGAGAAAAGTCAATGGAACTGCAAGGCTTCCTTATGACAGTTTCTTTAGTATTGATACCCTTGCTTCATCTTTCTCCCTTCCACTTACTTTGGATGCTTCCATCCTCATTCATTCTGGGACTTTTAAGCATGACAACGCCACTTAGAGTTTTGTGGATTTTTTCTTCAATCTATTTTTCATTTTGGTATATCGGTATCAGTAATGTTGGACGCAAGTTTTATGTGGACGGTGAATATGAAAAAGCCGTTGCTGCCTTTGAAGAAGAGATTAGCAAGAAGCCAACTTCAGAAGCATATTTTAACCTTGCACTTGCTTACGGAAAATTAGGAGACCATGACAATGAAATTATTGCCTATCAACAATCTATTGAGTTAAAACCTAAACCCGAAACATATTTTAACTTGGGTAACGCTTATGATGACAAAGGCAACAAGCAAGAAGCTATTAAAGCATTCAAGCAAGCAATCAGTTTAAGACCTGAATATCTTAAAGCACATTACACTATTTGCAAGACATACGCAGAAATTGGCGACAAGGAAAATGCTCTGAAAGAATTAGAAATAGTTAGAAAGACAGACAGCAGAAGTGCCGATGAATTAGCATCAATCATAAATTTGGCGTGACAATCCACCAAGACACTGACACAATGGACAGACATAACACGACCGAAGAAAAACAACGAACCGCTAACAGCGGGTTTAAGAAATTGGCGGTTCAGTGGTTAAATGAACATTTGTGCTTCGTATCAAGTTCAGTGCTGGCAGACAGTTTTGTGCTCCGAAATCGCCAACTTCTTAAACCCGCAAAACGTTAGCAGAAATAATAAGACAACCGTTTAACATGAGAACAATTATTTTAACATTAACTATTTTCTTTGTTGGTTGTAACCAAAAAAGCAATGACATTGAAGATGTTGAAATAATGACTTATTATCGTGATTTTGATTCAAATTCAAACTTTATTTTTCGTGTAATAGATTATTCTATTATCCAAGAAAATGGTGATGCAAAATCCATTAATTATAGACACTTTGATAATCAGGACAAGTTTATTAAATATAAAGTAAATCAAAAAATATTAAATGAAATCTCAATCAAAACCCGAAATCTAAACGACAACTATTTTGTTTTAAAAGATAAGGATTTTGCTAATGAGATATTCTGTGGATTAAACGTATATACAAGATATCGTATTAGATTTGAAAATAGAGAAAGTATAACTTTTGTTCATTTAAATAGAAAGCTGAAAACAAAAAAATATTCAGATTTTCTAAAATTAAAACAGGAATTCGAAGTAAACAAAAGTAAAGGTTACAAAATTGCTAACCAAGATACACTCAACTTAATTAGACAGGCAGAAATATTTAAAGTTTTTGCAAATAGCTTTAAAGATAGTTTACTTTATCCTGTAAGACCGCAAGAAGTAAAACCAGTTAAAAACATTACTTCTGCTAACAGCTGTTATCCGCTATAGCTGGTTTTTCTTAAGTTGTGCTTCTTTCTTCACGTAAAAATATTATCTTAGCAGACAGTACGCAGTTCGCTGGATTCGCTACAGTCGGATAGCGGCGAAAT
>NZ_PNJW01000129.1 GCF_013822155.1 Flavobacterium sp.
TTTTGATAATTCGTTGTTAATAATAAAATTTTGGAAAGCAAGAACATCAATAAACAATAAGGCATTGGTAACAATATGTGAAAAGTTTTTACTTACCATATTATCATTGGTCTGAACCCTTTCGCCAATTATTTTTTCTAATTTTATTGAATCACTTTCATTGGGTAATATTTTTTTTAAGAGTGAAAAACCTTGTGGATTTATCGTATTATAAAATTTCAAAACCATTTTAGAAAATTCAGCTTTATCTTGATTTTTTGCAGTCAATTGATAAATACCAAATAAACTATTCAATAAAGCTACTTTTGAAATTTCTTCAGAGGTCCAACCTTTTATCAATAATGGTTCAGAAGAATCAATCGATATGACATGACCATAAATAAACCCGGTAGCACGCGTTCTGCAATAAAAATCTTTACTGTCAATTAGATAGGGTGAATCAAGCAAATAATATTTGCTAAAAAACTTGTCTATCCAACCATGTGCAGACGGATTAATCATTCAATAAACTTTTTGCAAAGCTATGGTTTTTAAAGCAAAAATTCCCGAAAATCAACTTCGGGAATCTTAAAAAAACAATTGTTTATTTGAAATAGGAAAAGGATTCGTTGTTTTCCATTTTTAATAAAGTTTCATATATTAATTTAATTACATTTTCGACATCTTCACGGTGAACCATTTCAACCGTAGTATGCATATAACGTAGAGGTAAAGAGATTAATGCCGATGCAACGCCACCATTACTGTATGCAAATGCATCAGTGTCTGTTCCGGTAACCCTTGAAGAGGCTAATCTTTGAAAAGGAATTTTATTCATTTCTGCGGTTGTAATGATTAATTCTCTTAAATTATTTTGAACTGCCGGAGCATAAGTAATAACCGGTCCTTTACCAATTTGGGTTTCTCCTTCAATTTTTTTGTCAATCATTGGGGTTGTAGTATCATGACAAACATCAGTTACAATGGCAACATTGGGTTTGATGGTTTTTGTAATCATTTCTGCTCCGCGTAACCCAACTTCTTCTTGAACAGAGTTAGTAATATATAATCCAAAAGGTAATTTCTTTTTGTTTTCAAACAATAAACGAGCAACTTCCGCCACCATAAATCCGCCCATGCGATTATCAATTGCTCGACAAACAAATTTGTTTTCGTTTAAAATCATAAATTCATCCGGATAAGTAATCACACATCCTACATGAACGCCTAATTTTTCAACTTCTTCCTTTGTTGAACATCCTAAATCAACAAATAAATTGTCAATTCGTGCAGTTTCTTCCTTTCCTCTATTTCGTGTATGTATGGCTGGCCAACCAAATACTCCTTTAACAATTCCTTTTTTAGTATGAATGTTAACCCGTTTGGAGGGTGCAATTTGATGATCTGAACCACCGTTTCTAATTACATAGATCAGGCCATTGTCTGTAATGTAATTTACATACCATGAAATCTCATCTGAATGACCTTCAATTACTACTTTATAAGGGGCATCTGGATTTATAATACCAACTGCTGTTCCATAAGTATCTGTAATAAAGGTATCAACATAAGGTTTAATATATTCCATCCATAGTTTTTGACCTTCTGATTCATATCCTGTAGGCGAGGCATTGTTTAAATATTTTTCTAAAAAAGTGAGTGATGATTTTTTTAGTATGGTTTTTGCTGACATAAATTTTGATTTTTTTTGCTAAATTATAAATAAGATAACATAGTTAAGTATAAATCTCTATTTTTGAACTTTATTTATGAAAAACATGAAGGCCTTTTTATCAATTTTATTTCTGTATACTGTATTTATTGCCAATTCTCAGGAAATAAAAAAAGATTCCCTAGTCATATATTATTTGATTGGAAATGACTCCATATTACGAACTTCCTTAGATTTAGATGAAGTTGTAGTAACCGGACATAAATCCAATAAAGAGGATGAAGACCGCAAAAAGTTTCTATTATTACAACAACGGGTTATTAAAGTTTATCCTTATGCGAAATTAGCAGCCGACAATTTGACGCGGTTAAATAACAATATGGGTAAATTTAAAACAGAACGTGAAAAAAAGAAATACTTCAAGATTGTTGAAGACTACCTTGAAAATGAATTTGAAGGCCAACTTAAAAAATTATCTCGTAAACAAGGTCAAATTTTAGTCAAATTAATTTATCGCCAAACCGGAAAATCGACCTATACATTAGTTAAAGATTTAAAAAGTAGTTGGAAAGCCTTTTGGGCAAGTAATACTGCAAAAGTTTTTGACATAGATTTAAAAACAGAATATGACCCTTTTACTGTAACGGAAGATTTTCTTATCGAAAGTATTTTGTTAAAAGCTTTTAATGAAGGGCGTTTGCAACGTCAACCTTCAGCCAACTTTATCGATTATGTTGAGCTTTCCAAAATATGGAAAGAAAAAGTTGAAAAGGCAAAAGAAAAAAAGAATACTCCTCAATAGTTTTTCAAATCAACAATTCACAAGTTTTATTAATTATCATATTTATTTTTTAGCTATAATAG
>NZ_PNJW01000130.1 GCF_013822155.1 Flavobacterium sp.
TTATGACCCCTTCTATTATGTGACCCCTTCTATTACTAACGGAAAAGGATATTCAAGCGGCCAAGGCCATGCTGGCCGATCCGGATATTACGGTCGAGGAAGTGACCTCAAGGCTCAAAGTTGCTACGTCCACACTCTACCGGCATTTGCAAGGAGGAAGAGAAAGTATTTAGATGGCATATTCTACACAGACCAAATTTTCACAGCTAAATCTGCCATTATTGATTGCCTGTTTTCAATAGCCTGTTTATTCCACACTCCCTCTTCAGAAATGCTCTTCGTAAGATTGAAAGATGATTTTCTGTAGAGCTCTTTTTTATCCGAAAATGAACAATTCCCAATCGTACTGTTCATTTTTGAAGACATTAACGCAAGATTACCCAAGCGATTTTGATATGCCCTAAGTTCATCAGGCTTAAAATTAGCCGTCCATTCACTAGTTGGGTTTGATGGTAACACATGTTCTAGATTGACTCGATCAGTATCGAGACTCGGCACTTTTTCGGAATCAGTTTCGTACCCATTTTCAAGATATCGCAAATAAAATCTTGCAAGTTTCTGTTTAGAGATAGTAGCTACGGAGAATGCTGTTCTAAATTCTGAATCGGAAGGCAGATTTTTAAATGCAGAAATAACATCGACCGGTAGGTTTATTTTTCCTTCTGATATAGATCGAGCTGTATCTGCATATAACTTTTCCAATGTTCCGCCACCAACTCCACCAACAATTTGAAATCTTACTGCTACAGAAACAAGCTTTTTAAAGATGATTTTCACATTTTTATTATCAAACTTTTCCAATACAGCCAATAGTAAAGGCCTTATTTGTATCATACCCAGCAAATTTAATGCCGAAACTGCTTCGGTTACTTGGTAATCATAGCTTGACCAGAATTCATGATCAGTATTTATGAGAGCAGAGTAAACTCTAGCTCCATCTGCAAGATTATTAGAATAAGTCAATGCTAGCTTTTTACTGGTGATTTTTTTCTTTATCACTGAAAAAAGCTCTTTTTCCCGAATCAGACCGTATTTTGCCATTGAAAAATGACGCAAATATGTAACAACCAAAGGATCATCTGAAGCACTTTCTAATATTGATACCATTGTTTGCCAACGATTCTTCGTCTCCTCCAATTTTTCTCCAGATCGATGAAATAAGTAGTTCTTTAATAGGTCTGATATTGCTAATTCTAGTCCTCTGTCATTAAGAGTTTCAAATATGGTAAATGCATTACTATCATCTGGAGCCACAACAACTATAATTTTTAAATTTGTTTCAATATAGTCTAACCACTCATGCAACTCTTCTTCTGAATCTTTTGATTGTTGACGAATTTTTTCTAAAAATAAAATGCAGGATTTTGAAGCTTCAATCAATCTCTTATGAGATTGTCTTCTATATTTTGAATCATCTATATTGTCTATATCGTCTATAAGCTCTTGGTAAACTTCATTATCTACTTCATTTAATACTAGTTTTGGTTCTTGTTCTTTTGTTTTCCTATCAGTGCTCGCTAAGAAATCCGACTTTACTGATAATACAACTTCGCGATCATCTTCATTTTTAAATATATCTTTAATAGCCGCTATAATAAGACTAACCGTTGTTAAACGCTGCTGACCATCAACAACATCATAACGATTATTATCTCCAGCTGTAACGACAATCGACCCTAAAAAATATTCACGCTCCTTATTTTTTATTGCGTCATTAATGTCATTTAATAATGATTCTACATGCTCTTTTTCCCATGCATAAGATCGTTGATAAGCGGGTACCTTGAATCTTTTTCCTTTCAATACACTTCCAATCCCTTCTAGTTGTATTGAAATATGTTGAATTTGGCTCATCCTATTCTCCCCATACACGGTTAATTGTCGATTTGATCTTGTTCACGAAAATCAGGATCAGTTCCTTGTTTGCAATGGTCTAATAAAAACGGACAGTGAGATAGGTTGATAAAATAACGGAACCTATCGACGAGGACAACAAAAATGGCCCGAAAAAACGTTGCAGAGACTTAGGGGACAGGTCTTGCAATCACGTGCAGAGACTTAGGGGACAGGTCTTGCAATCACGCATTCGGTTTAACATGGCTCTCAACCGGAGCGCAGTTATAATACGATTTTGTTTACTCGGCTTTCCGTGCCGCACCCGGTTAGCTTTACGTTATGTCCAACAGGGAGAATCACTTTGACTCTTGGAAAAACCAAGGGGTCAGATTCGATTGATTTTGAATTGAGCCGATTTCCTATCTCCGCCTCTGGTAGCAGTATTGGGGTCACAGTATTGGGGTCAGACTCCAATACTACTACCTGAAATACAATAATATGCTTTAAAACAAATAGATGCCTATATTTATGAAGGTTAAACTTTGAGTTTTTATAAGATAAAATTGAAATTCCCACACTTCAATATCCACCCAAAGCTTAACCGTTATCAATTTTATGCGAACATCATTCAACCCGCAA
>NZ_PNJW01000131.1 GCF_013822155.1 Flavobacterium sp.
TTTTCATGTAAATAGTCAAAAGTTTTTTCAACCAATGCTTTGCCTATTCCTTTTCCTCTTAGATGTTCTGGTACTTCTGAATGTGTTAAATAATAACAATTCTCTTTTTCTGTGTATTCAATTTTGGCAAAATCATCGCCAACTTTCATTACGAAAAGCTTCAATTCCGGATAGTGTTGTAATTCTAAATTTTCCATTATTATAACTATATTACTGCTTTTGTTTCCCTTTTTCTTTTTTCAAAAGTAAACTCCCAAGGTGCTATCCTTGGGAGATTTACATCAATCAACTTAACCATAAAAAAACAACTATAAAATGATATTTATGCATTTTCCTTTAATCTGTCTGCGTACATTTTTCTCAGTTTCCCCACTTTAGGGGTTATCACTGCATTACAATATCCTGCATTGCTATTGTGATTGTAATAGCCCTGATGATACGCTTCCGCAGGGTAAAAAACTGCAAGTGGACTTAATTCTGTAACTACCTTGTTATCAAAACTTGGATTAATGAGTGCCAAAACTTCTTCGGCTACAGCTTTCTGATTCTCATCATGATAATATATAACCGAACGATATTGTGTTCCGTAGTCAGCTCCCTGCCTGTTCAAAGTTGTTGGATCATGAGTCGTCATAAAAATTGCCAGTAATTCATCATAAGTAATAATCTCTGAATCAAATGTTACCTGAATAACTTCTGCATGACCGGTGTCGCCATTACAAATGTCTCTGTAGGTCGGATTTTTTGTGATTCCACCTGTATAACCCGAAACTACCTTTTCAACACCTTTTAATCTTTGTATGACCGCTTCTACACACCAAAAACATCCTCCGCCAAACGTAGCTAATTGTATGTTTTTCATAATATTAGTATTTATAAATTAAACGGCTACCCTGCAACTACCATGATAATCCTGATGGAAATCTTCCGCCGGATAGAATTTTTCTAAAGCAACGACTTGTGTTACAACTTTTTTTCCGCTTGTTGCTTCCAGTTTTTCAAATACCTTTTTTGTTGCTTCTTCCTGTTCGCTGTTTCGGTATAATACAATAGATCGGTATTGTGAAACAGAATCTAAGTTAGAACTAGATGTTTTACCATATTTTGGAATGAACTTTTCCAACAACGAACTATATGAAATCACATCCGCGTCAAATTCTACGTTTACTACTTCTGCATGGCCCGTTCTGCCTCCACAAACATCAGAATACGTTGGATCAATAAAAGATCCTCCGGCATATCCTGAGACCGCATCTATAACCCCTGGAGTGTCTTGCAGAAATTTTTCAACACCCCAAAAACATCCCCCGCCCAATGTGGCAAACTGTATATTTTTCATCTTTTGCTATTTTAAAAATTAGATAATAATCCTCCTTTAAAATTGAATACCTCAATACAATTAAGCATTTATTTCCTTAATCTTTCAGATAGTAATTTATAGTACAAATTTACATCGATGAAGCAATTATTTAATAATTCAAATTTCCTTAATACTTGTAAATTATTCCTTAATTTAGGATTTATTCATTTTTAAACGCTTGCTTTTTAATGATAGATGAATATTGTGGACCAAAAAATTAAAATACATAGCCCTATTATATTTATGGCAACTAAATACACTGGATAAGAAGGGAGGCTTTTCATAAACCAATGCAATCATTGCAAATAATTCCCCGGAAATTATTCCACCCTAATCGCTGTAGGTGTTTTTTTTGTTTGCTTTTTTATAAAATTGCTAAATGCCTGTACATCTCCGAAAGAGAGCTCAGCGGCAATTTCCTGGATTGGAATAGTAGAATATTTTAATAATCTTTTTGCTTCCAATAGTCTCCTGTTATTAATAATCTCAAGTGGTGTTTTGTCAATATGCATTTTAAAAAAATTAGACAATGTCTTAGGGGATTTAAAAAGCAGGGCCGCATAAGCTGCAACAGTAGTTTTGGTTTTATAGTGTTTTTCGACTAAGAAATTAAACTCTCTGATAACACCAATTGAATTCACATCGCTATTGACATTTAAGCTTTGATTTTTATAAATCCTGACACATAAGATTAAAAGACGCTTTAATAATGACTTGAGCATCTCAAGAGAGTAATCATCCATTTGCTCAATTTCCATTTCAAAAATTTTCCACAACAAATCAAATTGCTTTGAGTTCTCCTTTTCTATCTGAATTTTTGGCACAGTGGAAGCTCCAAAAAACAAAAGCCCTTTGCAGCCAACATCACTATCGTGATCTTCAACACAAAAAAAAGGCTTATTGAATTGAATAACCCTTAATTTTTCAAATTCTAATTTTTGAATAGTATGAAAACTGGTTATGAATATAAAACAATCTTTTTCTATTGTATACGGTTGACTGTCTATAGTAATACTGGCTTGTGTTCCAATATTCCAAATGATAGACAAACCTGTTTTTAAATCCTGATT
>NZ_PNJW01000132.1 GCF_013822155.1 Flavobacterium sp.
TTTTCAACACCAAAATTAGTAATTGTCCCATTTACATTTCTATCATTATTAAATAAATGTGGATCTGTTATTATTAATGAATTATAGCCTAAAATTTGAGCAGGTATTATAGCTTTCCAACCAAAGACTCCATGGTTATTAAAAATTTCATTTTTATTACAATTTTTTTGAAATTTGTTTGATAAGATCTTGTCATCTATTTTCTCATTTTGAAATAATAAACCAAATTTATCTTTTAATGTACATATCTCGTTATCATCTCTATTTAAAAAATAAGCAGACAAGGGTTTACTTTCAACGATACTAGCGTCAGATTCAAAATCTTCAAAAAATTGTTCGTTTGGAATTGGTTCTTTACCTCCCGTATCTTGCAGATATTGGAATAAAATACTTTCATCTGCTAAAGCTATATCATTATCATAATCATCTTGAGATATGTTTACATAAACATCTGAATGATGTTTTAAAATATTGTTCCAGTTTTCATATTTATTAGATTCCAATAAAATAGTCTCCAACAACTCACGGTCAGCGTATACTTCAAACTTCATAGTTATTGATTTTTTTGACGTTTTAAACGAATTAACTCTAAGGTACTTGAAGATGAAGCATCAAAAAAACCATTACCAAAAGCATTTTCAAAAGTTCCATCAGGTTGATAGTTCATTGAATAGGCTATTATATCAGATTCAGTGTCAGAGTTAAAATAAATAGTTGAGAATGGGGTTGGATTTATATCATCAGAATCTAATGCAAATTCTTCTTTAGCATTCATAACTTGTGAACGCCGAATAATATATTCCGAATGCGTTTCAATAATAAATTTCACTTTGTATTTCTCATAAACCTCAAAAAACAAATCACAAAGTTTACTTTGTAAAGCAGGATGTAGATTTAATTCCGGTTCCTCTACAATAACGAAATAGTTGAATTTTGCTTTTTTGTTTTCTTGCTCATAATAAAAAATCACAGAAGCTAACCTAAGAATTAACAATACTGCCTGTATAGATCCCATTCCTTTATCTGCTAACGGAATAAACACTTCGTTTTCTTTTAAAGTTATATCATAAGCTTCACCGTTAATTAACTCGATTTTGATGTCTGTTCCAATCTGAAATTCTTTAATCCAATGTTTTACAAAGCCTGAAATGATTGGATTGTTATGCAATTCTAATTGGTAATATTTGTGTACTACATCAGCTAAATCATTGTTTTTGTCACGAATAGAAAGTAAAGCAGATTGTTTATTAAGCGTAGCAGGTAAATAAAATATTTTGCTGCTATTTGTGAAATTTAGAAATTGATTATAAAAATTTTCGAATTTGAGACGATTGATATAATAGTAACGTAAATCATCTTCAAGCACTTCGTCATCGCTCTTTAAAGTATCTTCAACTTCAGAGTCCTCTTCAATTTTATCCTCATCAGTAAGGGGATTGTTTTGCCTTTCTTCTATTAGTTCTACATTAGGGTTTTCAAGCCAAAACCTAGCTTCCAGTCTCTTAGAGAGATCATCAAATATTGAAGTGAAACTACCTGATTCGTAATCATCTTCAACAGTAAATGAGGTTTCTATTTCTGTTTTAGCATCTTTTAAACTATCAATGTTTCTTGACAATTTTTCTATTCGACTTTTTAACTCTATACTTTCTTTAGAAAGTTCATCTTTAATAGATTCAAGCGTTTTTTCAAGTTCTTCTTTTTGTTGAATAGCTTCATTCAATGCATCATTTTCAATAATTTCTTTATAACTATATGAAACTATAGCATGTTCTTTTTGAGGATCAATTTCTATTGTAAAAAAAGATGAAGTGTCGCTAATTTTGAATGTAGTTACATCTAATATTGTGCTATCTTTCTTGCCTGTTACGTTTAAATAGAACTCATAATTACCTAACTTCACAGTTATAGGAATATGTTCCTTTTGATCTCTATCAGACATTGTTTTACATAAAGCACGATCAAATGTTACAATATTTAATAGCTCCACACTTCCTTGATTCAGATCTAATTGCTTTAAATTACCAGATTTAAGATAATTGTAAACCATAACAAATGCTTTAACAAAGGTAGATTTACCCGAGTTGTTCTTTCCCACAACAAAAGTTACATCATTGAAATCCAATTTTGGAAAATCTTCAAATTTTCGAAAATGTTTAAATTGTATGCTATTTCTCATGTATAGTTTTTATGAATATTCGTTAATTGTGTTTTTAAGTCTTTTTATAATATTATGTTTTAAATCTATTGGCTCTAATATTTTCATATTCTCACCAAATGAAAGAATAAGAGATTCTAGTTCGTAATTCAGCTTTACCTGTATAGTCAAAATATTGTCTTTTATTTTTTGTGAACCATGAATGGGTTTAG
>NZ_PNJW01000133.1 GCF_013822155.1 Flavobacterium sp.
TTATCGAAGGAAAAAAATATTTTATTGATGTAGGTTCAGGATGGCCTAGTGTTATACTTTTTCCTGAATTTCAGGAAATTGAGTATTCTGTTTTTGGAATGAGTTTTAAAACAAGGATTCAGAAAGATGATATTTTACTATATCACAGAACAACTAAGGATTATAACTTAATGATAACAATTCCTTTAAAAGAAAAAAGTCAAGATGAAATTAAGAATGAAATTAACAAAAGATTTGAAGACAAATCAATTTATCCATTTCAGAATAGTTTAAGATTTTCAAAGATTATTGATGACAATTTCTATTTTTTAAAAGGTAACAGATTAGGAGTTTATAATAAGAATTCAATCACTGAAAAAATAGTGTTATTAGATGAAATATATAAACTAATTACAGACACCTTTAAGTTTGACTTATCCGACTTAAAGATTGACTATATAGAACAATAATAAGTATTGCTAATATTGAACAATATTTGTTTTCCCCCCGCTGTTGCCCGAATCCTTTCGGGTGGTATAAAAATTTCATTAGTCAAAAATAAGATGTGAAACATTGATAATTAATTAACTTTCAGAATTTTATAAAATCATAAAACCAAAAAACTAAAAGAACTCTTCTCTGCCCGGTTTAACGTTTTTCTACTCCGTTCGCTACACCTTCCAAACGCTCAAAAAAGTTTTTGTATGTCCAGAAAAACATCCCTTCGAAAGAAAAGGGTAAAAGGCAACAAAATTTTTTCCCAAAGCTTCTTTATATAAGGAATAAAGAAATAGGAACCCTGGGAGTATTTGAATTGAAAGTACAAGCAGAAAAACTCCTACTGGACGATTTTATAGTAGAGACAGAACTATTCCAAAGTTCAAAAATAATAAGCAACATATCCTATAAAAACCAATATTTTAGGTTAGTAAAAAAAGATACTGTAATATGAAAATCGTCAACAATACAATATCGCATATCGCAATATGAAATATAGAGCAGTAAAATAGTGTTATTCAGGAATTAAATTACTAATATTGCATATCGCAATATCAAATATATGCAACAATCAAAAAATAATTTAAAGCCACAAGATATCTTAATACTCCTAAAAATAGTGGCTTTAGGTAATCTATCATGGTTTCACCATACGATAGCTCAAGAACTAGGAATTAGTCAATCCGAAGTAAGTCAATCGCTAAACCGTTCCAGATATGCAGGATTAATTGATGAAGCCAGAAAGAAAGTAAACAGATTGGCTTTTACCGAATTTTTGCTTCATGGTGTTGCCTACGCTTTTCCACAACAACCGGGAGCTATTGTAAGAGGAGTTTTAACAGCACATGCTGCGGAACCTCTAAATCAAATGATCAAATCAAACGAAAAATACGTTTGGCCATATGCTAAAGGTTTAGAAAGAGGACAAGCAGTAGAACCATTATACAATACTGCCGTAGAAGCTTCTTTAAACGATAATAACTTATACGAATTACTTACTATGGTTGATGCTATTAGAGTGGGAAGAGTTAGAGAAAAAGAAATAGCAAAAAAGGAATTAGAAAAAAGAATACTAAATGTATAATAAAGTCATCAATCTCGCATTAGTAGCACAAGTCGCTCAAGGACTAAAAGAGCTTAAAGATAAAATGGTTTTTATTGGTGGAGCTGTAATTAGTTTATATACTGATGATCCAGCTGCGGAAGAAATTCGTCCAACGTCAGATATTGACATGACAATAAATTTGGCAAATTATAACGAATGGGCTCAAATGCAAGAACGATTAGCGGAACTCGATTTTTATCCGGATCCTCAAGGACAATCAATATGTTCTTATAAATATCAAGATATTGCCATAGACATTATGCCGGCGGAAGATAGTAGTATGGGCGTTTCAAATAGTTGGTACAAACCGGGTTTTAAATACTTACAACAAATAGCATTAGAAGATGGAACAAGCATAAACATTTTACCGTCACCCTATTTCCTAGCAACCAAATTAGAAGCATTCAAAGACAGAGGGCAAAATGATTTTTATGGCAGTCACGATTTTGAAGACATTATCTATCTTTTAGACAACAGAACAACAATAGTGGAAGAAATTCAAGCAGCTGATGATGATGTAAAAAAGTACATAAAAAAGGAACTAACAGCAATTAAAAGACATCCACAAGCGGAAGAGATTTTAGCAATGCACATCCATCCATTAATCCGAGAAGAACGATTTAAAATGTTGATGGAAAAAATAGATATAATTTCAAATTAAAAAAACATAAGCTTTTTACTATTAGTGTATAGCTTTATAATAAAAAACAATGATGATTAACATCAAATATCCCCGCTGCCGCACGAATCCTTTCGGGTGGTATAAAAAAAATTTCATTAGTCAAAAA
>NZ_PNJW01000134.1 GCF_013822155.1 Flavobacterium sp.
AAGAGTGTTTAAAATCCCTTGAAGAGCTGTCTTAATTTCTTTCTAAAATATAATCCGCAAAAAGATTATTGCTATCGATAATTTTGTGTTCCCAGGTAATATCTGTTTTAGACAAAATTTGCTTCACAACTTGATCATCGTACTTTCTTGAAACCTCCGTATGAATCAATTCGTCCTTTTCAAAATTAAATTGATGATCCCCTAACCTAACTGATTGTTTAACTAAACTTTTAATATAGCTTTTGGCAATTCCCATTTCTTCATCATAAACTGGAGCGTGGATAAAATAATCTCTATTAAAATCTGCTCCTAATTCCTTATTGATTCTGTCCAATAAATTTAAATTAAATTCAGCTGTAATCCCCTGACTGTCATTGTACGCTGGCAGGATGATTTCTTTGTCTTTTTTCAAATCAACGCCTAAAATAATTTTGTCTCCTTTAGCTAAACTAGAACCAAGTTGGTAAATAAATTCGGTTGCCTGCTCATCAAGCAGGTTTCCAATATTTGACCCTAAAAAAAGAATAATCTTAATTGTTCCATCCTGCTTTAAGCTTTCTAATGCTTTGAAATAATCCGTATGGCTGGGTTTCACAACTAATGTCGGAAGTTCAGCATTTAAAAAAGTTTTAATTCCATCCAGGGCATCGATAGAAATATCAACTGGTAAATAGTCAAAATCAAAATTTCTGTTTGTTAAAGCTCTTAATAAATGTATAGTTTTAGTGCCATCTCCTGCTCCGAGTTCCACTATACTGTATTTTTTATCTCTATCCAGCTGTAACGCAGTAATAATATCGTTAGTTTTTTTCCGAAATATTTCCATCTCTGCACGCGTAAGATAATACTCTGGTAGTCGCATTATTTCTACAAATAACGCATCTCCTTTTTTATCATAAAAATATTTTGAAGGCAATGTTTTTTGCTCTGTTTTGCTTAACCCTTCAATTACTTCTTTTTTAAATTCTTCTAACATTAGTAGTATTTTAATATTAATTCCGTGCTGGGGCAACAGCTTTAGTAAATGGGTTCATAAGACTGAAGCAATCCAATTTCAGTTTTTACGCTCCTTTTTTTTGTTTTTTAATTAATTTATTTGCGAAAGAAATGATTATATACAAGTATAAAAGACTGAACGGTAATGCTAGAATAATAAGTAAATTGCTAATTGCTTTAAGCAGGTCGTTACTACCAACGGCGCTTAGCCCGATCGCAGTAGCTGTAATAATAATACCCCAAAAAAGTTTATGCTTTTTTGATGGATCTTCTTTTCCGCTGTCGCTAAACATTCCCAAAACAAAAATGGCCGAATCAACTGAATTGATTATCGAAACTAAAACTAAGATAGCCGCTAAGAAAACAGTAATTACGGATAAAGGATAGTGCTCCAAAAAAACAAACAATGAAGTAAATACATTATCGAATTGGCTGGTGTTTGAGGTTTTTACAATTTCAAATGCACTGTTTGCAAAAACAGAAAACCAAATAATAGTTGCAATTGCCGGAACCAATATTGTGGCAAAAATAAACTCTCTAATTGTCCTTCCTTTGGAAATTCGTGCTATAAATATCCCTGTAAAAGGAACCCAGGCCAACCAAAAAGCCCAATAAAAAACAGTCCAGTCTTTGGTGAACTGTTCGG
Source organism: Flavobacterium sp. (assembly GCF_013822155.1). GTDB lineage: Bacteria > Bacteroidota > Bacteroidia > Flavobacteriales > Flavobacteriaceae > Flavobacterium. Next base: position 1,643 of record NZ_PNJW01000134.1, read on the forward strand.
TAGTTTTAAAATCCCCTATAGACAGGCTCATCTCAACGAAATGAATTATATAATGATAAAGTGCTAAAATGGTATTACACAGATAATCATGGAAATTAAGAAAGCAAGCCACAAAAACCAATAACAACAACGATACAGTCATGTCAAAGTCGGCAAGATATTTAATCACTTTGGAGATTCCTGTTAAGGCAGAAAGAGTTCCAATTATACCTATTATTGAAACTGTAATCAACAGCGATGTATACCCCAGATCTAATTCAAAGTATTGATTCAACCCTCCAATAAATTGACTTGTTCCTAACCCAAGCGAAGCAATGACTCCGGCAATAGTTATAACAATAATAAATAAAGGAATAATTTTCTTGATTGTACTATTCCGAACATTCATTACAATTGCCGTTAAAAAATTTTTCTCTTTGTTATTATAAAGGTTGTAGGCAACTATTAACCCAAAAAGGCTATACATAGCCCAGGGAGTAAATCCCCAATGGAAAAAGGTATATTGAAGTGCAATTTGTTTGGAATCATATACAGTTACAGGTGGATTTTGCAAATAATACATCGGCTCCTGAACCGCTCTTAATAATAATCCGGAACCCATGCCAGTACTATACAACAACGCAATCCATGAAAAATAAGAGTACTCTGGTTTTGTTTCGCCTAATTTCCTTCTGCTGAAAGGCAGAAAAATAAGTGAC
>NZ_PNJW01000135.1 GCF_013822155.1 Flavobacterium sp.
GAGAAAGCATAACATTAGGTTCTGGAAACAGAATGCTCATAAAAGGTGGAAAAATAGATACTAAATATAAAATAACAGTTCCGGAATGGCTATAGACGCAAACAATATATACCGCAGACAAGTGCAACTTTTAGTGCGTGTTTTACCATTGGTAGATACCGAAAAATGTTTTGCATTAAAAGGTGGTACTGCAATAAATCTATTTTACAGAGCTTTGCCTCGACTTTCAGTTGACATCGATTTACTATATATTCCCATGGATGATCGAGAAACAGCATTGATAAATATTAGAGCTGCTTTATCAAGAATAAGCAAATTGATTCAGCAAAAAATACCAGGTACTAAAGTACAAAACACACACGATCAAAGCGATGCACTACGATTAATTGTAAGTCAAGAGGAGATTCGCATCAAAATAGAATTATCGCCGGTTATCAGAGGAACTGTTTTTTCAGAGGTAAGAATGGAAGTTGTCGAAAAAGTAGAAATAGAATTTGGATATGTAGAAATGCAAGTAGCATCACTTCCTGATTTATATGCGGGTAAATTATGTGCGGCTTTAGACAGACAACATCCAAGAGATTTATTTGATGTAAAATTTCTTCTCGAAAACGAAGGACTAACGGATGATTTACGAAAAACATTCTTAGTATTTCTAATAAGCCATCAACGACCAATGTCAGAACTGTTGGCTCCAAATCGTAAAGATATTAGCGAAATTTACGAAACAGAGTTCAAACAAATGGCTGAAGTAGATGTGCCTTTAAAACAACTGGAAGAAGCGAGAGAAAATCTAATTCATCAAATAAATTCACAAATGACTGATAATGAAAAGAAATTTCTCTTGTCTTTCAAAAACAAAAGGCCTGATTGGAATTTGCTGGAAATGGAAAATGTAGCCGTAATTGCTAACCTTCCTTCTGTACTTTGGAAAATGATAAATCTTGAAAAAATGCCTGATCAAAAGCACAAAGAAGCGTATGATAAGTTGCAAAATATATTATTTCCAACTCAATAAAAATCGCTCCTAGTCCAAATATTCCTCGCATCATTACTACCGTTTGCAATAACACTTTTTTTCAAACTTCTTTTTTTTAATATAAAAGATTTTTTTGAGATGGATTTACTTTTTATTGTAGCAATTATAATACTAATTTGGTTTGGTAATAACCTAATAGATAAATGGTTAAACACCAAATATCCTTGGATTGAAAATACAAAAAAACGATTGATTATTCAAAGTATATTTTCGATTATTTTTACTTCAATTACCTTGTTTATATTAATGTATTGGCTACACCAATTACGATTTGGTGATGGACGAATTATCAATCGAAAAATGATTGAAATTTTTCCACCTGCTATTCTTTTTACTTTTGCCCTTTTGGCAGTCAAAATAGGAGGCGAGTTTTTCATAGCTTTAAAAAACAGTCTAATTGAAATAGAAAGGCATAAAACAGAAAGTGCTAATGCGCAATTACAAAACTTAAAAAACCAACTAAATCCCCACTTTTTATTTAATAATTTAAGTGTTTTAACTTCGTTAGTCCATAAAAATCAAGATAAAGCTATAGCTTTTATTAATGAACTAGCTAAAGTATATCGCTATGTTTTAGATACTAAAAGTTCTGAATTAGTTACGTTACAAGAAGAATTAACATTTATAAACCATTATATTTATTTACAAAAAATTAGATTTGAAGACCGAATTTCATTTGAAATTAAGATTGATGAACGTAAAAAAACAGACTATTTATTACCAATGTGTTTGCAAATGTTGGTAGAAAACACCATTCAGCATAACGAAACATCACAAGCCAATCCATTGCAAGTTATCATTTATACAGAAAATAATTCGTTAATTATAGAGAATCCTATAAAACTAAGAAGTAATATCGCTGACAGTACAAAGACAGGATTGAAAAATATTGAAATGCGTTATTCTTTTTATACCGATGAAAAAGTGATTGTTATTAATAATGGAAAAGTTTTTAAAGTAATTTTACCTTTAATACAAAGAAAATGAACATTGTAATTATTGAAGATGAGAATTTATCAGCTGAACATTTAACCAATTTATTGCAAAAAATTGATTTGTCAATAGCTGTAATTAATTACTTTGACACAGTAAGTGCTTCTGTAAAGGCTTTCAATGAAGGACTTACTGCTGATTTAATTTTTATGGATATTCATTTGGCAGATGGTAATAGTTTTGAAATTTTTAGTCAAGTTAAATTAGAAATTCCGGTTATTTTT
>NZ_PNJW01000136.1 GCF_013822155.1 Flavobacterium sp.
ACTTTCATTAATGACTTCAATTCATTTAAAAAAAGTAGAGTGTTTTCACGTTCAATTTTTGTAGCAGTAGTAATAAAATCACTGCCAATCCATGCAAAAAGCAATTCGTTTATTTGCTCTTTAACATGTTCATAAGGATAAAGCTTTTTGAATTCATAGATTTTTGCTAGGCAAACAGTTTCTGTTTCTTGACTGGTGTTCGTGTTTCGCATAATTTTAGGATTAAAAAGTTAAAAAAGGGATAATCACTGCGAAACACTTTGAATTTGAATTCACAATATTTACGGACTTGCACCGATATGTTATCCCAAGAAGTTATAAGGAAAGAAATCTTAATGACTTTTTTCATTGTGAATTGTATTAAATTAAAATGTTTCGCACTACAAATATATCAATAATTATGCCCAATAGAGTTTTATTCTTTTCTGTTTTTTCCTTTTTGGTCTTTAGAAAGTGTAATTATTGCTATCACCCCGGCAACACAAAGCCCTATAAGAAGCAGATTTCCTTCACCTTCTTTCGTTATTGGTTGAGAGTTCTCGTTGTTTGGAATTACCAATGAAATGGGAGCATTGCCATTTGCCGAATTATTAAACTGTTCAATCATGTAATTTAAACAGTTAGCGGTAAAGCTTTGAGAAGTTGAAATGAGTGGGTTGTAATCAGATATCATACTGCTATTGAATGCAATACTTACATTGTTGGTTTGAAAATTTTGATTTTCAAAAGTTGAATCGATTATTTCATACAATGGCTCAAATATCTTATTAATTAGCTCTAACCTAAGAAAAACGGCATTTGTTGACAGTCCATTAGTTTCATACTTTGCAAAGTAGCTTTCTACAACACACATTTTTTGCAAAGCCTTGTTTGCTATTGCCAACTGTTCAGCCAATGTGTCTTGTTGGTTTATGCTTGCTAATTGCAAGGTTAAATTTCTGTAAAAGGGCATTAACCTATTGGTTTTCCAATTTTCTAGAATTGTAGATTCAGATGGTGTTGGCTCGTATTCGATTGATAGAAGACCGTTCTTTTCTAAAAATACATCGTCTATTGCGTCAACAATGTTTGCTGCAAGGTCAATTTTTGAGGCAAGTCTTTCTCCGATAAAAGGAACTGTCCTTACGAAGTCTGCTAGTTGCTTTAATTTTCTGCAAATCCAACCACATCGGTCGCCATTAAGGCCTTGCAATGTTGGGTAATAAATGGTTTTGGCCTGAATTGTGTTTTTTTGATTCATGATTTATTGATTTTTAATTGATTCATTTTTTGCAAAGCGCTCAAAACTTCACTCTTCTTATAGCGAACTTTTGTTCCAATTCGATATGCCGGAACAATATCCTTCCTTGTGTAATCCCATAAAGTTGTTAAGCTAACCGAGAGTAGTTTTGCAGTTTCTTCTCTAGTTAATAATTTGTCAGTTTCAATGTCTTTTGCAGAACTTGCAAACCTATCTAACAGATTTTGAACTCCTGTTAAGATTTTATCTGTAAACTCTTTTTCGTTTACAGTCTCTATTTGTAAAACAGATTTAGTCATGGCTCTATTTTTAAGTGTTATAGAGCACAAATTTGAGAGATATGAAGTTGGTTAAAACAATTAGGGTAACCCTTTTGGTTACCCTAATATTCTTTTTATTATTTCTTCGGCTTCTATTTGTTCACGCTGCCATTTGCCACCCTTTTTAAATTTTCCTTCTTCCGGTCTTTTTTCCATTTCAAGGTAGTAGTCTCTTATATTAGTGGGATGGTCACCAAACAGATGGGTTAGAATGTTTCCTTTTTGAGTAGAATTTGCCTGTTCCCATTTTTCGGATTTCATCAATAATTCAAATAGAGAAAGGCGAAATGACATATCTCTCTTTTTGCCTGAATTTTCATTATTAGGATCATCCATATCGAGTGTTTTGGTATTTAAAAGTTTACTTGCTTCTTTTTCACAGTATTCGCTAATCTTTCGAAAAGAATAATAATTATTCCAATCCTCTTCAAGATTTTTTGGTAAATAATTTGTCACTCCTTTGAGATAGAGTGCAATTGCGTCAAAGTTTCCATTTTCAATTATTTGTTCTTCAAAATATTCATACCAGTTATCGTAACCGTTGATTTCGGAACCTTTTTTGTATAGATTATATATTCTAAAATTCTTGACTATTTTAGAATATTTGTCATGCTTTGTTTTTATCGCATT
>NZ_PNJW01000137.1 GCF_013822155.1 Flavobacterium sp.
AGCTTGTAATTCTTCTAAAAAAGAAGACCATTCTCAGCATGAGAATAAAAAAGAAGACCACTCTCAACATGATAAAAATAAAGAAACTACTTTTTATACATGTTCTATGGATCCTCAAGTAAAAGAAGATAAACCCGGCAAGTGTCCTATTTGCCACATGGAGTTAACACCCATAAAACAGGATGATAGTGAGGTTAACCAAATAAGTTTAAGTAAACAACAAATTCAACTTGGTAATATCACAACTCAAGTTATAGGACAAACACAAAACAATTTAGAACAAAACTACACAGGTGTTTTAACATTCAATCAAGAAAAATCTAAAACCTTTTCTTCAAAAGCAATGGGCAGAATTGAAAAATTGTATTTCAAATCTACGGGTGATTACCTATCCAAGAACAAGCCAATATATCAATTGTACAGTGAAGATATTGCAATAGCAAAACAAGACTATTATACTGCCTTTAAACAATTGGAGATGCCCGGTGATTTTGGAAAAAATGCAAAAAACATAATGAATGCGGCCAAACAAAAGCTTCTCTTCTATGGTTTGTCCAACACTCAAATTGAGAATATAAAAAGCAACAAAGATGTTTCGCCCTATACCACATTTTACAGCACTGTCGGTGGTACAATTTCTGAAATAACTGCCGTTGAAGGGAGTTATGTCATGGAAGGAACTCCAATAATTAAAGTAACCGATTTAAGTAAACTTTGGCTCGAAACACAAGTAAATATCAACTATTTCAATAGTCTTAAAATAGGTCAAAATGCTACCATAACTTTTGTCGATTTCCCTGATAAATCAATAAGCGCTAAAATCTCATTTATCAATCCTGAAATAAACCCGGAAACCCGTTTACTTTTGATTCGATTTGAAATACCAAATCAAAATCTAATTTTAAAACCGGGAATGCAGGCCATTGCAAAATTGATGATTTCCGGCGGTAAAGGAATCTACATTCCTACCGATGCAGTAATTAGAGAAGAAAACGCATCCTACATCTGGGTAGAAAAAAAACCGGGAGTTTATGAAAATCTAATGGTAGAAACAGGAATTGAAACCAATGGACTGATAGAAATCAAAACAAAAATTGCCAATGGTCAAAAAGTAGTGATAACAGGAGCCTATGCCATCAATAGCGAATATAAATTCCGCAAAGGCAGCGACCCGATGGAAGGCATGAAAATGTAATTTAAACAGTAAGGATGAACAATTTTAATCAAATAATACAGCAATACAAAAACGATTCAGAAAGTGTTTATAATACTTGGTTTGTGGATAATGACCAACGGTTAAAAGCGTTCAGAACTATCCGTCGAGGCATTATTCAGGTTGTTGAAGATATAAAAAACAAATCATTTCCAAATGATTTTAAAAACAGCAGCTTAGAATTTGTGCTCAATTGTATTGCCGAGCAAAAACAGGTATTTGTAGGGGTTTCACATCCTTTTTATTGGAAACCAAAACTCCGAATTCCTGACATCTATGAAAATCAAACCAATAAAATTGCTTTTGGCCAATTCTTGGAAAATTGCATTAATGCAAAAAACGAAGAACAGGTGCTTAGGGAAATTGTAAAACTCGACGAACTTAAAATTAAGGGACTTGGTCCGGCCGTTGCCAGTATTTTGTATTTCTTGCACCCAACCTGGTTTCCGCCTTTCAACACGGCAATTGTAAACGGTTTTAATTTCTTGTTCAAGGACAAAAAAAAACTCGGAAGCTGGAGTGAATACTTAAAAATTAGAGAGACATTACTGGAAACAAATTCCAAATTCAAATCGGAACTGTCCAATGATTTAGGTGCAATCGCAGGATTGTGTTTTGAAATTGGGACTCAAAAAATGCTCATAGGAAATGATGACTATTTGAGTGAAGAAGAGCGTTATAAATTTGAAAAAAACATAGTAAAACGCCAAAAAGAAATTATAGAAGAAAAAAAGGAAGATAATCTGCATAGTGAGATGCAATACCATTTATTGAAAATTGGAGCGTCATTAGGATTCGATGTTACCCCGGCAAGTAATGATAAAAGCAAAGCCTTCAATGGTCAAAGTTTTTCTTTTATGGCTATAAATAAATTTCCTGAATTGCCCTGTGATAAAGACACGCAAAACACCATTAAACTCATAGATGTATTATGGTTTGAAAAAGGA
>NZ_PNJW01000138.1 GCF_013822155.1 Flavobacterium sp.
TAATAAAACCATTAAATGCGGAATCGCCTCCATATTGTTTGTAAAAAAGTTTTTTAATAAGGAATGTTCCTCTTTTTGCTTGCTTAATCCATTCAAAAAAGAAGCAAACTGAGGGGTATACAATTCATCTCTTGTCAGTAGATTATTCATATACCCCTCATTTAACAGAATGAGCAGGATCTTCAATCTGTATTTCTGATGAGGAGAAAGAAAAAAATATGAATTGGGAAAGATATTGAGTACCCTCGAAAAAAATGTTTTGGCAATTATAGCCGATAGACCGGGTATATTATTTAATAAAGATAAGAGTGCTTTTATGTTGCCATTTTCTAAAAAAAGTTGCACTAAAGGCACATTCAGTTCGTCATCCGCAGAGAATGCCTGCAAAATTTTTTCTTTATTTACCTCATCTCCGAGAAGGTATTTATCGATGGCAAAAATTAACATTTCCTCGCCCAAAATCATCTGCATTCCAACAATGGGCTGTTGTCCAATCCTATGAAAAAGAAAATCATGGAAAAAGTCCTTACGAGCTAATATGCAATTACTGATATGATCCCAATCTGACTGGTAAAAACTCAGGTAAGATATCGGTAAGATTCCATGTAATTCTTCACCATGCGCTAATTTATGAAACGAAAATAAAGATTGAATATTATTTTGATTAATGAGCCATGGGCATTGACGTAATACTTCTATAAAAGAATAATTATTGCTATTAAGAATCAAATAAATTAATAAACTTCTGGGATTTGTTTGCGGGGTTTCTGCGATAGGCATCATTAAATAATCAGCCATTAAGTTTTGCAAAACAGGATCATTAATTTTTCTTAAGAGGGGGATAGTTATTTGTGGAAATTGAGTAATAAAATTACAGAAAGGCGGGATGCCATTCTTAAGATCCGGAGTAAATAAAGCCTCAATATCCCTTTTTATCTCTGAAACATTATGAAAAAGCCCTGGAAGGTCAGGTGTTGTTTGAAGTATGCTGCTCGGGATTAAATAATCTGGGATAGCTTTTCCACTAGGATGTTTAAATACCACCTCTTCAATAATGTTTCGCCTTTTGCCATCTATCCCTGAAAAAGCAAGCTCTTTATCCCAATTTCTCTTCATTTTCTGTAATAAAACCCCACAAATTGCAACATTACACATCTTGCTAAACATGCTACCTAAGAGGGTCATATCGTTATAAGTAGGAATTGGTATGCTTAATAAAAAGTGTAATAAATCTATCTTTTGGGGCGTTAAATCAACTAACCTGCTCAAAGAAACACAAAAATGGTCTACGTGAGCCATACAAACTTGCTGAAAAAGTAATAAAAAGTCCATTCCCCATTTTTGGTTTTGCAGGAGTTGTCCATTTAATTGACCGCAATTTGCTTCAGTCAATAAGAATGTGAATAAACTAGTAATTAACTGAACGGTATTTTCTTTATTTAAACCCTTGCTCATATTGAGAATTAGCCGGGTATAAACTGTGTTTTTATTTTTAAAAAATAACGATGTATTTTCATGAGGGACCAGCAAAAAAGCAAACATTTTACCGGCATTTTTACACATTATTTTGAGAAATGGTTGTTGATCTTCAGTCCAATTATTAATAAGGTGAATAGAAAATGCCTTTAGGATGCGATAACCATGCGTTTGGTGACATAAAGCTTGCACAAAATTCGTTTGTGCCTGAACAGAATTTTTTATTCCATGCGCACACACTAACTGTTCAAAAAGTTTCGTATTATTTAAATTTAGAGATTTTTCAAACAGAGAGGCCAATGTACCTATGCCCTCATCCGTAAGTAAAAAATAAGGCAATCTTTCTTCTAAAACAGAAGCATTAAAAACACTGAGATCCAGCGTTAAATAGAGGCTTGGCATCAGTTTTAGTAAAGGAGATAATATATCCAAGTATTTTACGGATTGCGTAAAAAGCGTACCGTCGATTCCTCTAACATTCAATTTTTGGTGAAATATTTCTGAACAAATTTTCCCAAGACGTATTTCTTCTTGCAGAATTCTTCTCAAAATATTTCTTCCTAAAAAGCTCTTTATTAAGATTTGTATTCCATA
>NZ_PNJW01000139.1 GCF_013822155.1 Flavobacterium sp.
TGGCTGAATAATTTTTGAACGGCTATATCTCTATCAAAAGTTAGTTGGTTGCCGGTTTCCTGATGAGAAAAGACCGTATTGATTTGATAAATAGCTGACAAAGCTTCGAAAACAAATTCGGCTTCTTGATGAAAAATATAGAGTTGAGCGGAAACCTTATTTAGATGGTTTTGCAAATCTTGTAATGATTCATAAATAAACCGCCAGTGTCTGATATCTGAATCGTGATAATTCATTACAGAAGGTTCAAAACAATACAATAATAAAATAGGCACTTCTTGTTGTTGCGCCATCCATAAGGGTTCGTGATCGGTAAGTCTCAAATCCCTTTTGAACCATACAATATTGATTACTTTTCTATTCAATGGCAAAGATTGAAGTTATTTCTTTATCAGGTTTGGCGTAACTCAAACGGTCTAATCGAATTGTTTTGTGATAACTATCTAAACCGGAACAGGTAATGGTGTTGGCTTTTTCAATATCGATAAACCCATCTTCAAACAAACAATCTTCAGGAACAGAAATTTGTACAATCTCACCAACAATCATAGTCGTATTATTTATGGTGATATCGACTTTTTCTCTCAGTGCCATACCCAATTGTATAGCGCTTTCTTTTACAAATGGCGCTTGAAAGTCTTTTTTAAATTCGTGCGTTAAACCAACGGCTTCAAATTCGGACACCATAGAATCATATCGTGCAGAGGTTTGATGCGCTTTTTGATAAATAGCTTCATTGATATGATTTAAAGTGTAAAAGCCTGTACCGATAATATTTCTTAAAGAATCTCGCTCCGGCGGACTTGGTCTGAAAATCAAAGCCACAAGCGGCGGATTAGCGCCGAGGTGAAAAACAGAACTGAAAATGGCTAAATTTAAATTGCCTGATTCAGATTTGGTTCCAACCAGTGCAACACTTTTAAATCCACCCAAACTATTGATAAGATGAACCCGAACTTGCTTGTCTAAAAGTTTTATATCTGTTGCGTCCAAACAAGTATTTTTCATCTTCGTTTTGAAATTTTATTGTTCGATATGGCTCGTTGTAAGTTGCATTTAAAACGATCTATTCCGTCAACACGTTTGGCTAAATGTTTGGTTTTGCAGTTTTCAACGCGTTCGCGCCACAATTTGTAACTGCTGAACTTTAACTCTTTTTTCATCAAAGCTTTTACATCAGCTTCCGACAAATTAAATTGGAATTTTATGGCATCAAAAGGAGTTCGATCTTCCCAGGCCATTTCGATAATTCGATCTGTGTCAATTTCAGATAAACCACTTTTTTCTTGTTTTGCAAACACCATACCATTATTGTTTAACGTTTAATAAATAAAGTTAAACAAAAGTATTGATTTTAAAATTAATAAAAGATGAATTGATAAGAAGATTATGAAATTGATAACACTCCAAATCATACAATCCTTGCATCTGAAGAAACAAGGATTAAGAAATAATAGTGGAATTTGTCCTAAAGAGGTTTACTTTTTCGAACCTGTAGTAATATCATCAATTTTGATTACTTTTTTTAAATTCTCACACAAAGGACTTTCCAATAATCTGATTTGGGTTGCCACTAATTTGGAGACTTCAGTTGCGCCTAACAAAGAATAATGAGTGTTGTCTGTTTTTCCTTCGGGATAGTAAGCCACTTCACCGGGTTTAAAATGCAGGTGCAATTCTTTAGATTTTTCAGGACCATAAGCGATTTCTAACATTTCGGTATGGAATTCTAGTTTCTTGGGTTTATTCAATGTGTGTGGAAATTAAAAGGGTATTATATATTTAGGAAAATAAATAAACAATGATTGTCAATTAAACTAAAAACGAGGAAAAAAAACAACATCCTAATAATAAGAACACAATTAGATTTTTTGGTTTTTAACTTCTTAATAGTCAACAAAAAAAGTGTATTGATGAAGCACAAACCATCAAATTCATCGAATCACATTGTATGTGAAATTGGTAATTCAATTTCATCTGTGCTAAAAACAATTCTTAAGATAAATTTTGTTGAAGATATATTCAAAAAAAGTATCTTTG
>NZ_PNJW01000140.1 GCF_013822155.1 Flavobacterium sp.
GACGGCATTAGCAGTATTGGTGTCTGATCCATTTATTTATGGCATAATTCTTGCATTTGCTTCTCTAACTATATCGTCTTTTGATTTTATTTTAGGATGAATAAATGTTTGCATATCAGGCCTCACATGCTCACAATCTGATAAGGCTTCGTCAAATCGTCCAAGCCTTAATTGACACTCAGCTCTAAAAAAATAGGTCATTTCTGTATAATAATGATCTTGATAATAATTGCCCAATTCAATTGCTTTGGTTAAATCATCATAAGATTTTTGTAGGTAATTTAATCGTAAATATGTCCGTCCTCTATTAAAAAAATCAGCCGGTTCTTGTGGAATGAAATTCAAAACAATGTCCATATCTTTTAAAGCATCTTCCCATTGGCCCATTTTTAAGTAGATGTGATATCGTTTTTTATAGAGGCGTTGATTATCAGAATTATCTTTAATAGCTTCTGAACAAAGCTGTAAAGCTTCATGATATTTTTTTTTATCACTAAACTCATCAACTTTTTTAAATAAATTGGTAATATCAATCATTTTAAGGAACCTCTGAATAATTCGGTATTGTTAATATCAACAATCTATTTGACCAACCACCAGTCCTTTTTTCAGAGGGGCTCGCGCTTTGACTGTTTCACCATACAACTCCCGTAAATTTCAACTCTACCTGATTTATTCAGATTTTCCTTAATAATATTCATAAATCAATCTATTACTTTATTTCCACCGCAGCGCTGACTCACTAGACCTTTGGCACAACTATATAAATCTGTATAGCCCCCTGTTATACCTCGATTACTATCAGCGGCAATTTCTCTTTCACAAATTTCATATGCTTTTTCCCATTCTTCTTCACAAGTTTCTGGAGGACGTCCGTTTTGACATAAACCCTCTACAGTAGAAGAAGGATTCTCAGTATTTGTTTTAGTAATTTCACCTAATGCGGCACCAACCGCAGCAGCAGAACCTACAAAACCAATTGCTGTAATAGCTGCTTCTACAGCAGCACTTGCTAAGGCCGGCGCTGCTGGGGCTAGCAAAAATAATAATTGTCCTGTTGGGTCAACTCGTGTCAGAGGATTCCCCCCAACATAGGCGTACGTATTCAAACCTGCATCAAGTCCCATCGGGTCAACAGTAATATACCGCCCAGAGCTAGGATCATAATACCGATTCCAGTTATAGTGCAATTGCGTTTCCGCATCGAAGTACTGCCCCGGAAAGCGCAGGTTGATGGTTGTGGCTTGGCCGTTGCCGTCCGGGTCTTCGTGGGCCGGGTGGGTGCCGAAGGCGTCTTGTGGCCAGGTCCAGACCACGGAATTTCGGGGTCAAGTCTTGAAATATAGCAAATTAAATGGGCTTACAATAACCGAAACCCCTATCAAGACCATAATTAATGCAAAAAAGAAGACTTGACCCCAAAATTCTTGAAGCCCGTCTTATCCGAGATAAAGTTCCTTCATTCGATAAATATCCATTTTCATTGCCGGTAATAAAGAATATGGAAACTATAGAATTTCATCCTAAAGTCACTTTCTTTGTTGGTGAGAATGGAACAGGAAAATCAACTTTATTGGAAGCAATTGCGACAAGTTGGGGATTTAACCCTGAAGGGGGGACGAAGAATTTTAGATTCTCAACTCGTAAATCACATTCCGATCTTAATCAGTACTTAAAGCTATCAAAATCTTATAAAAAACCAAATGATGGATATTTTCTTAGGGCTGAGAGTTTTTATAATTTTGCTACAGAGGTTGAGAGCCTTGATAAGTACCCATCATTCGGCCCGCCAATCATTAAGTCATATGGAAATAAATCGCTCCATGAGCAATCACATGGTGAGTCATTTTTTGCTCTTTTTCTTCATAGATTCAAAGGAAAAGGAGTTTATTTATTGGATGAACCAGAAATCAAGGGGTCAGATTCGATTGATTTTCTTTGATTACTAAAGCAATAGTTACACACAGAGATTCAACCGTGTCTGACCCCAATACTG
>NZ_PNJW01000141.1 GCF_013822155.1 Flavobacterium sp.
TCAATCGAATCTGACCCCTTGATTATTTAAGATTATTTAATATTTTCAAAATGTTCGCCAGCTTTCTTTATATTTTGACCAACCAATTTTTTATAGGGCTCTAGAATTTCCTTTCGATCAGAAAAAATATGTGTAATTGCGTGCTTTGACAGTTTAGTATTTAGTTCAATTACAGTATTTTCATCTATCGCTATAATACCTTTTTCAAATCTGTGCGACGCACTAATGAAATATGCATACTTTGGTGAAATAGGGTAGTAAAAATCAAACTCAGATTCAGAGGGTGCTTTAAAAACATCATCACGTATACTAGGATGTACATTTATCAATGGTTGATCTGAAGTAATAAAAGGAACAGATGTATTATTTAAAAGCAATGAATGATTTTCCTGTTTTCGGCTAAAGTACAAGCTTGCTCCAAAATTCATACCATACATATAGCTTATAAACCACCATGCATCTTCCATTGCTTTTTTAAATTTTATACCAAGCTCTGTAGAATTATTTGATGTAGCAAGAATAGCTATGTCCTTAAAATTTTTAGTTCTTGTAACTTGGTGTCCTAAAAACACCATAAATTTAATCATATTTTTATCGTCATCTAAAATATTTAAATTCCCATTTGTCAGTTCATTTAATATTGGCCAGGCATCTCTTTCACAGCACGCGTGCAAATTTTCAAGCAAGTTACATTTAGTTGCATGAATAGCTTTTTCAACATCCATATTTTTAGTGGCACTTAAGTTATATGCCTCTTCCGCTTGTTGTAATTTGCAGAAGTCTGAAAAATATGCTTTATGTTGTTCTTGCAGCTTCTCTGGTGATTGTGCTGAAATGCGTTTAATAACTTCAAGCTGAAAAGAGTCTATTGGCTTTAATTGGTAAAAGTCCTTATCCATTGCTAAGCCTAAAACGCTATCATATTTAATCTTTCCTGTAATGGTTGTGTAGTAAATATCCCTACCATTAGTTGACCATCGCTTTAAATAGTTAGCCCAAACATAATGATGCTTTCTTTTTGCTTGAAAAGTTTTATCTTGCATATATGCTCGTAAAAAGTTTTGGTTAAATCAATTATCTAATTAACAAGGCGTGACCTACTTATACATAGCGAATAAGGTTAGATTGTGAGCGCAACGCGAACCACAATCTGAACCCGAAGAGTGGGGTCGGAAGATTGGGGTCGGGAAGATTGGGGTCGGGTCTTGTAATTATGCATACGAACCAAAGCCCTAAGGCCTCTAACTAAAAGCAAGTAGTGGAGGAGCCTATATAAGCCGTCAGGTTACGAACCGCACGGGAAAAGTAGCATTCATAAACGGTGGGGTTCACAAGCATACCAGCGCCCAACAATACCAACTACTGATATGAGCCAATAATCAAGGGGTCAGATTAAATTGATTTTAAGTAAACTCTTTCCTTTAATCTAATCAATAA
>NZ_PNJW01000142.1 GCF_013822155.1 Flavobacterium sp.
TTAAAATAAAATTGGAAAAAAGATAAAAGAGTTTTATTTCAAAAAATACCATACTTAAAAAAGTAGTCTCTTTTCAAAATATAATTCAAATGAAAATTATTAATAAATCTTTTTTTTTAATATTGAATGTCCTGAATAATATATCTACTAAAGTCATTAAAAAAATATTTTGAAAGAATTACGCTTTAAAGTAGCTGTAATTTTATAATTAAAGCCGGAAACATATCCAAGAAAACGTTGTAGTTGTTAAAAAAAACTATACATTAGCTATACATTAGGCAATTAGAATAAAAAAAACTGGTTTAGAATAATACAAACATTGCACGAAACCCTTTATACAATTGAAAAAATAATTAATCTAGAAATAAAATAGCTTGTATAGTTTATATATAGTGTATTATGATATCCTTAAAATATTTAATTAATAATTTTGTATTAATAGATTATTAACTCAAAAATTACAAATTATGAAAAAAATTACTTTTTTAATTTTTATTATGTCAAGTGTGTTAGGGTTTGCTCAACAAGTCGTAATTCAAGATTTTGACACTCCTGCTACATACACTTTTGCAGGTTTTGAAGGATTAGGCAGTGCTACAATTGAAGCTGATCCGGTTTCTGGCGGAACAAGATTAAATGGATTAAGATTGGTTAGTGTTTCAACTGGAAACCCTTGGCAAGGTGCTGAGGTAATTCAGTCAGCCACTAGTGCTAAATACAAATTGACAACTGATAAGACAATGAAAGTGGATGTTTATGCTACACAAGCATTTACAATGTTGGCTAAAGTTGAAGTGGGTGGACCTAATTCTGCAGCTTCACAATCTTATACAACACCAAACCAATGGCAAACATTAACATTTAATTTTACACAAGCTTTAGATGGTACAACAGTTGCCAATGGAATTTATGAAAAAGTTGTATTTTTTCCAAATTGGAAAGCAACAAATGATGGCTTCGGTACACCGGCTAATTTCACAGTTCATGTAGACAATGTTACTAGTGAGAATGGTGTTACACCACCAATAGCAGCACCAACTACTGCAGCACCAACACCTCCTAATAGACCAGCAGCTGATGTTAAATCAATATTTAGTAATGCTTATGCTCCAGTTGCCGTTTTAGGTTATGCTGGATCAGATAATGACAATACTTATGACACTACTTGGTGTGGAGCTACTACTACACTTGTTTCAATTGAAGGTAACGATACTAATAGAATTACTGGATTAGGTTGTGAAGGTATAGCCTTTTTAGCTGGAAGATTTGACGCAGCTGGTTTTACTCGCTTACATATTGATATTTGGACTGCTACTCCAACGCAAGATAAAAGTTTTAATTTTAAATTTTCTAACTGGAATGGAACCACAGGAGAAACTAATGCCTATGAATATTCCGCTACAAATGCTAACGTCTTGACAAGCGGTTCAGAAGGGACTTGGATTCCAATAGATATCCCATTTTCAGCACTTAATTGTATCAATACCCCTCCTGGTAATGCCTGTCCTAGTGTTTCTGATTTTGCACAATTCGTTATTACTTCAGATTTAGGAACTGTATATTATGATAATCTTTACTTACACAAAAATACATTAGGCGTTTCTAGTTTTGAAACTTCAAAAATTAAAATGTATCCAAATCCTGCTACCACTAACTTCACTATAGAAGCACAAGAAGCAGTTGAAAAAGTAGCTGTTTACAATATGTTAGGTCAAGAAGTAATTTCTCAAAATACAAATAGTCAACAAGTAACAATCGATATTACTACTCTTCAAGTTGGAATATATGTTGTTAAAGCAACTATAAATGGAGCTGTTTCTACTTCAAGAATCATTAAAGAATAAACTCAATAGTAATAAGTTAAACTTTAAAAGGCTGTCTGAAAAGACAGTCTTTTTTTTGCCATAAAAGGTTAAAGCA
>NZ_PNJW01000143.1 GCF_013822155.1 Flavobacterium sp.
TAATATTCATTTTCATGTAGGATTATAGGTTTAATTGCAGAAAGACTTTCATTCAAGGGGAGACCAGCATATTTAGGGTTAAGAAAATCGAGATTATCTCCAAACCTTTGGGACAAAGCTTCCACAACTTTTAGATGAATCGGTTTTCTCACTCTTATTTTATAGAGTTTGTCGTAACTTTTAATATCTAATATTGAGTATGCTGCAGGCTTTCCATTTTCCGCTAAGTCTGGATTATCAGTAAGAAAGTCAATCATTGGTTTATCATCACCCATAAGAAAATGCTTTAACCCTTTTGATTTCTGCCAAGCTTCAAATCTTTCAAATGATTTAAAGTGAGGCATTCTATTTGGCAAAATAATTCGAGCATAGAACGAATCCTCCAGTTGTTTGATTGTTTCCAAAATATCTGAACTTTTAAAGCCGTAATGCTTTAACAAAAATTCATCATGTCCAGAAAATAGTTCTTCATATATCTGGTAAATATGTTGCATATAACCATCTCCTCTCATAAAAAGGGATTCAAGCATCGTTTTGAATCGTAGGTGATTCTCTATTTCAGAATGTTTTTTCTCAACAAATTCCGTCATAATGAATTGATTGTAAAACATTCTGATATTGTATAATGAATCTATTAGTTCATTAATAATCTCTGATGTTGCTTCCTTTTTAGGATTACCTTTAATGGCAGTTGCAAAACTTAATCCGTATTCAAGCATTAATTCTGATGCTCCATCATCTTCAGGGTTATCGTGATTTAAATATAGATTGTACCCCAACCCCCCAAGCAATTGGAAATTGTTATATGCTGAAAAAATATCAGTCACCCTTATAATAGAATCTTTCATCGACTTTAGAATCTCCGGTCGATGTTTTTTTATATTCTCAATTAGATCTTTTTGTTGCTGCTCAGATCGATTTGTTTTTATAAAAAGATTTTTACCCTCGCGATAGATTTTTGTTCCATTGGAGTCGAATTCCTCGTAATCATGATTAGCTCTTTTTTTCTTCTGTGGCTTCTTCTTATTTTTTTTTCTTCCGCGACTTAGTGGCATAACTTTATTTTTAAATTTAAACTAAAAACCTATTAAGGTATTTTCATTAGCCTTTCATATATTTCAAAGGAATTATTAATATGTATAAGACTTTCGCAGTATTTTACCTTATCCTCAAATGTTTTATGATAACCATTTTCAAATCCTATCATATATTGATCAATAAACTTTAATCTAGAAAATTCATCTTCATTTTGTTCTTCTGCTTTATCTATTTCGAAGAAATCAGAATCGCTTATAATAACAATTTCATATTTACTTAGAAATATATTTTTTGAATTAATATTAATGTCCTTCCCGAAAACCCAATTTGCAGTAATATAATTATTTGTTAGCCAGCCACCAAACTTAGGGGAGAAAGGATAATCCCATTTTATAGTTTCTGAATTGTAAAGATGATGATACTTGCCGCCAAGATTAAATGCATGCATTATAGCCCGAACACCATCCTTCTGCTCAAAACGTAAAACGAAATCACTAACTTCAATTCCACCCTTAATAAATTGAGCCAGGTCGCTGACATCTGCTTTAACATTAGACGTTACTATTTTACAACCCGCATGCTTTGCATAATAACGGAATAAATCAAGCTTTTTAGTTTTCCAAGATTCTCCGTAAATCTTCTCAAAATTTAAAATTGGCAATTCTACTAGATTAGTATTGTTTTTAAAGCAATAGTCAATAAATTGATCATAGGCATCATCATGTGGTCGAGTCAAAACGTTGTTACAATTAACACAAATTACTTTTGGAAATTTTAAGCTTTTATCTTTATAGGAACTTAGCTTTGTAACAGTTCCACTAATATAAAATGCATCTATTTTTTTTCCGTGAT
>NZ_PNJW01000144.1 GCF_013822155.1 Flavobacterium sp.
GCTTAAGCAACTCAACAAAGCTTATACATGTTACGGCAACCTCGGGCATTTCACAGACGGCTGGAATTTTATAATTGGACTTTAGAGAAGGCAGCTTATTTTGCCTCGCTTCTTCGCTAACCAAAGTAGATATCGTCTCTTTTGCGATAGCAATAATAAATAAATCATTTTCACCAACACCTTTTGCATACCTTTCTTCGACTATACCCAAAAGAGTTTTTATTTGTTGTGCTGTTAATATACTTCTAGGGGTTAAAGGATAAACTTCAATAAGATTGTTTCTTAGCCATTTGCCGCATTCAGGTAATTTATGACCCACTTCTTCAAGTGCTATTTTTGATATGCAAAATTGTTTGTTACTAATTTGATCTGCAAACCATTGCCACAACGACTTAAAGTGTGGGTTGGAAATCGGATAGTTATCCCAAGCATGAATTATTGATGACGCATCAAAATTATACATGCCGCTCCAACTGGCGGAGATCACTAATTTTCAAATCATCTAGATAAGTGCTAGCCTTGGCTAAGGTAATATGTTTGTTGTGTAAAGAGTCAAGTACTGCATAGACATAAGGTTTTCCGAATACATTAATAGGTTCTCTATACCTATATTTTCTTGGTATCGGTTTTATATCTAATTTAATTTTGGTTTCGTCTGTGGTGTATTTTTTTTCCTGAAAAGCGATATAGTCCTGATAATAGTGCTGTGGAATTTTATTATCTCTCAAAAGTCTTACTAATATTGCTTGACCGCTTACACACCATTGTTTTTTAAAATCATTCAAAAAACCATCATATTCGTTAATTTCTAAACTCAATAGTTTTTCTATGTCAACTTGGCCTAAAAAAACATCAGGAATTAATAAGTTTCCGGCAAATTCATTCGCTTCTTTTTCTTTACCTTGATAATTATAAAAATCCTCTTCATTATCAATAATGCTTTCTTTATGTAATAACAAATGACCCAGCTCGTGCATTAAAGTGAATGCCTGGGCTCCTTCGCTTGCCTGTTTTTTAATGACTATAATTGGCAAAATTTCATAATATAAAGAAAAACCACGCACAGGGTCATTTTTATCAATTTGCCACTTTCCATTGTATCTATTGGATACAATCACTATTATTCCTTTATTTTCTACAGCATGCCGCAAACTATTAAAGTCGTAAGATTTTGGTATATCTAACCATTCACGAATATTAACACTAGTTTTTTTAATATCTGTGATATTCCAATCCAAGTCAGGGTACCAATTTTCATTAATTGGTTCACCCAAATCCTCTAGTAAGCCAATGTAAATTTGACGCAGTTTTTCTACATGCTCAATAAATGTTCTTAGCTTGGAAGAGTGGATTGGCTTTTGATTATTGATTGTACGAAATTGGGGAGTGTAGATTTTTTCTTCTTGGACTTCATTTGGATCGAGAAAAAACAATACACTACGTTTAAAATAATGCGCTATTTTTTCCAGTTGAGAGATACTTAAAACTGCGTGGTTTTCCATTGCTAACATAAGCGTTGGCTTGGCAATACGAACTTCAGAAGATAGATGTTCAATATCTATCTGCCCTGTGTTCAAACACCAGTTCAAACGATTAGCGTTAATAGCAATTTTTTCCATTTTTTTATTATAGCTTGCCTTTATTGACTATAGCTATATCCAGCAAGTAGAGAAGATATTAACAAGGTAGCCAAGCCGACTTGAAGCCGCGCAGTGGTTCAGCGGTTGACTGGAACGCCTTGTTAAGCACTAACAGCACACTTACCTTTAACGAAACCCGAAGCTGGGGTTGTACATCTCAAGCCCGTAGCGTGCGGTAAGGCACGAACCGCACGGGACAAGATACATTATTAGGTGATC
>NZ_PNJW01000145.1 GCF_013822155.1 Flavobacterium sp.
AGTTTTAAAACCACCCGCCGTAATAACAGGTTCAATATTTGACATGGTCTCGTTTAACAAAAACGCATCAATTTTATTGTTTTCGAATAAGTTTTTAATATTCATTGCCTCTAGGTAGGTACCGATAAAAATATTTTCCATTGTGTTTCCTTTTCTTTTGTAATAATTGAAGACTGAATTCATTCTATTTCTTTACCAATCTAATACCGCAATACTGCCAACGCATATTGGGATGAAAAAAATTTCTATACGTCTTTCTGCTGTGGCTTATGGGGGTAGCAATTGATGCACCTCTTAAAACCATAGTGTTAATCATAAATTTCCCGTTATATTCGCCAATTGCACCAGGAGCTTTATTAAAATTAGGATAAGGCAAATAAGCACTGTTGGTCCATTCCCAAAGTTGTCCCCAACTAAATTGATCGGAAGCAATTTCCCATTCAAATTCTGTTGGCAGTCGCATTTCCTTATATTCGGCAAAAGCAAAAGCTTCATAAAAACTAATATGGTTTATGGGTTCTGACAAGTTTACTTTTTGCAATCCGTCTAAATCATATTTAAACCATTCCCCATCAATCTTATGCCAATATAAAGGTGCTTCAATTTTATTGTTATTCACCCAATGCCAGCCTTCATCATGCCATAAATTAAAATTGGTATATCCACCATCATCAATGAACGCTATAAATTCAGCGTTTGTCACTAATCGATTGGAGATTTCAAACTCGTTTAGATACACTTTATGTACACCCAGTTCATTGTCAAAACTGAAACCCTCTGCCTGATGGCCAATAGTGTAAACACCTTCGCGGATTTTAATGAATTCACTCTTTTTAGCTTGATCAGTCAATCGATACGAATCACCATAAACCGGGAAAGTGGGCTGATTACCAAAAATATATTTTATATCATATATAAAAAGCTCTTGGTGTTGCTGTTCGTGATTAATGCCAATTTCAACCAGCTCTGAAAGTTTTTCATCAAAATTGATGGAAAGTAACGTTTCCATCGCATCAGTAACATGCTTTCGATACTTGTAAACTTCTTCCACGGATGGTCTGGTCATTAATCCCCTTTCTGGCCTCAAAACCCGATCCCCAACAGTATTGTAATAACTGTTGAACAGATAGGAGAAATCAGGATTATAAACCGTATAGCCTTTCAGATATTTTGTTAAAATAAATTCTTCCCAAAACCAATTAGTGTGTGCTAAGTGCCATTTTGGCGGCGAAACAAATTCCGAAGGTTGCAGCGAATAATCTTCAATCAGTAAAGGCTTACACAAATCCTCAGATTTTTTCCTGATTTCAATAAATCTATTTTTCATTGTTTTAATTATGGACTCTAATTTACTTCTAATTTAGGAAAATATAGCAACCTATTCAGTTATTTCAATTCCTTTCCAAAAGGCTACATAATCTTTTATTTCCTTCGCTTTATCAGAAGGATTGGGATAAAACCAGGCCGCATCCTTATTGGTCGTGCCATTTACTTCAATCGTGTTATAAGATGCAGCACCTTTCCACGGACAGGTAGAATGTGTAGTGCTTTTTCTGAAAAAATCTTTTTTCAAACTGCCTGGTGGAAAATAGTGATTTCCTTCAATAACAATCGTCTCGTTGCTTTCGGCAATTATTTCGCCGTTATATATTGCTTTCATAATTAGTATATCTCTTCAATTTTAAAATCATTGTTGTTAAAACTACACATATCTCCTTTTTTCTTGCCCATCATACATTGGTATATTGGTGCTTTGGTCGAAATACTAAGAAAGTCCTTTCCATCAAATTTAAAATTACCATCGGCAGTTGCAATAACTAAATATCGATTGTTCACTTTTATAACAGCTCCCGG
>NZ_PNJW01000146.1 GCF_013822155.1 Flavobacterium sp.
CTCACGGTTGAATAGTGCACGCCAAAGGCTTAGCATCTCTGATGCATTGAATAATCACCGTTGGCATAGGCTTGTTGCATGCTTTGTTTGGCATTTTGACATTCAGCGACATAAAACTCCAACGGCGATAAAATCAATATATTGAGCAATCGCCAGCGCCCGGCTTAAGCTGAATTGCTGCAGAATCCAGCCTGGCTTTACCATGCTTTTTCTTAATTATTAGCCCTTTTTTTGGTTGCATAATCTGTGGGTAAGGTTTGCATTTTCAGGGATCGTCTTCCCTCCAAGCCAGTACCTTATATCGTGATCTATTGCAGCATCATCAATTAAAGATATTTTGTTTCTGCATATTGAACATGTTGGGTCTGACTCAAACATTTCTTTTTTGAGCTGCCGAGAAAAAGCTCTTTGGATATCTTGAGGTTCGCTGTCTTGCATTATCTCTGAAAGTCTTTGAAGCCATGTGTCAAAAACATACTTTAATCTGGTTGATTCGCCTGTCGCTCTCCGAACTCTATCAACCCAAATTTGATCTGTATTAATCAAATCCAAGTATGACTCGTATATACTGTCCGCTTTTTGGGTAACTTGCCCAAGATCATACATAGAAAACGAAGTTGCCATAACTTGAAAAATAGCAGCGTTTGGTCGTGTAGCCCATTCGCCTGAACTGAATTTACCAGGCTTAGCAATATCGCTTTTTAATCTGAATGAACTGTCTCCAAATACAGTCAGACATGCTTTCATGCATTTTTCAAAAGCCTTGCGATACTCCGCGATCTTTTCTTCATTGGCATCTTTATAAGTATCAAGGAACTCGTTCAGAAATCGTTTTAATCCAGATGTACATTTAAGATGTGTACGCTCATAAAAAGCCAGAAACCTTAAAATTAACGCTCTGTCTTGCATACGCTTATCAAAATTTTTCTGATTGACTGCCTTCTTGAAATTCTCGTTTCTTGCCAAGTCTTTTATGAGGGAGTTCAGTGATCCTCTATAAAGGCAGTTCCTGATTTCCATATCATTAAGCTTAATTCCACCTGTGTTTAGTCTTTCAAAGACAACAAAATGAATATCTCCGTGGCTGTCTGAAAGTTCAAAGGAGCGCAATATAGAATCTTCAAGTTTATTTTGTATTTCTGTTGGAAGATCTTGAAAATGCTTTCCTTTGTACTCGTTCAGAAGATCAAGTCTTTGTAGCTTGTATTTGTTATCAAAAAAGTTAAAGACAGAAGTTAATCTCTGAAGGCCATCTATCACTTCATATTTTCCTGAATCTGTTTTGGCAAAATAGACAACAGGGACGGGGATATCTAATAAGAATGATTCAATGAGTTTTGAGGCTCTAGACAAATCCCAGACATAGTTTCTTTGCCATTCAGGATCAATAATTATACGACCGGACTTATACCACCTATGAAGCTCTGAGAGGCTCCTATCTGCTTTGTCAAGCACGACCTTCTTATGTGGCGATGCGGCTGGATTTAATTCACCCTCATCTAACGAATCTACATCGTTACTTTCTGCTTCTTCTAAGTAGTCGATTTCAGGTTCAATTTCTTCTTCTTTCATGAGATTTCTATTTTGAAGGGCCAACGTAATATATACGAAACTATGTGTCCAATAGTCTCCTATGTGTTTTTATAAATTTTTGATTAATACTTTATTTATTATTCAAATATTTCAATAAATTTTAATAAAAATCATTTTGCTATAAAAACCTAAACGAGATTATTTTGCCTGATAATCAAACATTAGGCAATGAGCTCAGGCGTGAAATTCGGGAGTTCAATCCTAAATTTCGCCAGTTAGTATTTGTTAACACCA
>NZ_PNJW01000147.1 GCF_013822155.1 Flavobacterium sp.
AAATTCTGTCATTCTTATTTATTATTTAATCAAACTTTTAAACGTGATACACCATAAGATGTTTTTAATAAAACAAAAAATTGTAAAAAAAATGTAAGTAAATGACCTAAAATTTCCTTATTTAAATTATCACTTAATTTTGACGAATCATACACAATTGTGTAGGGCTTATACACAGCATGCGTATTTCATTCAAAATATAATTTAGTTTCAAAAGCAGAAATATCAGATATTTCTAGTTTATCAAAAAACCCACCAATACCTGAATACAATATAACTATTTGTTGTCAAACTTTTAATGGTGTATATTTATCTTGTTTCAAAATCTCAACAAGACGATACCCCTTATTTAGTAAATATTTTGTTTCTTCGTCAAGATCAGACCCAAAACTCGAAAATGATTCGATTTCACGAAACTGCGCTAATTCTAACTTTAGAGAACCTGCTACTTTTTTCATAGATTTTAGCTGTGCATTTGATCCAACACGACTAACAGATAATCCAACATTAATAGCAGGACGTATTCCTTTATAAAATAATTCAGTATCTAAAAAAATTTGACCATCCGTAATTGAAATAACGTTTGTAGGTATATATGCAGACACATCACCTGCTTGTGTTTCAACGATAGGTAAAGCTGTTAAAGAACCAAAACCAAAACTTTTGCTTAATTTAGCAGCTCTTTCCAATAAACGTGAATGTAAATAAAAAACATCTCCAGGATATGCTTCACGACCAGGTGGTCTTCTTAATAATAAAGACATTTGACGATACGCAACCGCTTGTTTACTTAAATCATCATAAATAATTAAAGCATGTTTTTTATTATCACGAAAATATTCACCTATGGCAGCTCCCGCATAAGGCGCTAAAAATTGTAAAGGTGCTGCTTCTGAAGCAGTTGCTGCTACAATTACACTATATTTTAAGGCATCATACTCTTTTAATGTTAAATAAATTGAAGCAACAGTAGACCTTTTTTGACCAATAGCAACATAAACACAATATAATGTTTTTTGATTTTCTTCAGATTTTAAAGGTGTATGTTTAAAGAAATTAAATTGATTTATAATTGTATCAATCGCAACAGAAGTTTTACCTGTTTGACGATCTCCAATAATTAACTCACGTTGTCCACGCCCTATAGGCACTAAACTATCTACGGCTTTTATACCTGTTTGCATAGACTCTTTAACAGAAGCTCTTGGAATAATACCAGGGGCTTTACGTTCTAATCTAGTTAGTTCTTTTTGAGGTATCATGTTTAAGCCATCAATTGGCTCACCCAATACATTAACAACACGACCTAACAAATTATGTCCGACATTGATAGATAGTAGTTTATCTGTACCAGCAACAAAAGCATTTTCTTTAATTAAACGCTCATTACCTAAAATAACAACGCTGACATTATTTTTATTTAAATTTAATACAAGACCTTTAACGTTATCTGGCCCCGCAAAATTAACCATCTCTCCTGCTTTAATTAAACGTAATCCGGAAACAATAGCAACACCATCAATTACTTGTAATACATATCCTATATGATTACCCATAATACTTTTTTGTTTTGAAAAACTGGCTAGTAGATTATTAAAATCAAGTTCGTTATATTTTGAAATTGTTTTGTTATAATTCATTCTCTCTCTTCTTTTATAGATATAAAGTTTATAAGATATGTCATAAAATTATGGCTATCTTTTTTTATCAAAAATATATAATAATTTCATATATTGATATTGTAAAATAATTAGTTTTGTTGCTAATCAAGTAACAATTTTATTTGCTTTTTTATGCAAATAAAATTAAAAATGTGATCATT
>NZ_PNJW01000148.1 GCF_013822155.1 Flavobacterium sp.
TGAACTGACTTTCAATAATCTAGATAAAAATGGCAAAGCAGTAACCGAATATAAGGACATTAATTATTTATCTTCAGGTGAACAACAGATTTTAATACTTTTCTCTTACATAGCCTTCAATAGCCAAAACGGAAAAATATTTATAATTGATGAACCCGAGCTTTCTCTTCATATAAAATGGCAGGAAGATTTTTTAGAAAAATTAGAAAAAATAACTCCTAAAAATACTCAATTGATACTTGCTACCCATTCACCGATATTGGCGAATAAGAAAAAAGAAAAAGCAATAACTTTATTCTCTTATAATAATTAAGATATGGAATTTGGCTTCCCAGAGTTAACCGAATCATTTTTATCCGGGCAAGATGTATTTTATGTTCAATTTAATGATGTATTTTTTTATGTAGAAGATACTGATCAGGAACATTTGTATTATAACATTCTCAAACGTTTATTCCCGGATGTGAAATTTGATAAAATTTTCCCGTTGAATGGCAAACAAAATCTAAAAAATCACGCTAAACTGAATGTTGGTGATAACAAGAAAGTTTACATCGCAGATTTAGATTTCGAAGACATTTTGGAAACCAAAGAAAATATTGATAATGTTTTTTACTTAAAAAAGTATTCAATTGAAAACTACTTGATTGATAAACAGGGAATATATGAAATAATTCGTGAAAAAAATCCTAAACTCAAAAATGCAAATATAAATGCTTTGTTTAGTTTATTAACAACCTTAAATCGATGTAAATCACTTTCTGAGCTATC
Organism: Flavobacterium sp.; assembly: GCF_013822155.1. Classification (GTDB taxonomy): domain Bacteria; phylum Bacteroidota; class Bacteroidia; order Flavobacteriales; family Flavobacteriaceae; genus Flavobacterium. The sequence goes on from NZ_PNJW01000148.1 coordinate 772, forward strand.
CAGAACGTTTATTGTAATCCAGAAATTTTCGCTAGGAAAAGAATACTTTGGATTAAATCCAGCTCGAGATTTTGATTTTGCTACAATTCCACCAAGCTATAAAAACTCCTTTATCACTAATTATTTTGATGAAGTTGAAATTTTGCTTAAATCAATTGACGCAAGATTTACACTAAACTCAAAAACTAAAATTTATAAATCTAGTTTTAAATCTTTGGATGATTGCTTATCTAATATTCCAGGAAAACATCTTCTAGTTTTGATAAAATTTTTATTAGAAAAAGAACAATTAATAAATCAAGTAAGTCTAGAAACATTCACGTATAAACTATCTAAAGATTGTTCTGTCGATTCTTTTAATGATTTGAAAGATGAGATATTAGAATTCGTAGCATAACTGCTGCTAACATGCGTCAAAAGCAATCGCTGGTTTTTGGTAAATAGTTCGCTCTTTTTTACTATTTTCGTTTTGTGCTAATGAAGAAATTTCAGTTGCCAAGTCGCCACAAGTTTAGCCGTAACCAGTAAACTACGAAAACATTACAAATAGTTATTATGTCAAAATATTCTACTCTTGTCAACATTTTAGACACCATAATTAAAGAAGCTCCTGCTTCAATGTCAAAAAAATATTCAACATATAAATCTGATAATGAGCAATTGAATCAAAGCCGTTCGAGAGCATTTATACATTTATTTTTAAAAGTTAGTTTTGGGCTTTTGTCATTTGAAGAAAGAGAACATTTTTTGACAGATGGTTCTTATGACGGTGGTATTGATGGATATTATATTAATCCTGAAAATAAAACCGTTTATTTGATTCAATCAAAGTTTAGAGCCAATGATAAAAATTTTGAAAACAAGCAAATTGCTTTTGAAGAAATTTTAACCATGGATGTAAATAGAATCCTTGATGGAGAAATTAAAGATGAAAATGGAAACGAATACAATGGAAAAATAAAACAACTTCAACGTGAAATTTCTAACACTGATAGCATTGGTAGATATTCATATCAAATAGTCATACTA
>NZ_PNJW01000149.1 GCF_013822155.1 Flavobacterium sp.
TCCAAATTTTGAATTACTTCAAGAGGTTTACCTAATTTTTTCAAAAGTTCTAATTCGCTTATACCAATTAATTTATCATTAAATAAACTTTCCTTATAATTTTTACTGTAAGTTGTTAAAAATTTAGCTCTAAAACTTTCAGAATAATTGAAAAGTATATATAAGATTGTAAAAATGCATATAATTATTAAAAAATATTTTTTTCTATTCATTTGTTGCATTAAGTTATTGAATTCGTCTTTTTTGGGCAAAATTACTGCCAACGTTTCGCCGCTAACCGACTGTTGCGAAGCCAGCGAACTGCGTACTGTCTGCTAAGATAATAGTTTTACGTGAAAAACAGACGTGAAACCACGAAAATCGAGCAATAGCGGTTAACGGCTGTTAGCAGAAGGCTTGATTATGAGCTAATAATTGTCGACAAATTCTTTTGACCTGTTCAATTCTGGATTATTCTTGGCATAAATAATTATAATACTGTCAAATTTCACTAAGTTCTCATTATCATCAAAACCTTCATAATAACTTTCATTTACTTTAAACCTATAAAAAGACCGAATTGTTCCTTTAGAGCCAACAGATTTCTTATCGTAAATTATAGCTTTTGTCTTTTTACCATTTTGTTTAAGTTCAGCAATCTCGTTGTCGCTTTTTAACGAAAAAAAGATAATAATACCAATGAGTAATAATATTGTGAAATTATTCAGTAATATTTTCAACAAATTATTTTTCGGTTTTTGATTTCGCATTATAATATTTACGATTTTGGTCAAAGCTTTCTGCTAACGTTTCGCGGCTAGTGGCTTTTGCGAAGCCAACGAACTGCGTACTGTCAGCTAAGATAGAATTTTTACGTGAAAAACAAACGTGAAACTAAGAAAATCCAGCAATAGCTACTAACCGCTGTTATATGCCGTTTCGTTCATAGTTGATTAGGAATATCCATCATCTGATGTAAAACTCTAACTATTTCCACAATTCCATCATCACCTTTTCTGTAAATAATTAGATGCGATTTCACTCTAAACTGTCTGTAACCTAATTTAATATTTCCAATGTCTTTTCCACCTTCAAAATCTTCAACGATGTATTCAATTTCTTGATAGATTAACCGGTAATAATGGTTAGCTTGATTAAGTGACCAATTTTCTAAAGTGTAAAGCCAAATTTTGTCTATGTCTTCTAATGCTTTTGCACTTATTCGGTATTCTATTTTCATAAGTATTTTTTATGAAGACTTGCCAAATGTGCTTCAGGATCAAAATTTGAAACCATTCCACTTTTTTCACCGATTTCAATTTCTTCTCTTAGTTTTTTTATTTTTTGCTCTTCCAATTCAAGTAATCTTAAAGCTGTACGAACAACTTCACTTGCTGAACTGAAACGACCGGAAGAAATCTCTTCGCTAATAAAATTTTCGAAATAGTCTCCTAATAAAATTGATGTGTTTTTTGCCATGACCTTTTCTTTTTTTCAAATATACCAATTTTTGGTATACGAACATCTTTTTTGCAGTTTTTTTTGAGAAATGGCATATAACGTTTCGCCGCTAACCGACTGTTGCGAAGCCAGCGAACTGCGTACTGTCTGCTAAGATAATAGTTTTACGTGAAAAATAGAAGTGAAACCACGAAAATCCAGCAATAGCGGTTAACGGCTGTTGGCAGATCGTTTTTGTTTTATCAATTAACTTTCTTAAAAGCAATTTCGAATCCAACGTAATTCAATTGATGTATCTCTGCACCATTTACTAAAATAATCATTATTTCA
>NZ_PNJW01000150.1 GCF_013822155.1 Flavobacterium sp.
ATTGGCGTAGGTTCCGACCAGTTATTGCTGTTGTTTTTTGCCGGCATGGTTTGGTTGATGGCGGGTGTGATCAGCCAAGGCCAAAAACTGGCTGAAGAAAACGCGTCTTTTGTTTGATATGGCTATCGTTGTCGAGCTTGATGTGATGCTGGCCAAGCGCAAGATTAAATCCAAGGCGTTAGCGGAATATGTCGGCATCACCGAGGCTAATTTGTCTTTGCTCAAACAAGGTAAAGTGAAAGGCGTGCGTTTTGAAACCCTGGAAAAAATCTGCGAATTTCTCGACTGCCAGCCGGGTGATTTGTTGGTTTATGTTTCGGAAATAGTAGATATTGATAGCCCGTAAGGTTAAATTCTTCAGGCTATATGATTAAAACCAATATTGTTTCTATCGTTTTTGAGTTAAGTTTGGTTTTTCGGTATTAAGAAGTAGATCTTTTAGCAACAACTGCAGAGCTAACAAAATTTCCTTCGAATAATTTTGAATATCCATTAACCATGCAATCGTGTTGATACATGGTTCTTAGTAGCCAGATTTTCTTCCAGAGGTCATCATCTGGGGCTAATTTTTCAATGCTTAAATTTAGGCGTGATGCTTCGTCTGCATCGATAGATGAGCCGTGGGAATGATAATGATTTTTGGTAGCTAATTTCTCCACAGTTTCGTTGATTTCTTGTTCTGAGAAACTACTCATCATGCCGGAAATCAATAACGATTTTGCTAATTTTCTTGTTTGCTTCCTTACTGAGTTGGCATATTGAAGGTCAATGGGATTCATTGTGCCGTGAGGTGCGTTTACAATAAATTCCGCAGGCACCCCGCTCAGAGATGGGTCAATTGGGCCGAGTTCCGATTGGATACCCATTAAAATACTTTTTCCACAAAGCGCAATTACAGTACCATTGCTTTTTGCCCTGCGGGGGACAATAACACGAAGATCGGATGTGGCTTGCCTTAAAAGACTACAAATTTTCTCAGTTGCATCAGTGTAACCACCATTGGTCTCTAATAATAAATCGATGACTTTATTTTGGGTTTTATCGAGCAATTCATGAAAAGCCACATCGTCACTTTGATCAATTTGGGCGTCGGTATTGTCGCAATCGGTAAAATAAACAACTAACTCTCTACCAGTGAGCGCTTCAATATCTTTTATTAGAAGCTGACGTAAATAGCGGTCTTTGTTTTGTACCCAATAAAGAGGTGATTGATTTGGTGTGCCTGAAGTCCTAGGGAAACAATCAGCCATTCATATTCCTTAATTATTTTTTATGACGGTTTTGTTCTTCTATAAAAAGACTGCCCCCAGAAGCCAAAATTTTTCCAGCTTCGAGCATCCGTGAATTTGGGTCGATGCTTTGATGGACTAAAATGTCATTTCTAGCAAATTTTTGTGAAGGTGTTCTTTTAAAAATATTGATTTTGGATATATCACTCGCAAATGAATTTAATTGTTGAGTAGCCATATATGTCTCCAGACCCAGATGAGTGCTTTAAGGTTTTGTGCTCTTATTATTTTTAAGTTGATGTTAATGTACTTATATTGCTTTGCAAAGTATAGAACATTGATGTGCTATTTCCCACTTATTAATTAATAATGTCTCACTCAAATTTTTGGCTGAAAGCCAATCTATCTTTGTGCCCGAAAAGACTTGACCACTGCATTGTTGCACCACGGTGAGTTATCGTTGGTAATAAAGCTGCAGCCGGACAGGCCCAAGCGGCCTGTCCGGTTGTAATGACTGGATTTTAGTT
>NZ_PNJW01000151.1 GCF_013822155.1 Flavobacterium sp.
ATGAATTCTGATGTGGAACCTTAATCGAGTCCACTGGAATGTTGCGTCAGGTTTTGATTTAACTGTCTTCCCAGTCAATGCAAGCGATTAACCGCGATCAAAACGCTTCAAAACTGCTCAGCACAGCCATAACCCAACGATTTAAATTTTTAATAATCAATCCTACTGCCGGCATCTCAGCACATTACCGCGATTACGCTGTCGCTAATCGCAGCTACGAGCTAAGACTTCAGTATCTGTACCAACAAAGACTAATCGTGAGTCTTGGTTTTGGTCTATATAATTTCTATTTCTCAAAGGGTCTAGCCCTAAAGAAATCGCGTAAGAACCATAGTGAAAAAATTTAAGCTTATCTCCAATCGTACCTATTGGTATTATCTCCCCTGTAGAAGTTGTTGCGAGTCCATGTAATTGTGCAAGTACATTGTTATTTTCGTCTCTTAAAACCCAAAAATCATGCGCAGCCACTCCAGCTATATCATAAGCGCGAGCTTCAATCTTGAATATCTTTTCCATTTTTATCTCCTATAATATTAAAACTTGCGAATACATTCAGGTGATTGACAATTTTCCTTTTGTTTCTCTATCTCTTTTTTTTCTTGGGGGGATACAGTGTAATTATTTATATACAAAGGTTCGCTAGTGGTGTCTACATGAACATTTTTTATAAAATTATTTATTGAAATTATTTTATAAGAAATACTTTCCCATCCCTCGTACATAAGTAATTTCTCCGCAAAAAAACTCTTATTAAACCCAAGATATCCACGTCCTCTATAAGTTTTTATCTTTCGTCGATAAATACATGTATCCAAAGTATCAAATTCTGTTTTTGAGGAATAGATGCATTTTGCCCCGATTTTCTCTAAATAATTTTTTACATGAATTTCTTGTTCACCGATTGGAAACATTTGCAAAAAATCATTTTTATATGCAGCATGTAGTTTTTCGGCTCTTACCTCAGGTAAATCAGATGCCCATTTTGCAAAATATTTTCTAATTGAATTATCTGGTAAGTTATCCTTAAAATCGCTCTCATCTAGCCAAAATGAAGGCATTGCACAACCGGAAAGAATAGAAATTATAAAAACGGCTATTAATAAGTCGGCTGGTTTGTTCATGATTTTCCCACGCGAAAAAAGCAGCAAATTTGTGAGACATAAAAACCAGCGAGCGCTACGCTGAATTTGGTAATTATTCAATTTCATATAAATTTCCATTAGTGCCAGCATCGAGTAAGTCCAGTAATCTAGCTTCAATTGTGAATATCCTGTTGCCCATAATTAAACCCCTAAGTGTTATTTAATTTTGTTAAGCTTTCGTTCAGTAAGTGTCTCAAATTTAATAGATACTAAAACTGTAATGGTCAAAGGGAGCAATTGATTTTACGGCCGCATAAATGCCTTGTTGCTGGCCAGTCGCAGCGGCGGCACTGCTGGTGGGCAAAAAAATCCCATTTTGCACATCGTTGATCTTGAAGACATAGGCGCCGCCGGGGGATTTTTCGGTTTCGGTGCGGAGATTTTTGAAAAATTGCACATTTAAATCATCATTGGCAACCGAAACCGGAATCACATGCTGCGCCTCTACCAAGCCATTACCACCGAAGGTTTGCTTGTTGTAGCCGGGTGCTAAGGGATTACCTTCCGATACAGCGCCGGAATGTGCATTTTCCAGATTGTTTCGAAACCGGGTTGAATCAACGTTTACATTGA
>NZ_PNJW01000152.1 GCF_013822155.1 Flavobacterium sp.
GGTAAAATGCACAGAAGTAGCGCTCCGGTGAGTTTGCGAACGCGCCGTCCACGAACAATGAACACGATCCGTGCTTCACCGTAAGCTAAGAGCTGGGTCAATTTTACATTAACGGTGAAACGCGTTAGAAATCAATGTTTGTTCTTTAGTTCAATGTGTGGTTCGCTCCTTACAGCACGCTACGGGCGCTCTAAGTTACATTAAAGTTAGACAACATATTAATGTCTTTAATTTGTTTTTTTAAAAGTCGAATACGAGATATTAAAATACCGGCAAGACTAAATACGAGAGTATAAAACGCTATTCCATGTAAAGCTGGTATAGTCCTTGAGTTTGCAAGTGATCCAACTCCATCAATATCGAGCTCAATAATTCCTTGTATATCATTGAATCTACCGTAGAACACAATTTTTCGATTACTTAATCCCCTATCGCCGAAAACATAACCATTAAATACTGGTTTGATTACATTACCATTATTATCTACAACACCGTCTTCGGATAATATAGTGCTAGTTAAGCCGTTCTCTTCCAAAATAATTTTACTTCCGCCTGGTGATAAGGTTTCACTGACAATAGTGTTGCCGTCTATACTTACTGAGCCGTCATAGCTATTTGGAAAATTTCCAATAATTGCGACACGCAATATTGACAAATTTTGCTGCGTTGTAGAACTTAAAACTAATTGACTAATAAAAGTCTCAACTTGACAAACGCCAGTAGAAATAAATAAAGCAATTTCACCATTTACAGATGAGGGTAACACATCTAATCCGTCAATAACGCACGGCGTATTTGGTATCGTTTGCCCGATTTGAGCTAAAGGTGTAATTAAAGGTACAGTTTGGTTTGGAAAAGTTTCGTATCTATAAATTATGCCAAAAGATCCAGAACCGTTATAAAACACAATTTTTCCATTATCGATGTCCACTCCTTGAAAAGTAACATCATAGGTTGATAAACCATCTGGCCTTAAATCAGAGTAGTCAACAACTTTTGATAATACAGTACCATTATGTTTATAAACACCATATAAAAGCCTATCTTGTACACGGGCGAACCCTGTAAAAACAATTACTCCATTATCAATAGCTACGGATGTTTGGTAGAAACTTTCAAAAACAAGGTGGCTAGACGGTATTAAGGTTCCATAGGCAGCAACGGTTGTAATGATGCCATTTTGATACCGGTAAATTCCATAGCCATGGGTGGTTTCTCCCACGAAGGCAACAACACCATCTTTGTCAAGATCAATTCCAGTATTATTATTAACATTGATAAAAGTACCTCCGCTTGGTGCAGGATCACCGTTACGGACTATTACAGTTTCAGAATTTCCATTGATTAAACGTAATGTATTATCCGCGCCACGAAACAAAATACGGCCATTATTAATTACTGGAAACCAGAAGCCATTTGCTGTTGTACTTACTAGCTTAGCTGTTATTGCATATGTTGGTGTTGAAAAAATGAAAAAAACAAATAAAGTAAGCCGCATAGTAATTCCATTAATGTATAATTTTATTTAAAACAAATCACGTATATACGCCATCAATATACTTAAGTAGTGTGACATTCTTATGAAAATATATCATCTCTGAAGCTATTTTGAATAATCTCTATAGTGTAAATCGGATTAGACTAACCCGGCCCTTTGCTCAACAATCCCCCCACATCCGTAGCAAATTATGG
>NZ_PNJW01000153.1 GCF_013822155.1 Flavobacterium sp.
GCGCAGAAAACTATAGAGCTCTTCGCAAGCAAGGCATCACCATTCGCAAAACCATTGATGTAATTATCGCAACTTACTGCATCGAACATCAGCTTCCCTTGCTCTATAGCGATCGTGATTTTGATCCGTTTGTTACCTATTTGGGTTTGGTTTCAGTTAGCTATAGATTCGACCCTCTAAAGTTTTAATTTTTACCCAGTTAGTTTTTAATGAAACCCTTAGTTCATATGACATAGCATCTAAATCTAATTTTAGGATTTCAAAAATCACAGTACCGACTCACATAGCGCCAGCCAAGGCCAAAAGGTTTGAAAGCCGTTTACGTTTTTTAAAAAAATGCGGCAGATAACGCGCATAATCCGCCCTGCGGCCCATTATTCTGGCAAGACCCGTATTATATTATGACTTTTACACAGAGTTTTTCATACTATCTGCACTTGAGTTAAGAGTATTATTGGAAACTGTTACTATTTTTATAGAGCTTTCTTTTATAACGTTTTCTTCACGTTCAACACCATCAAAAAAAGTACCCAATTTCTTGATTGCATAACCTAAAGAGCTGGATTTATTTTCATTGTAATTAAACTCGCCACGCTTACTAATTAGAATTCTTCTCATGCTCTACTTACCTCCGCTTTCTTTAAAAGTTTTCATCGAATGAAGGTATAACTCAAGCTCGACTCGATCAGATATCTCATCAAGCAACCTTTCACATGCCCTACATTCTTCTTCATCGTATGGAGTACACATAAACTGGCCGTATACAACAATCGTAAAAATATAAATATAATCAATATTGTTCACCTCGACCCTGACGGGCTTGCAATATATTGACCCAACACCCAGTTTTTTTGATCTTTCCGAGGGAAGAAAGGCGCCTTCTTTTACCCCTTTTCGTATGTCAGGTATAAAAATACTCTCGCCCGTCTGGAAGCAGTATTTGGCAGTTGAATTACCATTCATTATTACCTTAGCTTTAGTGTGTTGTTTTTGTTCATCACATTTAAACTCATACCACCACGTATCCTCTTTTTCAGAACCTCTAATTATAGTTATAGCTATATTTTTGGACTCTAAATTGAACACATTGCTTAAGAGCCTTTTAGTTCCATCCAAAGCATATTCAAGCTGTTCTTTGGGATGTGTAATAGCTTTAAAAATATCTGTATTTGGCTTTAATGATCTTGCTTTTTGGAAAAAACGGTCTCTTTTCTTTTTTACTAATTCATTAAAATAAGCCACCATGGCTTGCAAAATATTCTGGTATTTTGAACTTATTTTGCTTCGGAATTGTTCTGCAACACCTTTTAAAAATAAGATTACTGTAGTAATAATTGCAAGATATGTAAATATTGCTTCATGAGTTTCTTTATAATCTCGAAATATTGCCCATTCATCACCCCAAATGTCTAAAGACCCATAATAAAGCGCGATAATAGGAGGGGTAACAATGCTGAGAAATGGTGAACTAATGAAATCAATCAACCGATTGTTCACAAAAATCTTGTACAAAAACCTACGCAAACAAAATTCCTTTTCAAGTTTTTTAATAATTCAACACGTTTAAAAAATTAAAGAATTAAGCAGCCCAAGTCAACAACTAGATTTTTAAAAGTGTTTAAAATGAAATAAAAACCAATGATCCATTCATGAGTCACCGCGCCAAATCC
>NZ_PNJW01000154.1 GCF_013822155.1 Flavobacterium sp.
TTGAGAGATAAGGTGCCTTCAAACATTGATATAAGCTTATACGAAGTTGTCTCATTATCCCAAACAGACAAACTTTTTAAAATATAGATTTTCAGAGATAACAATTTCAATATCCACATAAAGATTGAAGTTTATTTATCTATATTTTTATTACTTTGTTTAATAAAATCCATGTTTATTTATATAGCCTACTGTTCACAAAAACCATCTCAACACCCATTTCTTTTTTAATTTTTTGTACTTCATTGTTGGTTAACTTATCAGGATTAACCACCATAAAATGATATTGAGTTTTCTCCAATTGATGTGTTATGATGATTCTAGTCTTTTTCATGTCTAATTCTCACTAAAAATAAAATCATAGTCTCTGTACTCTGGCTTATCATAAACAATCACATAGATTTGAATCCTGTTCTCTTCTTCGATTATATTCAAATTGAAATGAGCACCAATGATGTACCGTTTAAGTCTTCTTAGCATGGTGATGAAGTCGATTTTTATTGAGGGGTCAAAGTCAAATGTAAACTTCATTACGCTAGGGTTGATAAAATTTCTTTCCTCCACAAACGTAGTCATACTCATGTTTCGGCTTCCATAGTAGCGCGTGAGTATTTTGTGCACACCTGTAATATCGACTTTCCTCATACTTCGATCATTTTTCTAATCTTTGCCACTGTACCGAGTGAAGTGTCATATAGTTTAACACATTCCCTAACACTAAAACCTCGTTTGAGTCCATCAATTACTTTGGGATATTTGGACAAAAAGGTTGAATTATCCTCTTTGCTCTCTTTTGGACGGCCACAATGGATATTTTTAAGACGCGCTTGATTCATCCCAGAACGAATCCTGTCAGTTAAATTTCTTCTCTCGTTTTTGGCAAAAAGTGAAAGCATATGCAACATCATCTCGGTTTGAAAACTGATTTCTCCTTTCTCATCTAGCGTTTCAGTTTTCAAATCTTGCAAATAGATACTTATTCCCAATTGGTGAAGTTCTTCAACTAATTTTAAAGTTTGTATTGTTGATCTTCCTAATCGCGAAACTTCAGCACATAGCACCTTTTGAAATTTGCCTTGTCTGGCTTCGTTAAGCAACTGTTGAATTCCAATTCGTTCATCATTTGATTTTGCACCAGAAACTTTTTCTGAAATAATTGATACCACTTCGAAGTTATTGGCAACTGCAATTTTTTTAAGGTCCAAAATCTGCCTATTGAAATCTTGTTCATCAGAGCTCACTCTGGCGAAAATGGCAACGGGTATTTTCATCTTTGCTGTTATAAAAAAAGGGTTAGACACTTTTGTGTTCAATTTGCTAGGATCGGACACTAACTTTAAACCGTTTTACTGTTATAAGAAAAGGTAAACCTTATTTTATAACATTTATGCAAAGTTCTATAAAACAATTAACCAGGAAAAATATTTGATCTATTTTCCTGGTTATTAGGGTTTTAATAAATATTTGATTAAATTAAATGAATAATCTATTTTTAATTCACATCATACTATAGAGTCAACTAATCTAAAAATGTAATCGGCTCTCTGGTCCTCCTGAAATAACACATGATTCTTATTGAAATCATCAATAGTTAATTCTTCTTTCCAGTTGACTTCAATCCATTTTGTATTTGAAATGATGAATGAATTT
>NZ_PNJW01000155.1 GCF_013822155.1 Flavobacterium sp.
TTTGAGTAACCGCTGAGCCTCATTCAAAGTAAGCCAGCGTATTCTTTGCTTTTCAACATATCGCATTCGCACTGATGGAATTTTATCTACCCATTCCCACTCGTTTTGGGCTTTCCTTAAAATAGCCCTTACTACCTCTAACATGCGATTAACAGTAGTGAGTGTTACCCCATCTTCTGCTCTTTTCTCCGCTACTTCTTCAATCAGGTCACGCGTTATTTCATGGAGTCGTAAGTGATGAAAATATTTATCTATCCATCTTAAATGAATCTTATCACTCGCCAGGCTGCGTTTATGTTGATTTTCTTTCAGCCATCGTAGTACAGCATCTCGCCAAGAATACATAATTTTGTGATCAAGTTTACTGACGTTCCACAATTCTGCTTTTAATTTATCGTAGTATTCTTGAGCAGCTATTTTTACCGTAGTCCCAGTGCTTCTTTGTATTCTTTGTCCATTGTGGGTGAAGCTAACCCACCAAATGTTTTTTCTTTGATAAAGCGCCATTGTTCCTTACTCCTATTTACAGCTTCCTTTGGTATATGAGCCCAAACATATTTTGAACGCATATATTCCACAAGATCTTCTTCAACAAATCTCCAACTTCTTCCAATTTTTACCCCCGGTAATTGTCCGCCTGCGGCTAATTTTCTAATTGTTTCTTTATGTGCCCCTAAGAACACTGCCGCTTGTTTAATATCGAATGTAATCATATTTTTCATCCTTGATGAAATAATTAGGAATTTTTGGGGCGCTCGATTGAATTTCTAAAATGATTTGATAGAGCCTAATGAGTTGAAGCTCAGAGGTAAAACCCAGGGGAATTTCTTTTCCACTATAAATTGTGCGAATATTTTTGATTGTTGATTCAGATAAATGAGCAATATGTTTTAATGTATAATTTGTAGATTCAAGAAGATATTGAATCATTCCCTTATAAATGTTTAATTTTGAGTCATGTAACACCATTTTAACTCCCTATCCATTTTAAAATAAAAAATTACCCTGTATAGTTATAGGATTAACCTTTCTTTTACAAAAGTAAAAGAATAATAAATAATATTTTTTATTTTTACAATAGTAAAGTAGATGACGGCGAAAAATATTGAAGCAGAGCTTTATCAAAACTTACCAGTTTCTCAATTTGGGGAAAGGATCTCCCGTATCATTGAAATGAGAGGACTATCTAAAGCCTGGATAGCAGAACAGCTAGGAATTTCAAAGCAAGCATTAAATTATTTATTAAAACATTCTCCTAAACCCAAATTTATAGATGAGTTAGCGGAACTTTTGGAAGTTAGCCCCGAATGGTTAGAGTATGGGGTTGACACTCAAGCAATGGAGGAAGAAAAAAAATCTTCCATCTCCAAACTTTATATTTTATCTGAACATGACATTTTAAAAGAAAAATTAAGTAAAAACGAAGGTAATCATATTGATTTTATTAACAAAAAAATAGAAGATTATTTAGCTTTTCAATTAGCTGACAACTCAAATTTTCCTCCTTTTATAAAAAATTCCATTTTAATTTTTGATACTAAAAAAAAACCTACTCATACCGATTATGTTTTAATCATAATTGAAGATAAGGTTCATGTTAGGCAATTCCTAGTAGATGGAACAGATGTTTGTTATCAAGCATCAAATA
>NZ_PNJW01000156.1 GCF_013822155.1 Flavobacterium sp.
AATAAAAAACAATAATGACATTTTTCTTGGTTCAGAATGTTTTTCATCTCCATTTGAGAGATAACCAATTATTTCATCATAGCTAAATAGGTCTATGATGAAATAAAGGCTAATCAGATTTAAAATGATAAGAAGTATAAATAAAGTGATTACTAGCTTCGTTTCGGTATTTATGATTCTATACATTTTTTACATTAATCAGTAACAATTGTGTTATGATATATTCCTGTAACCAATGCCGAATTGACAGCAGTTAAAGAATTTTCTAAAGCACCGCTTAAGCCAGCCATAATATTACCTACTGAAGTTTCCCAATCTTTATCTTTTCGCTTCTTTTCATAATAAAATGAATATCTTGAAAGGGAAGATGTAGTAAGGATAATTCTTTTATCTTCATCATTGAATTCAGAATTATTGATTACAGATAATTCATATGATACTACGAAATCGTGTATGTCTTCATATTCTTCTTCAACTAAAAGAAATAATGAAGTGATAAACCCCGAGAGACTTACTTTTGCTTGGTTTGTTAATTGAGAATTTGCAATAATTGTACTTAAACTACTTTCTGTTGTATTGAAAGGATTGATTATTTGATTTCCTACTGTAAGAGATTGTTGAACAGAATTTCCAATAAATGAGTTCCCATATGTATTAACTATTGTTTGTATTTCCTCATTGATTTCCTCAATCGTACTGTGACTGTAATTTGCCGATAAATAGATGTCTAGAATATAAATCTGTATCTTTCCAATAGTGTCGTATGGATTAGTATTATTCTGAGCAATTTTTTGACACTGCTTTTTGTAGCTGTCTAATACGGTTGTGTCTGGATTAATTATAACTTCTTCATCTGTATTACAGGAAAAAATAAAAGAGCAAATTAATGTTAATGTGATAATCCATGATGATTTTTTTTTCATGACTTGTAATTGTTAAAATGTTACTGAGTACTTTTTTTCGTCAGTTCATTTTACCCGGGTAAGCAGAACTTGTTTGCTTTTGAATTCGGGACAAATCTATTAGCCTAATCACTAGTAAACAAATGGTTATCTGTGGGTTTCCGCTATTTCAAGTATTGATTTCCACGAAATCCATAAAGCAATTTTTGTTAAATAATTATCCTTTATCAATTGTTTCTGTTACATTTGAAAAACCTTACAACTTTATTGAAATACCTTAGTGCATAAGAAATTAATTTCTAAAGCACTGTAGCCCCATATTTATAGAATGATTAAAAAATATTTAATTATAATAGCATGTTTATGTTCAGGAGAAAACATATATGCATTAGAAAAAGTAGCATCTAAAATTCCGGATTCTCTTAGAAATAGAGATTACGACTATCTGTTTGATGAAATAGAGAGTAATAAAAATGACAGTCACAAGAGATCATTATATCTCCGAATATTTTTAAAAAAAGCTAAAGCTGAAAAGAATTGGGAAGAAATTGTAAATGGATATAAAAATTACTTGCATCATTCGAATGAAAGTTTAGCAATGGTATATGCTGACAGTATGGTTTATGCTGCTGAAAAATCTAAGAATAGTGCTTTAATTGGCTCAGCTTATCTT
>NZ_PNJW01000157.1 GCF_013822155.1 Flavobacterium sp.
AAAATAAAAAAAATAGAAAACAATCTCTCCAAACTATTTACAATTAGTTTCCTAATTTTTTCAATTATAGTATTAACAAATTTAGTAACTCGACCTTTTGAGTTAGTAACTTTTTCAGGAATGTTAATTATTGTCTTATTTTCCTTTAATGTTTTCAATAATTACAAACACTATTTACTATACATAGTTCTCATAATTACTGTAATTATTGGACTTATCATACAAAAACAAATTCCATTAAGTATAGGAATCATTACCATCATTTTCTGTTTGATTATTGTCATTATTAACCAAACAAAACACGTTGCATTACAGAATAATAAAGAAAAATTCTTCTTTGCGAATGAAATAGTCAATCGTGGTAAATCATTAGTAATTGCAGCTAAAAAATCAGGAGAACTAACCTACTGTAGTGAAAGCATACAAAATATCTTAGGCTATAATCATGTCGAGGTTTTAGGAATGGGTTTTTGGGAGCTCACTGAAGATCCAGAATTTGTTGGAGAATCCTATCATGACACCTATATGGTTGACAGAATGTATACCCGGAAATTAAAATGTAAAGACGGAACATATAAATACATTCAATGGGTTGATAAACAATTTGGAGAAGACCTTTTTGTTGGTATTGGCAATGATGTAACTGACCAGATTAATATTGAACATAGGTATCAAAATTTAATTGAAAGTGCCACCGATTTAATTTTTGAAACGGATGACGATGGTAAATTTACCTTTATAAATTCCTTTTCCTGTTCACTGTTAGAATATGATTTAACTGAACTGATGAACATGTATTATGCTGAATTAATTCGGGAAGATTATAGGGAACAAATTGTAAGTCACTACCAAGAAGAATTCAAATATTTAAACGATTTTTCACTTCTTGAATTTCCAATTCTAAAGAAAAGTGGTGAAGAAGTATGGATTTCTCAAAAGGTAACCATCAAAAGAAATGATTTAAATGAAATCATAGGCTATTCAGGAATTGCTCGTGACATTACCATGATTCGAAACTTAGAAGTTGAAAAATCACAACGTCAGGACAAAATCAAAAAATACAATAATGCACTTTCAAAATTGTCTACAACAAGTTTTGCTATTTTTGATAGTATAACGCCTATTTTGAAAGTAATCTTTGAAAATGTATCTAAGGCTTCCGGCATTCAACGTATCAGTTTTTGGAATTATTACCCTGATCGTATCGAATGTCAAGATTTATATAATCTAAAAACCAATACACATTCCAACCATTTGATTCTTTACAAAAAAGAATTGCCTATTTATTTTGAAGCTATAGAAAGAGAACAAATGATTATCGCTTCCGATGTAAAACGTCAAAAAGAAACATCTGAGTTTATCGGTAATTACTTTAATGAACACAATATTAAATCATTACTTGACTATCCTGTTTTTATAAATGGAAAACTTTATGGTATTATCTGTTTTGAAGCAACGGATACTATTCGGTACTGGGATAATGAAGACATAAATTTTACACGCTCTGTTTCTGAAATTATCTCGTTAGGAATTGAAACTTTAAAACGTAAAAAAATTGAAGACACACTTCAAAATAAAAGTATTGTTTTA
>NZ_PNJW01000158.1 GCF_013822155.1 Flavobacterium sp.
GCGGAATTAGAAAACTGCACCAAGCCTTTGGTTGGATTAGGAAACGCCACTAGGTTTGAAGCTTCTTGCTCGGCAAGGCTTAAACTGCAATCGGTAGTGCCATATTTAGCCACAAAAAAATCAGATTGCCCTGTGTTTTGCAGGGTAGTACTGCCAATGGTTAACCCACACGTAAAATAACCTCCAATATAATAACTGCCATTGCTATCAACTGTGGCAGCGGTGCCGAAATCTTCACAGCCCACGTTACTGGTGAGTTCAATTAAACTTGTTGGAACGCCTGTAGTAGCATTAAAAGTGGCGACATACGTATCAAAACCAGTACCTAAAGGGCTTGTTACAGAAAAATTACCCCAAGTTAACTGAAAAGCACCACCTGTGCCAAGCACTTCATTTCCGTTAGCAACTAACCCCTTTAGCGTGTTACCTAATGCACCTGAAAAACTTGCTGTTGAAGCCCAAAGCGGCTCACCTTCACTACTGATTTTAAATAGATATGGAAAACTACTGGTATCTGGAGATGTTAATACAATGCCTTCAAAACTCATATTGTTAAAAGTTTCGCCGGCAAAATAAATATTACCAACGGCATCGATAGCTGAGGTAATTAAATCGATATTTTGTCCTGAACTTTGTTTGAGCCATAAAAAAGTACCCGTTGGGGAAAAGGCGGCCACATAGGCATTACCTGTTACGCTTTGAGAACCAACAGTAACTGTGTAATCGGGTGCTTTTTCACCAACAATATATAACGTGCCATTGGTGGGATGACTATATAACTTCATGGAATAAAAAGTACCTGCACCAAAAACAGCATTAAAAGGCGAACCGCTTAAAAATTCTCCATTACTATTATATTTTAAAATATGTGTGTTGACACCTGATCCTGAAGTGCTATAATTTCCATCTGCATAGTTGCCTGCTGGAATGGCAACTAACCACGTTAAGTTATTATTTGCATCAATCACAATATTTCCACAACCTGTTTGGTTAGCGGTTGTAAAACTTAAATTGTCAGCTTGTGGCATCCGTAACCATTGAAAAACCCCTTCTTTATTGTATTTAATCATAAATAGCGATTTTTTAAAAGTATTAGTAGTTGACGAGGAAGTAGGTAGTACTACATCATCATCAAAATGCACCGCAGTGCTAGCCGTAAATGCAGGTTTTACAAAACCCACCGCATAAACATTGTCATCAGTATCTACTACAAGATTTCTCATCAAATCATTATCATTACCCCCACCACCAATCACTTTACTCCATCGATAATCTCCCGTACAACTAAAACTTGCAATCATGTAATCCACCGTGTTTAAATTACCATAATTCGTTTTGGGTACACCATCGATGTTCAAATTGTTTTTACCAACTGGAGCTAAAATATACACATTGTTGTCACTATCCGTGACCATCGAAACAACTTGTTCTTTTAAAACCGTAAAAGATTCAGTTATATTATCGGTACTACCTCCTCGTTTTGCCCATTGCCAATCTTGTGCGGATAATGATATACTCAGAAAAAGTATAACTACTAGTATTGTATTTTTCATATTCAATTTGTTGTTTTATTTTTTCTTA
>NZ_PNJW01000159.1 GCF_013822155.1 Flavobacterium sp.
TTATAGGGCAAATTATCATCTAAGGATCGTCCGCTATCATCCCACCCCAAAAGAATGGACAATATTGGACTGATGCGCCTGATTATCTCCAGGAGAGAAATAATTCTTTGCTTGAGATCAGTTGAGGTATTCACCCACCTTCCAACCAGCCACGCTGGCAACAGTTAGGTTATTTCGAAGTCACATATTGACCTCTTATATGATCTTTGATGCGTATTTTCAATTTTTATATCAACATCTTCGAAAACGATTTCGATCTCTGTTTTATCTGAGAAAAAAAATCGATGGGCATATCGATCGTTTATAAGAACTTCGATTTCGTTGCTTAAAACTTCTTTATTTTTATTTTTAAAAATATAATCAAGCATTTTTTCATTCAAAACACATACATTTTTGTAGTTAATTTCTAGAAAATAGTAACCGATTAATAAATCTCCAAAAACACCATGTATTTTTAAATAGTTGTTGTTCTGCGAAAACACTATTTTATCGATGATTCCGTCATGAAAAAAAATTGATTTTGCAAAAAGTTTCAAAACAAAAGGAATTTCATTGTAGATGCTATCAACGTATTGTTTATACATCATCAATCGTGCATCAATTTCATCATCGCTAATTGTGCTAAAACACCATTTTTCATCAAAGTATTTCATTAGTTACTCCTACGGAGATTGCCATCCATTATTTTTTAACCAATCTATTTCAGCATTTGTGAGATCTCTGTTTCCGTGTTTCCATGTGCCGTCTGAATTCAAAGCTGAGCCATCTTTAAAGTGTACGTGGTCTTTCTCATATTCGCCACGACCTTTGTCGGCTCTTTCTACAGATTTGGGCGATTTTCCTTGTTCAATTTGTTTTTGTAAATTTCCTGGAGATTTTTTTTCGTTTTGATTCTGGTTATTAGGAAGCTTATGATTTTCCTGATAAAGCTAACACTATTTCCCCTTAAGCAAACCAAGCAATTCAAAAAATTGATCAGTAGGGGAAAATATAGTTTTCTATAGGAGCAAATTTGATACTTTCCGTGAAGTAATTATCAGAAATAACTTTAACCACGTTCTCGTCTTTTGTGTATACATACATGTATTGATCGTCTACAGCTCTGACTGTTACATCAGTTTCTTGTATTAACTCGTAATAATCAAGATTTCGAGTTGATCTTTCTTTAAAGGATTCCCAACCTGATGGATAGTTTTTATATAAAAAGAAGTCTGCCCAATCAAATTGAATAACAGTTTTAAATTTTGGAAGCACTTCGTTTAGTTCGATTGGAACGTGCTCTATTTGTTGAAAATAAAGAACCATACCACCTTCGACATCGTCTGTAACAACATATTTGAGTTCTGTCGCCTTCATAATATGTAAGAGTAAATCATGAATAGATGTTCCTGGCAAACATCTTGGAACATCGTCGATAACTACTTCATACCAAAACTGGTTATTTAATTGATCATTCATGTCTTTATTTCCAATAAGAATCTATTTTTTCTGCGGGACTATTAGCAGCATTGGGTGCCGTTGCTGGATGAAAATGAGGATTTGGATGATCATTACGGCCAT
>NZ_PNJW01000160.1 GCF_013822155.1 Flavobacterium sp.
TAATAGTTGCTATGCTGAATATCTAGTCTACTTTTTAAAGATAGTTTTCTCTTGAAAAAGGGCGAACACTCCAATTACGGTGTTTATAGCAAAAAAACCAAAAGGAGGTTCGCTTATGAAAGACTATACTGGAAAAACTATTTTCGTTGGAATGGATGTTCACAAAAAGACTTATTCAGTAACAGCGATATGCGATGAGTGTATCATAAAAAGAGACACATTAAAAGCCGAGCCTGAATGTTTGATTTCCTATCTTAAGAAACGATTTGGCTCGGGAAAAATTAAGACGGCTTATGAAGCAGGATTTTGTGGTTTTCATCTACATAGATCTTTAGAGGCCGCAGGAATTGAAAATATTGTTGTTCACGCAGCAGGCATAGAAGTGTCAAATACTAAGGTAAAAACAGACAAAAGAGATTCTCTCAAAATAGCGGCACATCTTTCTGAGGGCAAATTAAGAAACGTTTATATTCCGACTGTAGAACAAGAAGATAATCGTACCGTAACGAGGTTAAGAGATACCTTTTCTAGAGAAAGAGCCAGAATTGGTAATCAAATCAAATCTCTTCTTTTTCTACATGGATTAATTCCAGCTGATAACAAGAAAAAAGTCTCTCCAGCTTGGATTAAAGGGCTTTCTAAATTCGAAATGACCCCCGGAGTTAGATTTTCTATAGAAACGTTTGCAAAAATGTGGCTTGAATTTGATGCAAAGATTAAAGAGATAGACATCGAAATAAAAAAACAGGCTGCTAAAGACAAGACAATTGATATGATGTACCAAGCAGTGAGTGGAATTGGCTGCACAAGTGCTCGAGTGCTGGCTAATGAGTTAGGAGATCTACAGCAATTTAAGAATGAAAAACAGTTATTTAGTTACATAGGATTTACTCCAAGTGAACACTCCTCAGGAGAACACACGAGACAGGGACATATTACAAAACAAGGGAAACCTATTGTGAGGAAAATACTTGTTCAGGTTGCTTGGGTAGCAATACGTCATGACAAAGATCTTCAGAGTATCTATGAGAGGATTGCGGCGAAATCAGGAGCTAAAAGAGCAATCGTTGCTATTGCCAGAAGGTTAATTGGACGCATCAGGGCTTGTTTTAGGACGGGAGAGCTTTACGAAGCCCAAAAGACTGAACGACCTACCTTGAAATTTAAAAAAATGCCACAAACCAAAATGCAAAACAGGAAAAATGTTAAATTTGTGGCGTAAGTAATAGGTTTATCCTATGCAAACCAATTTATAAATGATTAGAAAAGAAAATAGAAAAATAAACCGACAAAGATCCTAAAAAAAATTTGATGACTTTCGGGACGACTCTGCCAAGCATCCTAGTGAGCATAAATATGCATCACGTGTAATAGTTTAGAGCGTCCCACTTTTTAAAATGTTCGAAAAAACAACTAGTGGCGCACTTACGAGTTCGACCACGAATAGCAGGTAGGCTTTAAGAAATTAAGGCAAAACGAACGACATCAAGTGATCAACTAGGAAAAATCGTTGGCGGAGTGATCGTATGACTTGACAAATTCACATAGCAGG
>NZ_PNJW01000161.1 GCF_013822155.1 Flavobacterium sp.
GTGGCAATACGACCGCAGAAACCGCAAAAATCTGTCTTAATAAAATTTTAAACTTAATAAATGAAAGAACTGAAATATTTAATAGTTTGTTTAATAATAACACTTCAAAGTTGTAACGGACAAGCTACAGCAAAAAGAGAAATCTACAATGAAGACTTTGGTTGGAAAATTACAATACCTGAAAACTTTGAAAATGTAAGTGCAGAAGATTGGACAAAAATGCAGAACAAAGGATCTGATGCAATTGAAAAAACATTCGAAGGAGAAATTATTAATCAAGCAAAAACAATCTTTGTCTTCAAAAGTGACCAATTAAATTATTTTGAATCAAACTATCAACCTTTTGACGTTTCAATAGATGGCGATTATTTGGAATCTTGTAAGAATGTAAACGAAGTTCTTTTAGAAACATTTAAAACTCAAATGCCAAATGCTAAAATTGATACGACAAAAAGCGTTGAAAAAATTGATAATTTAGAGTTTCAGACTTTTAAAATGAAAATTGAATATCCGAATAAAATGATTCTAAACGTATTAATGTATAGTAGACTTTTCAATAAAAGAGAATTTACTGTTAATATTATGTATGTTGACAATAAAAAAGGACAAATGATGACCGAAGCTTGGAAAAAATCTAGATTTACTCAACAATAAAATAAGTACTGCCACTAACAGCAGTTACAAGAAATTGCTAGGCTTGGTCTTTATCAGAAATGGTAATTGTTGAATAAAAGTTTTGTCTATATTTGTAATTGTTAGTGAATGAAGTACGCAACTTCTTGTAGCTGCCAAACGTTAGCACCAATTTTAGGACGACATCAACTGAATGACAGAAAGACCAAACATATTAGTAGTTTGTGGACGAAATAAAAAGCGTAGCAGGACAGCGGAATACATTTTTAAAAATGACGAACGTTTCAATATTCGTTCTGCTGGACTAAGTCCAAAAAGTGACAGGAAAATTTCAGAAAATGATTTGAATTGGGCGGACTTAGTTTTTGTAATGGAAACTGGACAACGAGCAAAAATATGGGGACATTACAGACACTTAGAATTGCCAACAATCGAAGTTCTTAATATTCCAGACGACTATGAATTTATGAACGAGGAACTTGTTGAGATGCTTTCTGACCGAATTAACGACACATTAAAAATTGTTTACAAAGTATAGAATAGTTTGACTGAAAAGAATAGTATAATGGAGAGTGAATTTGATTTTTTCAAGACGACAATGCCAGAAAGTAGAAAGGCTGACTTCTACTTAGGTTGCCTTGATGGCTCTGTATTTATCGACTTTAATTACACGACAAGAAATCATATCAACTTGTGCAGAATTTCCTTTGACGGTTATGGTTGCTGCGACATTGAAAATGCAAAACACCTAGATGAACAGTTATCAAAAGACTTCATAAACGAAATTAGTAGAGATAACCTAGACCAAGATAAAATCACAAAATTGGTTCTTGAATTAGTCCGACTGAATAAAGACAAGATTTGGAATGACGCACTTGAAGAATATAAATTAATTGACGAGAAATGATAAAAACTGG
>NZ_PNJW01000162.1 GCF_013822155.1 Flavobacterium sp.
TGAGGTTCGTCGTGTACTCAAGACAAATGGAATTTTCATAGCTGCTTTACATACGCCGGAAGACATTAAGCGGCAAACCCTATCCAAGTACTTTCCGCAAGCCGAGTTATTTGACTTACTAGAAGCAAGTAGACTAACTTCTTTGTGTTCAGTCGGAAATAGTTTAGGGATGGAATGTATTCGAACATATAAAGAGCTGGAAGAATTTGAGCCTGACAATAACTTTATCGAAATTTTCGAAAAAAAATGTGCTTCAGTATTAAATAAAATCGATATTGAGGGTTTTGAAGTAGGCTTGGAAAATCTTAAATCTGACTTTGCCAATGCAAATCTAGTTGGAGTTGAAAGTCACACAATATATTTATTTGAATTAAAAAATGGATAATCTACATAATGTAATTGGTTGGTTTTATAGCAAAGTTCCGAGTTTGTTGTCAGGCTTGTTAGACGATTTTCCTAAAGACATATTCAAATTTGTTGGTGGTGTATTTATTGACCGAGCTTACTTTTATATTAAGAAAAAATTTCAGCCTCAGTTGCTGCTTATTGGTGCAACTCCAGGCGATAAATGGACGGTGTATTTTGGAAATATCCCGCTGGTTGATTTTAAAAAACGAGTAGTCGCTGCTGAGGAGTCTGCAAGTAAACAATATATATATGGAGATATTGAGTCTACGTTATTGGTTAGCGAAATATTTTGCTCATGGTTTGATGCGGCTCCAATATATAGTAGATTCTCTCCCGAACCAGATAAGCTGAAAAATATCGTTATATCAGTTGGTGGACCAAAATGGAATAAAATAACCGAATTCCTAATCGGAGCACTAGGGTCACCAGTAAAATTTAAGGATGGACCGAACAATAAAGGAGTGTTTTTAAAAATTAAAGGCTTTGAAAATAAAATAGAATACAAAGAAACTGAGGAAAATAATGTAAAAAATATATCGGATGTTGGGGTAATAATAATTGGAAAAGGCACAGCTTTGAAGGATAAGATAAAGGCTAAATCGGTTTGCGTGGTAACAGGGTATTCTGTATACGGTGTAAGGTTGGCGGCAGAGTATCTTAAAATGATCAAGTTGGAGCCAAAAAAATACGGCATAAACAAAATAAAAGAACATTCCAAAATTTGTTTATTGATTAAGGGAAATATTTCAATCGATGAAAATGGTGAGGTTATGCCGCTTCCATTAATTAATGAAGAAAATATAGTAAAAATCTATGAAGATGATTTTTTAGATCCATATCCGTATAGATATTAAAATGAAAAATGTTCTAGTATGTCCCTTCTGTAATTTATCATTAAATGACAGAAGATTAGCTGAGTCAGAAAGTTCTATAGCTGTGTTAGCTAAACACGCAGTAAATGATGGACAAGCTTTAATTATCCCGAAACATCACTTCACCGATATAATAGAAATACCAGATGTTGAGCTGTTCGATTTAATCAATATGGCGAAACGCACTATTAGCTTATTTAAGAAGATTGGCGTAGCTGATGATTTCAACTTAATT
>NZ_PNJW01000163.1 GCF_013822155.1 Flavobacterium sp.
CAATTTTTCAATAAATAATGACACTGATTCTATACTGTCTTTATTATTTCCGTCAATGGTTAAAACGCCCTCATAACCTCTTTCTAAAGCAAACCAAAAGCCCATTCTTAGTTGTGCGCCTTGCTTGCCAAATCCTTTTTTTACCAATAACGTGTTTACGCCCAAAGCTTCCATTTTGGACAATTCGGTTGAACCGTCTTTAGAATCTCCGTCACAAATGATGATGTCAACTAATTGGTCAACGCCACTTTTTTTTGCGCGTTCCAACTGCAAATGAATTCTTTCAGCCTCATTAATTATAGGAATACAAAGACAATACTTAGTTTTTTTTTCATGAAACTCAGTAGAAATATAGTCTGGAACTCCTGAAATATTTTTATTTTCTTTTGAATACATCTTTTATGTAATGAATGGTGTTCTTAACTACTGAAATATCGTTGGCATTTTTCATCTCAATGGAAACAAAATTACCATATTTATACTCTTTTAATAAGCCATACAACTCGACGTGTATAGCTCTTTCTGTAATTGGTTCCAAATTAGGTTCACTGATGTGAATATGATTAATCAAATCAATATTATCGGCAATCGTATCAAGTGTTTCAGTGTTGTAAATTATAGTGCCTAAATCAACATTGACTTTCAATCCTGTGCTTTTGATTTCTTTTACAAAATTGATAGCTTCGGTTGTTGTATTCAGGAAATTGGTTCCATAAATTTCCGGATTCGGTTCCATGGCAAGAACAGTATCTTTTGAAGCGGCATAAATTCCTAATTCCTCAAAAAATGAAAAGGCTATCGTTTCTTGGCCTTTGCCAATAATTCTGTTTTTGGGCGAACCAAAAACCAAGTTTTTGCACTCTAATACTGCTGCAAAATCGATAGCTTTTTTTATATATTCCATGATACTACTTCGCTCTTCTTCTGTTCCGAAAATGGCTTCGCTTCTGCCAAAACAAATAGCTTGCATAGACGGAATTTCTAAGCTGTAATTACTTAGTATTTGCTGTTTAAATAATTGGGCTTCCTCCAATTGATCATACGCTTTTTCAGGAAATATCCTCGTTGGCGCAATTTCTAATCCTTCAAAATCTACAGACTTTAAAAAAGTATACATTGATTCATCGCTTTCTGCTGACCACGCTATGTTAGATATGGCTAATTTCAATTTTTATTTTCCTTTAGGAATTCAATAATTTCTTGCAATACAATTGTTTTATTTTCGATATAATCTTCATTGTTGTCAAAGTATTTTGCATAAACCGTTTGGAAATCATAGTGCGGAAATGTTGCGCCCAACTCATTGACAAATTCTTTGTGGAAAACCGCTTCATATATCTCCTTAACGCCCAATGGTTCTGTGGCTAAATTCAGTTTTTTAAAGTGATTATCGGTAGCAATTTCAATATGTTTCCAAAGATTTTTAAGATTGTAGAACTGAAAAATTCCACGGCTGTCGGTAAAATTTAAAGCCGAAAATCCTATAGAAAGAAAATTGAA
>NZ_PNJW01000164.1 GCF_013822155.1 Flavobacterium sp.
CTTTGCTAAGGTCACTCAATTGAATTTCGTTGTATACCTTTGTAAATCCTATTAGAAGATTCTTCTGAAAATTTTTTAAAGCAGTTTTTTTAACAAATTCTTCTAATCTTAATAACAGATCATTAACTCCTTTTCCTCTCGCACTTTTGAAGGTGTGGTAGTCAACTATGAGACATAAATTACAGGAATGAGAGTTTTGAAATAGACGACGTATGTTTACAGCATGTGCGATGTCTGCTTCTGGAGATCTATTATCGAGAAAACCAGGCAGGTCAACTAAAAAAATATCTTCGATTAATTCGAAAGCTGATGGGATGAGCGTTTCGGAGCTTGATTTGTGACCGATGGGGGTTTTTTCATCGATGGCTTCAATCCTTCCTCGTTTTCCTTGTTTCATTATACATCCTAGGAGCCAGTTTGCTAAAGTACTTTTTCCGCATCCAGTTTCTCCGAATAGGGCGATTACCCTCTTGCCTTTGATTGATTCTAGTATTTTTTCCGCTTCTAAAATAATATTAAACATGTTATCGATATTACTTTGATCAAGATCATCAATTGTACAGCCTTCGAGAGGATTAACTTGTGGTAAATTATCAAAGTCAATATGTTCTGCCAGGAAAATAGATCTTCTCGTGCCAATTTTGTGATCCAACTTCACTGTTTCAGAACTATTTGAAAGAGAGCTTTCTGGGAGAGGTCGAAGACTTCGAATTTTCAAAAATTGAAAGAATTTTTTCTCTATACCTTCATAATCGTCTTTATCCTTAACATGATTCTTTATTTGGTTTTTGATCAGTTTTTGAATTTTAGGTGTAATCATACTTTTAACATCTACTTGAAAACCTTCATCCGATTCTGGGGTGGTGATTTGGCTTATAACTGTTAACAGATTTGGTTCTCTCCTCAAAATGTATTGTAACCAATTTTTCATTATTTTTTTGTCAACTTGAATGGATCGTTTTGCGATGGAGATGATTGGAGCGCTGTTATTATGGTCCCATTGACTGCTACTTGCAGCTCCTGATGATGTGAATCTCTGAGGCGTGAGTCTGGATAAATCTCGTTCACTGTTGTTACTCTTTGATATCGTTGGTTCACTAAAACTTATAAAATTAGAAATTTTTGTTTTTATTTTATCGATTATATTCTCTGTTAGAGAAGGTTTGTCGTAAGGAATCCATAATAAGCGTGTATTGTGAGAGGTGATTGAAGGTTTATTTCTTGATTTGATTGTTATTTTTACTAAATTAGGACAATTGTGAATAATTAGATTCCTAAGGGAAGGAGCTTCAATCTCAATCTTCTCGAGATTTCTACAGTCTGAAATTTCTAACTGAACAAGACGGGGAAATTTTGTGGTCGGTGTATCTGTTATTGAGCTCTCTCCAATAAATTTTATTGTTGGATTTCCACTAAAAGATAGTCTATATAGTTCTGGACATTTTTTTGATATTTCCAAAAAACTACTTTCTGTGATTCGGAAAAAATTTTCGAGGTTTA
>NZ_PNJW01000165.1 GCF_013822155.1 Flavobacterium sp.
TAACTTTTGATGCATTGGTTAGGCTGTTTCAAGACAAAAATTTTGAAGCAACAGCAAAAGATGATAGTACTGAACAATTAAATTATACTTTTCATTATTTTAAAAATTCAGATAATGGATATTCAAATAATGGAGGTTATATTCTTCAATATGATGTTGATTCCGATACTAAAATTGCCAATTAATGATAAAAACTCGCGATATCTTATGGGTTATTTTAATAAAATAAGTTCTATTTCAACAGCTTTTAAAAGTAGGTTGTTCAGAACGTTTCTACTACTTTTATTATTTACTGGAAATGAGTTGTTAGCTCAATGTCCAACTGTTACTAATTTAAATCAGTCTTTTTGTGATATACAATCACCTACTGTCGCTAATTTGCAAGCAACAAATAATGGTGGTGGTATAGCTTGGTTTGCAACAGATATTTCCACAATTCCTCTAGCACCTGGTACAGGACTTGTTAATGGGGAAGATTATTTTGCGGATAATAGTGCAGGAAATTGTGGAACAAGAATACGTGTAGTGGTAACAGTTTATTCAGCACCTACCGGGCAAAATTTTCAAGGTGTCTGTGTAGATTTTCCTAGTCAAGCTACTATTGCAAGTTTAATTGCTATTGGAAATAATGTGCAATGGTATAATGTTCCTGTTGGAGGATCTCCTTTGCCATCAACAACTGTTTTAATACCAAATACTATTTATTATGCAAATCAAACTAATCCAGACACTGGATGTTTGACTTCTAGACTCTCAGTATTTGTTAGTGTTGGCGTTGTTCCTGTTCCAACGGGTTCTGCAATTCAAATTTTTTGTGAAAATCCTTCAAACCCTCCAACTGTTGCTAATTTAAATGCAAGTGGCAATAATAATTGGTATCTTACAACTACTTCAGCTTTACCATTGGACATTGATACGCCCTTAATTAATGGACAAACATATTATGCAACTACGGTTGACCCACCTTGCGAAAGTTTAGAACGATTAGAAGTTACTGTTACAATTCAACCTTTTAATAACGCAGGTAGTAATGGTGTTTTTGATATTTGTGAAACAGAATTATTAACAACTGCTCCAATTAATCTTTTTGATATTTTGGGTGGTACTCCTTTTTCATCAGGAGTTTGGTCAGGACCATTGCTAACTTCAAATGGTAATTTAGGTACGATTGATGTTTCCTTGTTAACCTTAGCAGGAAGTCCATATGTTTTTACTTATACAGTTTCAGAATCAACGGAATGTCCAATAGCAACATCAACGGTTACGATTAATGTAATTGCTACAAAAAACGCAGGCACCAATGGTAGTATTACTTTATGTACTACGAGTCCTAGTATAGATTTATTCACCTTATTAGGAAATAGCCCTGAAACAGGCGGGACATGGAGTCCGGCTTTAGCCAGTGGCACAGGTGTTTTTGATCCGGCAGTAGATACAGCGGGAACTTATACGTATACAATAGTAGGCACTCCACCGTGTGCCGACAGTACGGC
>NZ_PNJW01000166.1 GCF_013822155.1 Flavobacterium sp.
AAACTCCGTAATATTCTTCTGTAAATTATCAATCTCTTTTTGTATATTAAAAAATGTTTCAAGCTGCTTCTCAATATTAAGAGCTCTTTCCAATCTATTTTGCTGGATTTTTAAATTCTCATCGATAACACTGAATTCGTTAATAACCTTTTCTTGTTCTTCAAACCATTTTATTATCTTATCTAATTCTTTAATTTGATCATCTAGTTTTAGAATTTCACTTCTATTCTCAAGATAAGATAAAACTCCGCTACTTAATTTACTGTCTTCAGATTCTTTCCCATCTCTAGCCAATATTATTGTATCGATACGTAACTTAGCCTTGATTAATTCTTCTTCCAGTATTAACAATCGAACATCAATATTCCTAGATAGATTATCATAAGAAGTTTGATTGAATGTATTTCGATCAATTAAATTTAAGTTTTCATTTTCTTTATTGAGCGAATTGATTACTTCATTAATTTCATCAAATTTTTTAAACTCTTGTTCAAAATCAATCTCAACTTGATATTTAGCTTCTTCTTTATTTTTTCTATCGACTAAATCTTTTCTTTCATCTTTTATATACTCTAGTAGACGAATGATCTTCTTATATGCTGAGTCATATTTTTTTAAATTATCATCAATTTCCAAGAAGTTTTCATAGCGTTTATCGGCTTTCTCTTCTTTCAGAAAAGCATCTATTAAATCTTGAGTTAATATTTGATTTTGAAAATACTCGTTTACAGGTTTTTCATTATACTTATAAACCTTCTTTTTATTGATAGTATTCTCAAAATTTTGCGAACTAGTTTCAACTATCACTTTTCCTGACAACGAAGCCTTATTTAATAACAAGGGAGAGTCATTATCTTTTCTTACTTTTTCAAAATCCACCATCCTATCGAAACGTTGAATTTTATGAGTAACTCCCCATTCAACAGCATCATAGAAAGAAGTTTTACCAAACCCATTGGGAGCATATATTGAAGCGAAATTCATTATTTCACCACCTTTCGTAAAATCAAAAGTGGCATCTTCTTCTTTTTCAAATGCTCTGAAACCAGTAATTTTTACACTTTTAATTTTCATAATGTAGTTATTTTTTTAACAAACGCTTCTTGAGCTTTCCTGTCGCCAATAAGTTTTTCTTCATCTAATAACAGTTCCCAAAGCTTTTCATTTTTAGGGATGTATTCTGAAATAGTGACTTCTTGAGTCTCCTCAACAATTTCTTTTAAATCTGCATTAGTAATATGTTTTACAATTAAGCGATTCGCCTCATCTTCACTAATATCTTTATTATGAGAATCCTCAACAATCTTTCTACTTGAAAATTTATCATTCTCAATTTTGTTTTTAAGTTCCTTGGGAGTTATATCACTCGTTATATATATGATGTAGAGATTCCATTTTTCATACACTGTTTCTAATTTAGATTGGTATTTTAATGCAATT
>NZ_PNJW01000167.1 GCF_013822155.1 Flavobacterium sp.
TATATTCGGGTGTTGTAGTTAAAGTAGTAGCCGATTTCTAAATTGGTTCTGGTATTTTGAAAGGTGCTGTCTTGTTTGAAAATATTCAAGTCGGCTTTCATTCCGAAAGGGCTTTTGAATAGATATGGAAGTTCCAAACTCAGGTTGAACGTTTTTTGGTCTTGCCCATCGCTTTTCCAATAAAGTGCAATTTTTTCACCCGAATTTAGAATGTTATTAAGGATTAAATCCAAGTAGCCGCTGACAACCAATTTGTCTTTTTCGTCATTGGTGAATCCAAGATATCCGTCAAATGAGTTTGGTTTTGCTTTTTCTAAGTAAACATAGATTTTAGTGGAATCCTTGGTAAACAAAATTTCGGGATATTTTTGCTGTTTGACAAAGCGGTATTTTTCAAAATCAGTATAAATTTTTTCTAGGCTTTTTTGGTTGAAGGTTTTGTTCTTGTGCAGACGCAAGATATTTTTTTTGTGGCCTTCGGGAAATTTAGGATAACCGTTTATGACTATGTTGTTGATGTTTCTTTTGATTTCTGTATTTACCGATAGAGAAGCGGTAATGAAATGAGGTTGTTTTTCAATGGAGGAAAGTTTGGCTTTGGCCATTGCGTAACCCTTATTCTCTAATTGTCTTGTTACAGTGTTTAATAAAAATTCTATTTCCTCAAAAGGCAAGGTTACAGAATCGTTCTTGAAGGAGAAGTTTTCGGGTATAAATTCCTGAAAATTTATACCTATATATATGCGCGCATATTTAATTCTGTTTTCGAGTTGGTATTTGTGTGTAAAAACAGAGTCGTTAACTTTATGGGTTTCGACGATTTTACAATCCAAATAGCCTTTCTTATTTAGCTTTTCTGTAAGTAAAATATTTTCTTCGGTAATGGATTTTAGAGATTTGTGTTTTTTTTCATAGCCAATACTGTCGATGATTTTGGTTTCGCTGTCATTGCTGCCGGAAATTTTCAAGTACAAGTTTTGAGCAGCGGTTTTTCCGCCAAAGAGGGACAAGAAAATAAGAAAGAATATCTTTTTCAATCGCATAGAGCTTTGCTTCAAAATAACGTAAAAAATCTCTTTTTATTACGGTTAATCAAATCTAAAAAGAATCTATTTGAAAATTAATTAATTAAGATTTGTTTCGATAAAAATAATTACTACATTTGCAACCCCTAAAAAAGGGGGATTTTAATAAATAAAGAAATTTTAGTATTTAATTATGCCAACAATTCAACAATTAGTAAGAACAGGAAGAACTCAAATCACTAAGAAGAGTAAATCGGTTGCTTTAGATTCTTGTCCTCAAAGAAGAGGTGTTTGTACGCGTGTTTACACTACTACTCCTAAAAAACCAAACTCTGCGATGCGTAAAGTAGCGCGTGTACGTTTGACTAACGGAAATGAAGTGAATGCTTACATCCCTGGAGAAGGACACAATTTA
>NZ_PNJW01000168.1 GCF_013822155.1 Flavobacterium sp.
ACTATGAAAAATCTAATCTTACTGTTGTTGCTTACTTCAGGAGTTTATGCTCAAAAACAAGTTTTTAACGTGCAAGAGTATTGCATCGATGAAAAGCCATTGAAGGAAGGACAATGCGATCAAAAAGGGAATGAGTATTCGTTTTTGTTTTTAGATCCTGATAAGAAAGAAGTCGTTTTTTTTCTCACCGAGATCAAGTTTGAATATCAAATTACGGCAACCCAAGCGGATTCAAATTATACCATTTATACTTTGAAAAATGATAGAGGAGAAAGTACTATGAAAGTGAATAATGCCAAGACTAAAATTGAGTTTCGTTCGCCCGAACGACATATCTTCTTAACAGTAGGGAAATCTACTAAGGCGGAGAAGTAAGAAGGAGTAAAGAGTGAAAAGGGATAAGTGAAAAGGGATAAGGGATAAGTGAAAAGTGAAAAGGTATAAGGGATAAGTTTGTCAGCGATATGCTTTTTATCCTTTCCCTTATCTTTTCCAAAGAAATCAACATTTATCTCTTCAATCTGTTCATAACTAATTGTATGGCAACGATGAATGGCTTGGAATAGTTTTTATTTTTATTTTAAAGTAAACGTAAAACTATGAAGTCAAAAAATTTACTCTTTGCTGTTTTACTGTTTTTTGCAGTTAACAGTTTTTCTCAAACCAAGATTGAAGCCAAAGATGGCATTCATTACCTCACGACTAACATTGATTATCCGATTACCGGTACCTACTTCTTTAAAGGAGCTGAACCTACGGTGGAATTAAATGGCAATGGTGCGGGTTTTTACCAACTGCATGAACAACCCAAAAAAGCGGTGACTTGGGGTATTGAATGTGACGAAGCCGGTGTGCCTATATTTAGTAAAGGTTTTGACAATGTGGCTTACACACTTTGGTACCAATATACCAACCCGGAGACGGAAGAGGAACAGCATTGGAAAACGGTGCCTTTTACGATTCATTTTAATAGTTTAAAGATGTATATTCAGGGGGAACGAAGTAAAGATTATACTGAATAAGTAAGTATAACTGAGGTTTATAATTTAATTTTTTGCTTAGCACTTGTGACAGCTTGAGTTGGCGAAGGCCATTTTTTGAATTTGTTCAGTACTTTTCGGGTTTTGTCAGGGGTTAATTGAAGTTAGTAAGGGTTGAAACTGTTTGAGGAAAGCCATAGGAGATACAATAAACGTCTCTTATGTTAAGTACGATTATTTATTTGGACATTAATAAAAGCCATTATTTCTGTATAATTATCAAATTTATCTGGAGAAATTATTAAAGTTTTTCCTTGC
The DNA here is from genome assembly GCF_013822155.1 of Flavobacterium sp. GTDB lineage: Bacteria > Bacteroidota > Bacteroidia > Flavobacteriales > Flavobacteriaceae > Flavobacterium. Next base: position 1,299 of record NZ_PNJW01000168.1, read on the forward strand.
TTTAAAATGATTTTACTGTATATAAAACCGTCTGTTAAAGGCACACCATGTGTTCTAAATATTTGAGTTTTTTCCTTTTGTATTTTATCTATTTCTGAAAATGCTATTTCATAGGAAGATTTAGCATTGTAAACTTTTATAC
>NZ_PNJW01000169.1 GCF_013822155.1 Flavobacterium sp.
AACTTCTGCTAAGAAAAAAGTCGTTGAATTCCAAGAATTTGAAACGGAGTATAAATTAGGTGATTTAATCACCGTAGATCTATTCAGCGAAGGAGAATTTGTTGATGTACAAGGTGTATCAAAAGGTAAAGGTTTCCAAGGGGTTGTTAAACGTCACGGTTTTGGTGGTGTTGGACAAGCTACCCACGGTCAACATAACCGATTAAGAGCACCAGGTTCTGTAGGAGCTTCTTCTTATCCATCTAGAGTATTCAAAGGAATGCGTATGGCTGGAAGAATGGGAGGAGATAATGTAACAATTCAAAACCTTAGAGTTTTAAAAGTAGTAGCCGATAAAAATCTACTTCTTGTTAAAGGATGTGTTCCTGGACACAAAAACTCTTATGTAATCATTCAGAAGTAATGGAAGTAAAAGTTTTAGATATCAACGGAAAAGAAACAGGTAGAAAAGTTCAACTTTCTGACGCTGTTTTCGCTATCGAGCCTAACAATCATGCTATCTATCTTGATGTGAAACAATATCTTGCTAATCAAAGACAAGGTACTCACAAAGCAAAAGAAAGAGCTGAAGTAACAGGAAGTACTCGTAAGATTAAAAAACAAAAAGGTACTGGTACTGCCCGTGCCGGTAGTATTAAGAATCCTTTGTTCAAAGGAGGAGGTACAGTTTTCGGTCCTAGACCAAGAAGCTATTCTTTCAAATTGAACAAAACTTTAAAAAGATTAGCTCGTAAATCAGCTTTCTCTCAAAAAGTAAAAGACTCTGAATTAGTAGTAGTAGAAGATTTCAATTTCGACACTCCAAGCACTAAGAATTTTATTACAGTTCTGAAAGCCTTAGGTTTAGAAAATAAAAAATCGCTATTTGTGTTGGGTGATTCAAATAAAAATGTATATTTGTCGTCACGCAATTTAAAGGGCTCAAGAGTTGTAACTAACTCAGAATTAAGTACTTATGCTATTTTAAACACAAATAAATTAGTGCTTATGGAAAGTTCTTTAGAAGGAATTGAAGAAAATTTAAGTAAATAATAGGCCATGAGTATCATAATTAAACCTATCATAACTGAAAAAATCACGAAGCAAAGTGAATTAAACAATCGTTATGGTTTTGTAGTGGATAGAAAAGCAAACAAAATTCAAATCAGAAATGCGGTGGAAGCTGCTTATGGTGTGAAAATAGTTGCTATCAACACTATGAATGTTAGACCAGACAGATCTGTGAAATACACTAAAAGTGGAATGATAAGTGCTAAATCAAATGCTTACAAAAAAGCAATTGTGGAAGTACAAGAAGGAGAAACAATTGATTTTTATAACAATATCTAAGTAAGAAATGTCAGTTAGAAAATTAAAACCTATTACCCCGGGTCAGCGTTTTAGAGTTGTGAATGGTTTTGACGCCATTACAACTGATAAGCCGG
>NZ_PNJW01000170.1 GCF_013822155.1 Flavobacterium sp.
AATATAAATAAAATACCAAGTATAGAAAGTAGTTTTCCAGTTCCTTCAGAAAAAAAATTTTCAGTTTTATTAGTCATAACCTATTTTTGATTTAATTTTTAAGCTATCATTTCTTATGAAATACACTTAACTCATATAATTTTTTGTTTTTAAGTTAAACTCTCCACCACACCCTTCATCAATACAGGACAAAGCGGTTTGATAGTACTTTTTAATTGTTCATTTATTCTTTTACGAGTTTCTAAAGTATGATAAATGGTAACAATTGCTTCTTGAACTTTAATATCTGGAATGGGCAATTTTACATTGCACATATCAGCCCAATCAAATGTTTCTCTGGCGCTACCCCAAGAATTGAATCTAGCATATCTATCAAATTCTGACCTTTTGAAAAATAAAAACAAAAACTCGGGTAATAGAATAGAAGTATCTATAACTCTAAAAACTGTGTATGTGCTTGAAACTAATCCGGCTTCATTATCTAAAAGTGCTATTGAAATTTTCTCTCCATTCCTTGATGTAACCGAAACATATCCGAATTCTCTTGGATGAACAATTTTGTAATTTGACAAGTCAAGTTTTTCTTTATTAGACTTGGTTGGCATAAATACCTTATTTACACTTATACCAATAAGATTGTCAATCTTTAAATTGTTATTCCTTTCATCCGATTGCTCAATATAATCTACAAGTACTTTTGGTTCTTCGGTTTTAATGAGGTTTTCAATGTAAGTATCGCATATCAACTGCAAATCAGCTAAGCTTTTTTCATAAGACTTTTGATTGTTAAGTAAGCCTTGGTACAATGCTACATATTTGCGCTGTTCTTTAATATCTGGAATCGGTATTTTAATATCACAGAGGCGTTCCCATTCTAAACTTGCTCTTACACTGCTATCACTGATAAACCAACCATACCTGTCTGATTCAGGTCTTTGAAACCACATCATCATATATTCGGGTAAAAGTTCATTTTGATCATTCACTTCAATCACTAAATATGCAGGAGATATAATAGCAGGTTTATCTTCTGTATACAAAGCCAAACGGATTGTTTCATCTCTGCCTACCTGCATTGCACTATATGCAAATTGTCCTTTGTGAATGATTTTGTATTTTGACAAATCTGTTTCAGAAATATTGGCCACTGAAGGCATAAAATTTTTGGTGATGTTTATACCCAATAGATTTGTAACCGCTAAATTCTTATTGCGGTTGTCCACTAAGTGAATATAATCACCAATACGCTTATAACTCATAACCTAAAGTTTTAAAAGCTTCAATTAATTGTTCTTGTGATGCCTTTTCCTCTTGGAGAATTTCTTTAAATTCTTTTTGTATGCGTTTCATTTCAGTATTAAAATCGATACCACTGTCTTGGTCAACAAATTCTATATATTTACTAGGTAC
>NZ_PNJW01000171.1 GCF_013822155.1 Flavobacterium sp.
AACACTGGCTATAAATAGAGGGAGGTAGTAGAATTAAGATAATTTAAATCATTGTGTTTTAAGAATGCATAGAACAAATAAGCTCTTTCAGTTCCTATTGATAAAAATTTGTTTGGACACCATTAATGACAACAAAAATATGAGGTCTCACGATATGTAAAAACACTCCGTTATATCAAACCAAAACACATGCTTTTTAGTTGTGCCATCATCTAATAATTCAATCACTGCTATCATATCGTATTTCTTATCCTCATCAAATATTAGTGATTGTTCAATCTTTTTCCAAGGTTCTTCATTAAGGATAAGGTCAATGATTTCATTTTGAATAATTACAATTAGCATGCCATCTGGGCAACTTATTTTTATTGCGGTTGCTTTGGAATCACCTAAGTTTTCTGATACTGGGATTATGACATTAAGTTCATCGAGAAGTAGTTTTGGTATGTTCATGATATTTTATGTGTTTATATATAAATATCATGGCGGAATGAAATGACCTTAATTTTTGCTGAAAAATTTTATGGAAAAAAATTTCATGAATGGAATCATGGTAAGGGATTGTCTGAATAGTCCCCCCCCAGGGAGGAAGGAGGTAACATAGTAAGAGAGGGAGGGAGCATAACGATAAAAATTTAACTTTAATAGAATTTTGTAATATCTTTACTCTAATTAAGTAGAAGCACATTTATTAATATGTTTTATTTATTACCAGAAAGCATGGGTTTAGAAAGTCAAAAACTATAAATTGCAGAAATAATTGCCAACGAACCAAAACATATACAAATCCAAAAACACGAATTAGAAATCATTATTTTTCTAAAAAATATTCAATGGCATTAAGACAAGCTAGAAATTATTCGACACTAACAATTAAAAGATTATTCGCTTTATCTGGTAATCAATGTGCATTTCCAGAATGTCCAGTGATATTTGTAAATTCTGAGGACGAGACAAATTTTTCAAACATATGTCATATTGAAGACGCTAACCCTAGCACTCATAAAGCGGATAGATATAATCCTGACATGTCAAACAAAGATAGGTCTGACTATCGTAATCTGATATTACTTTGTCCTAACCACCATATCGAAACAAATGACCCTGTAAAATACTCAGTCAAGTCCCTTGTAGATATGAAAATAGCCCATGAGCAAAAAATTGCAGAAGCTCACTCAAAGAATTTGTCTATTTCCAAGTATCCTTCTGTTTTTAGTATTATTATAAATAGTATTGGCTCATCTTTAATATTCAATGATTCAGACAATGAAGTTAAAATAGCGCCTGATACTGATAATAAAATTCGATTCAATAATATTGTTAGATATAGGTCAATCATTGAAGAGTATAGTGTTTATCAGGGTAAATTGAATTCAATTTATGAAGAAATTGAAAGACAAGGTTCTTCAA
>NZ_PNJW01000172.1 GCF_013822155.1 Flavobacterium sp.
ACTTTTTTATTTTCAACATACACGCTGTTATACGCTATAGCAAATGTATCACCAGTGCGCACAGAATGAGAAAAATCTATCTCTTTATTTAATATTTGAGTCATTTGTTGGATAAGCTTGGAGGGAATATTTGATTTTTGAGCAGTACTAAATAAAGAGCCTTTAACAGTCCCTACAATATATTCACTACGATTCGTGGTTTTTTTAGAATCAATCCGGGTTTTATAGGCACTTTTTTCTTTGTAAATGACCAAGGTTTGGATGTCATTCATGGGTATGACTAATTTCTCTAAGGTGTTTTTATTAATTAAAAATTGTAATTTTTGACTGGGTTTAATCGACGTCAAAATTTTAGAATGAGGGTTTCTGTGTAATATCGCATGTAAATTTTGCGCACTCAAACCTAAACGTTTAAAAATAGCAGCCATGGAATCCCCTGAACGAGGAGTTACTGTTTGCCATACATTATTTTGAACTGCTTTTTTGACTGCTTGATGTACTATTTTTATAGGAGTTAACTCAGATTTTATAGGAGTATCCTCAAAGTGAAGCTTTTTTTCTAGGGGTTTTGTAGTCTGTTTGGCTAGAGGTTTGACTAAAATAGGTTCTGGTAGAGCTGTGATCATTGAGGGTAAAACGGTAGATTTAGCATGTTTTTCAATAGAAATGACAGGAATATCTGCCAGTTGATGTAAAGATGAGATAGTATTCACCGATTCATTTTTATTATGAGGTGAGAAATGAGATACAAGAAGATAAGGCAAGGAAAAGGCGATAACTAATGCAAAAGACATTAATATCTTGGATGGCCTACCTGATTGTTTTTTAGATATCTTGGTTTGTTTATCCATCGTTTGCCTATAACTGCTGTTTTTAGAAAATGCGGTTTCTCTTAATGTACACTCATTTTTGGGTATAATTAATTTTTATGATTATACAACATTAAACTCATTATGGTTATAGCAGGAATTTGCTAACCGGGCTAAGATACTCGGTGTCAGAAGATAGGTCAATCATTTACATAGGTTTAATCATATGATAGAAGACAATTCAGTGTGTTCCGAATTAACGCGTGGCTGTGAGGAAGTCCTTCCTCTTCACGAATTCGAAAAAAAATTAGAAAAGAGTAGGTCCTTGAAAATTAAAGCAGGTTTTGATCCGACAGCACCTGATTTACACTTAGGACATACTGTTTTACTCAATAAATTAAGACAATTTCAACAGGAAGGACATGAGATTATTTTTTTAATTGGTGATTTTACTGCCATGATTGGCGATCCCACTGGAAAAAACATAACTCGCATGCCTTTAAGTGAAGAAACCGTTTTAGACAATGCTAAAACCTATCAACAACAAGTATTTAAAATTTTGGATCCTGATAAAACTACAGTGGCATTCAATTCTCAATGG
>NZ_PNJW01000173.1 GCF_013822155.1 Flavobacterium sp.
TTTTGCGAAAGTTCGTTTGCTTGTTTTTCAAATCGTTCAATTTCGTTTTCAAAAAATATTTTTCGATAATAATCGAGATTTTCAGTTTTAGTATTTTCAAGTGAAGTTAAAGCACCGTCAAATTCTTCAACTCCAATTCCCTTAAACGGTTTTAACTTACTATTATCAACCGTTCGCAGTTTTTGCAAATAATTCCTGTCAATTTCTATTGGTGGTTTATTACAAAGTGTATTAAAATCTTCTATTGCTGAATTGATGTATTTTAACCCAAATTTTTTGAAAACATCAAAATATTGTTCTTCTAATTCACTGTCCCAATCCATTCTTGTCATTTTTTCTTGACGAACATTTTTCATATTCTGATGAACGAAAAATGAGAGAATATTGTAGCTACCTGAATAGTAACTATTCTTATTGTCTTGCTTAATCAGCCACACGTTTTTATAATGAAATGCAGGTAATTCACAAAAATAGAAATTCAAATTCTTGTCTAATTCTACAAGCAATTTCTTTGATTCATCTTGAACCATATCTTCGCCTCCAAAACTTTCGTTTTCGGAATATGCAATATAAACTCTACCACCCTTACGCAAATAATCTTTGATAAACGGAACTCTGTTTTTAAAAGCAAAATCCCGAACCCAAGGGCTTTGAATTAAAATTGTGTCTGAAGTTGAGTCAAACAATTTTTTTAACTCAACCTCAAATTCCAAAGAGTTGAAATGCCTTTTGATTGATTCAACTTCTTTTTCAATTTCTTTTATTTTTGTTGTGTCTTGGTTGTGTATTGCTTCCTCAATTTCTTCTTGCTTATGAATTAACACCTGTTCTATTTCAACTTGTTCTTGGTGTTTTTCTTCACTTGTAAATTCAATTTCATCATCGACTTTTACCAAACTTTCAAGCAATTCGGCTTTCATTTCGTCTTGTTTGTCCAACGCTTCTGATAAAGTATCTAAAACTTTATTTTGCTTTTCGTCATAGACGATTGCTCGCATTGTATTGTCTCTGAAATTTTCCAGCAACACAACCCAAACCTTGGCCTTAAATCCTTCAGTACGTATTGGCGTACATTCTTGCAACAAAAAATTCTTTTTTGGGAAATGAATTTCAGGCGCTTGATATTCGGCCATAGAGCGTATTTCATCTAGAGTAGATAATGAACTGTTTAACAATATATTTTCTGGTATCTTTTTGCCAAAATATTTACAAAGCATTAAATATTCTTCAGGATTAATATAACCTAAAAGTTGCTCTCTATCTCCGATTTGCCTTCCTGATATTTCGAATAATGCATCTGCAATATTGTTTGAACGAACATCCAAAGCTTGAGCTACTTTAAGAATTCTGAACGAATTGTTTGATTGAATTTGATGTTCATTTTTCTCACTTTTCAGACTGCTAAAAATT
>NZ_PNJW01000174.1 GCF_013822155.1 Flavobacterium sp.
GGATTTTGTTTGTCACCCATTCAGAGAATGATCTTTTTTTTGCTTCTGGAGAGAAAATTAACTTAGAAAGTCCCCATTTAAAGGAAAATTTAATATCGAAAGGTGTGCATTCATGGGCTACGTCCTCATGAAAAATTATCATTTGATAATCTTTCCGCAAGAAAAGCGATTGCTTATTTTAAGAATGGTGAGGCAGTTATTAAAGTTTTCAGTAATAAGAAAAATTTTGAGCAACATATCCAAAGCTTAAGGTCTCCAAGCAAATCGCATTGTCAATTTAAGAAAATTAGTTCCAGTTGTAGAGAGTAAATTTGTTCATCGCACTGGGGAAATTGTGCCTTATTCCAAAAAAATACGCCCCTCTTTTTTTAAGCAATTCCCTCCCCCCAAAAAACATCTGCTACTTTAATATCAAAGAATTTAAATACCAAATTGTTTCGAAAAATTATCCCTGATAATACTGTAGCATTAGCCTATTACATATCTAAATGATAATCTGTCTCTAGTAAGTTTACAGGGGTTTGGTTGGGTTTCTGTTTGTTTACAGTTATTGGCTTAAGATAGTGAGATTCATTCCTATCCTTAAGAAGCTGAGACACCGATTTCTTATAGTTAGGATGAACAACTTCTGGGTTCATGCCAAAGTTGATGAACAAACCGAGCTTGTCCTTTCTGCCCCAATCATAGACCATATGGAGACCTGTCAAGCCCTTTGAATTCTTTTCATCAGCATTTGCTCCTGCCTGTATAAAATGCTTAAAATTTTCCGGGCAACAAGCATGAGGATCCATCACATCTAAAAAATGAGTAAATGCTGTTCTTCCGTTTTTGTCTATATCTTGAACAGGTACTTTTGTATCAAGGGTAATCTTCAAGAAGTCATATTGTTGGTTATTGGTACCTACACCTTTCTTCTCAACGGTAGAAAAATTATCGAGCAATGTATGTAATAAATTATTACCATTAGGTAATTTCAGATTAATATCTTTTGCTAAAAAAGCTAATTCAGCATGAAAGTTTAGCTCTGCAATATTTAATTGACGATAAACTGTATAAACTTCAAAAGCAGTTAGCGCGAATGCTGGATCGGGTGCAGGTTTAAAGAAGGCTAAATTGGGCGGATTTTGAAGATTTTTAATATTAAGATTAGCCGATATGAAACGAAGATAGTACTCTACTACTTGGATTGATTCAACAGGCATATTTTCAACTACTTGATATAAATAATTTGGAGAAATATTCTTGTCAATCAAATTTTGAAGCATACTCGAAGTTATAATAGCAAATCCTAAACTTCTTGTTCTAAAAAATACTTTTAGGTAGAGATTTAAAATACAATTGGGAAGACTATAGTTTTTAGTGAAGAATTCCACCAGAGGAGATTTTTCCCAATTGGATGTTATTAGAAAA
>NZ_PNJW01000175.1 GCF_013822155.1 Flavobacterium sp.
GAAAGGAAAAAGCGTAAAAATTTATGTAAAATCCGGTGCGACTGATTCACAAGTGAAAGAGTTGTTAATGTTTGTAGAAGGCAGTGGCAAAGAAGAAACTGTTTTGATGTCATTAACAGGCGATTTTGATCTGAACGAACTTTCGGTTTTGACAGAAAAAATGAAATTACCGGGCGGCGATGATTTAAAAAAAGCTTCTAAAGGATCAAAAGGCCCGAAAGGCGCAAAATAATAAGATATGAAACTTATTTATTTCATCGCAATGTTAGCTTCAATGTTGTTGCTGAGTTGCAATAGTGAACCAAGTCTTCAAAAGTATTTTGTAGAGAAGTCAGAGGACAAAGATTTTGTTGCCCTTGATGTATCCCCAAATATTATTAATGTTGACAAAGCTAAATTAACTTCTGACCAAAAAACAGCTTTGGAATCATTTGATAAGATGAATATTTTAGCTTTCAAATTAGATGATAAGAACAAAGCGCAATACGAAGCTGAAAGTAAAAAGCTAACACAAATATTAAAAGGCAAAGAGTATCAGGAGCTAATGAAAGTGGGTTCAGGTAAAGATGGTGCTTCAATCAGTTTTGTGGGAGACGAGGATAATATAGATGAGTTTATTTTATTTGGTAAAAAGAAAGACAATGGTTTTGCCGTTGTGAGGATTTTGGGCAATGACATGAATCCGAATAATATTATGAATATGATTTCCATCTTGCAATCTGCCAATATTGACATGGACCAATTAAAGCCTTTAGAAGCTTTGATGAAAAAATAAAAAATGATTTTACTGAGGTTAATAGTTAAAAACGAAAAGTCCCGATTTACTCGGGACTTTTTTATTTTTTAAAGTATTTAAACGGAACAACGAGCATTCCAAAACATTCCCCTTGTTCTTTGCCAATATGTTTGTGGTGCATTTTGTGCGCCCTTCTAACAGCTTTTGCATAGCGATTGTTGGCATTTCGGAACAATTTAAACCTTTGGTGAATAAAAATGTCATGAACGGTAAAATAAGCTAATCCGTAAGCAAAAATTCCTAGTCCGATTGCTAAACCAATTTCGAGTATGTTGTTTTGCCAAAGTAAAAAGAAGCCAATGCTAACAACGGCATAAAAAATAAAGAAAGCATCATTGCGCTCGAACCAAGAATCGTGGTCTTTTTTGTGGTGATCAGCATGTAAATTCCAGAGAAAACCATGCATAATGTATTTGTGACTAAACCAAGCCATAAATTCCATGAAGCAAAATGTAGCAAAAAAAACTATAATGTGTAGGAGCATAATTTTATAATAAGTTTAAACGATAATTGACATAACATCGAGCTAAAAGTCCAAATTTTTCATAATCAGGTACTCGGATTCTAGTGTTTTTGATTTCCATCGAAGGTGTTTTTTTCAACTTAGACAGCAA
>NZ_PNJW01000176.1 GCF_013822155.1 Flavobacterium sp.
ACTAGAAAAGTTACTTCAAATAAGACACCTCTATGCGCACAAAAATGGTGTGGTTGATGAAAAGTTTTTAAGCTTTTTTCCAGGACAATTTGAATTGAATGACAGCCATGAACAATCTCTGGACGAATTTCTTGATCACTTTAAATATATCGCAGATATTGCGCACCGTATAGATATTGCAGCTACAACCGTGCATAATCTGGCGACTATCTGATATTTGCTATATATTTTGAGAAATGAATCGATGAAATTCCTGTGCCCTGACAGTATCCTGGTTTTGACCATGAAGAATATGTATTGTGCCAAAGAAGTTTAACCAACCAATTTCTGCTGCAGTGATTTTATCTTGTGGATTATTGAATTTTTCTTCCTGAACAAAAAAGTAAAGTAAATTACTTTTTTGAAGTTCAATCAGTATATCTGCAGCGATTAGCTGCTCAGGAGTTGCATTGCCTGTTGGTGGTGTAACTTTTGGGCAAAAAGCGATAATATGACGGTCGTAAACCTGCCTTGGAAAGGTTTTAACCCAATCGAGCAATTTTTGTCCGTGATCATCATTTGACATTTTCCTAACCCTAACATTATATCCAGAAATGTGAACCGTTTTTTGGTGGCTATTGTTTCCTGTGATAATCTTTAAAGCCATAGACTTTCCCCAATTAGAGTGGCCGACATATATAAAAACTTTTTTCATTTTTTGATTTTTGGATATGAGTTAATCATTATTAATTTTAATGATTTCTATTGTTTTATTTTCTTCAATCCAAATAATATCTGCTATTTGGTCATTTACATCACCGACAATTTCGACATCAGAATATTGCAGTGTAATGTTTTCCTTGATTCCATATATATAACGATTGAATCCAAACTTAAACAAACCATCTGTACTTTTCGGATAATTTGAGAACCTCTTTGACGGATGATTATACTCTGGATTTAATAATTTAACAAGAGCCTTTTCTGCATCAAGTGATACAGTTTTTTTGTCAGGTACATTTTTGCCCTGCATATTTTCTACAAATGAATTTATATCGTCTTCTAATATTGAAATTTTATATGCATCTGTTACTCTAAATAACAGTAACATAATTTCATGGGTTGGCAATGAGCCACTAATTAAAGGTCTTTCAATTGATAAAATATCTTGCAGGGTGTAATGTCCGGTCAATCTTTCATGAATTGGTTGGTCGGTTGATTTACCAACATAATGAACCATGAATTTTGTAAAATGTTTAATATTTCCCGTAACCGTACTCTCTATTTCTTTATTCCAATGTAGGTGCAAAAATTTATCGGGACTTAACCATATGAGAAATTTGCCCTCGTGGTCATAAAATTTGCACCCATTTACCCCTTTTATTGGAATCCCTGTCTGAGACCAATTAGGATCATATGATCCGAACTCAA
>NZ_PNJW01000177.1 GCF_013822155.1 Flavobacterium sp.
GAAGCGGAAATGGACTTATAGTAATTCCTGGTCATTTTCAAATTTATTATGTGCAAATGCGCATCTATAAAATGGGTCAATTAAACTTGGAATTTAGCCAATTTTAGATTGAGAAATAAAGGGATATTATTTCTCAATTATCGCTACAATGCTGTACATTCCACTGGACAATAAATCCAGTTTAGTAAGCAGAATTTTGAAGTTTTTTACTGTCTCTTAACTTGTAAATTAGGAGACAATAATTTTTATCAATAAAGAATAGGTTTAACTATGAAAATGAAAAAGAAGTATTAGTAGGTTGTGGGTTTTCCTTAAGTTGAGCAAATGCGACTTTAAGTATTCTTGATTTATTAGTATTATTGATAGGTAACTCACCCCCTCGAGGATGATTAGCGTATATCCCTTTAGCCTCTAGCTTTTTATAATATTGATGGGCATCGGCATTATCTTTAAAGACAATTACTATTCCACACATATTAGTTTCTATTTTATGTATTTGTTCAAGATTTAGCTCTAAATAGGTAGCAAAAAATTGCTCATTCCAAGGGGCTAAGTTTCGATCAGATTGATTAACAGAACGCAGAATGTGATACTGGGTACAGAACGATAGCTGTACCGTATTAGAAAATTCACATATTTGTGGTGTCACAGAATCAATTGCTTTAAGAACCTTATAAAAATTTTCAGCATGTTCTAATGAACTAAAAATCAAAGAATATTGCATACAGTCCGTATCAAACTTTGTGCTTATTACTGTATTTTTATCTAAACCTAAAAATTCACTGAACCATTCTAGATTAAATGGATTAGGGATAATGCCTTTAATTTTTTCATCAATAAATTTATTTTTATTTCGATTAGGTTGTGCCGATAATTTAAATAGACTTAATTCACTGAGAGGAAGTATCTTTACCGGTAATACTTCTTGTTTACAAGGTATTACTAAACTTCTTGGAACATTAGCCGCTTCAAAAAATGGGGAAGTACCTGAGCCACCAGTAAAATTATTATTCTTAGCATTAATAATATTATTTTTTGAGCTTTTCATGATGCCAACCTCTAGTCCATCAGGGCATAGCATTGGATAAGCTTGAAGGGGTTTCATAATATCTCTAAAACGTAGTGCTGCCTCAGGGTTACTGAATTTAACAAAATATTGAATACCTAATTCGTCGACACTTTTAATATCGCCTTCTGAAAATTTTAAATTTTTAGTCAGCCATTCTACAGTAAAAGGGTTTTCGTCTTGGGTTGCAGGGAGTTGTTTTATGCCAAACATGTATTTATCTCCGATAATTTATTGAAATATTCAGTACATATTATAAGCATTAAATTTAATTTGTATACATTTATGCCAGAAACTTCAAGTTATCCAACTGGTTTAGTAAATATTTATTTTGTTGT
>NZ_PNJW01000178.1 GCF_013822155.1 Flavobacterium sp.
AGCATTAGAAAAAGTTAAAGAAGAGGCTGATGAAAATTTAGAAGGTATTGTAGAAAGTTATAATGAGGTTAAAGCTAACGAGAAAGTAATCAACTCTTTTGCACAAAAAGTCCAGGAAAGAGACAACAGACTTATTGAACTGCAACAACTTACAGATGAAAACAAACAAAAATTAGCTGACTACGAAAACGAAAGAATAAAAATATTGGATGAGGCAAAAAAACTTATTGAAAGTGCCAAAACAGCCCTAAATTATAAAACCGCTGAAGGTATCAGTGCCTCTTTTCAAACACAACATGAAGATGCTAGGAAATGGAAATTTTCAGGTTCTTGGATAATAGCATCATCAATATTCATTGTAATTGCTATAGGACTAGGAATTTGGATTTTGACCGAAAAGACAGATGAATTACATATTATTATCGGTAGGATTGCCTTAATTCCATTGCCAATTATAGCAGCAATATTCTGTGCTAATCAATATGTAAAACAGAAAAATATCATTGAAGATTATGCTTATAAAATGGTTTTAGCAAAATCAATTGTGGGCTTCTCGGAACAACTTAAAAAGGACTCATCAGAAGATAAGGGTGAATATGTTCACTATATGAAAGTAGCTTTAGATGAAATACATAAAGACCCTTTGAGGAAGAGAAATTCAACCAAATCAGAAGATAAATCAGGAAACAAAATTGAGAACTTGTCATTAAAAGATTTTGTCGATGTGGTTGATAAGCTAAGTAAAATAGGTAAATAATAAAAATGAGCAACACCATTACATTAAAAGCAATAGGTGAAAAGGATTTTTTAAACAATCACTTTTTTATCCCTTACTATCAAAGAGGCTATCGCTGGACGGATAAGGAGATAACCGATTTACTCAATGATATTTATGAGTTTCAAAACAAACGTGGCAAAGAGGAAGGCGAATTTTATTGCCTACAACCTATAGTAGTTATTAATAAAAATGGTATTTGGGAAGTGATTGACGGACAGCAACGATTAACTACCATTTTTATCCTATTGACCTATCTGAAAGATGCAAGGGAAATAAATTTCAGTTCTAGTAATTTATATACTATTGAATATGAGACTCGAGAAAAAGAAGGGGTCAGCAGCAAACAGTTCTTAAATAACTTGCATAACATCACAGCTATTGATAAGACTAATGCTGATTTTTACAACATGAGTTGGGCCTATATAACTATCAAAAATTGGTTTATAGAAAATCAGATTAATAAAGGTAAGTTTTTGAGCACTTTGCTCGATACAAATAAGGAAAATGATGTAGACCTTGAAAATAACATCCGGTTTATTTGGTATGAAGTTACTGAAGAAACAGACAATCCTATAGAGATTTTCACGCGTCTTAATATGGGT
>NZ_PNJW01000179.1 GCF_013822155.1 Flavobacterium sp.
ATCAAGAAAATTGAAAACCAAAAAGGAAAAACTTATATCAAAATATTTTTTGGAAATAACTCCGAAGAGGAACTTAATATTGAAAACGAAAATGTAAAAAACGAGATTTTTGAGTTTCTAAAATCGGAAAATCCGAAATTAAAATATACTGCCGAAATTCCCAGTGTAATAAGCTATGCAAAAGCACAACTTTTTGCTTTATTATCACTAACCATAATATTTATTTGGTCACTATATTTAGCTTTCCAAATTGAAAGTGGTGTGGAATATGAAATTGTTGGTGGTGGAAACCCCGGAATAACAGGAATTGTACTTGTGTTAGCTAACTTAGGCAGTTTGAAAATAATTATCGGATATACAATTCTCTTAGGTTTAACGATATTAGCCTTGTCGAAAAGATTAAAATCCAGAAGTGAAACTGAAATTCTCAAAAGATAAAAAGTACTACTGCCAACAGCCGTTATCCGCTATAGCTGGTTTTTCTTGAGTTGTGCTTCTATTTTCACGTAAAAAGTTTATCTTAGCAGACAGTACGCTGTTCGCTGGATTCGCTACAGTCGGATAGCGGCGAAACGTTGTGCGAAAGCTTTACCAAAAAACCGTAGAATAGTAACTATTGAAAATATAATAAATATGACCACATCGCAATTTAAAGCAGATTATTATTTGGAAAAAACTTATGATTTTATTTCTGAAGTAGAGTTTAATTGTAAATTGACAATGAAAAGAAAATCAGATGATGCTTTTGTAACCGGACTTAAAACGAAAATAAATATTCTTGAAGTGGGACAAGATATAGCAGATTCTCAATTTGCAATCAATCCAATTAGTTGGGAAAAATACTTAGATGCAACGATTATAATGCAATTCAATTTGTTAATGCTGAAAATTAATCTCATAGATCTCTATAACACTGATGGCAAAAAAAATATTGCAGATTTTTTCGAAGAAAATCCATTTCACGAAGATTAAGCCATTCGCACAACAGCGGTTATCAGCTATAGCTGGTTTTTCTTGAGTTGTACCATTTTTTTCACGTAAAAACTCTATCTTAGCAGACAGTACGCAGTTCGTTGGCTTCGCTACAGACTGATAGCCGCGAAACGTTATAGCCAATTTTAAAAAAATCCTGCAAAAAATGGGAAACTGGGGAATAAATATCTCTGAAAGTGATTTATATAAAGATATTGAATACGAATTTTTTCAATCTTATAATGAAGGCGTTGAAGTCAAAGTAATAACTGAAAGCATTGTCAAAAAATATAGTGAAGATTTAAACTCAAATGAAGACTCAAACGAATTTTGGCTTACAATAGCAGACTTACAATGGCAATGTAAATCACTTGAAAATGAAGTTTATGAAAAAATTAAAAACATCGT
>NZ_PNJW01000180.1 GCF_013822155.1 Flavobacterium sp.
GCTGAGCATCCAAAATGCACCTGCATTTAACAAAAACGAGAGGACAAAAAATGAAGAAGAGAATGTTTATAGTTGCAGGATTCACCTTTGCATTAATTTCCGGTTGTGCAACACAGTCAATACAGCAAGGCAAAGACTTATCAACATCAGGTATTGCATATACTAATGCTGTAGAAAGTTTATTAGATGTAACAACAGATCGAGTAATCGACTTTGATACTGATGAGTTAAAAAAATCTCGTCGTGGAACAAACCCTATGACAATGATTACTCAAAAAAACAAAGCTTTAGAGGACATCATAATTGAAATAAGTAAATTTAGATCGCAAACTAAACTATTGAAAGCTTATTTTCTTAATTTACAAGCACTTGCCGACTCTCCTGTAAAAGATGATACTGGCGTAGCTGTAAAATCATTGAGCGACAGTATTAGCAATCTAAATAAGGCGCTTAGTGGAAAAGTTAACTTAACCGAAGATCAAAAAACGCAAACTGGAGCTTTAGCTGGGCTGGTGGCAAACACGATTCATGCTGCAAAAGTCAAAAACGCCTTAGTAAGAGATGCCGAGATCGTAGGAACCTACTTAGCTCTTCAAGAGGATCAGCTAAAAGACATAGAGGGGATTTTAAGTGATCGTTTTAATGCTAAAAACGACCTATTTCTTAACGAAAAGGTAATTGGACCCTATGTCAATATTAGCCAACCACTTACTACAAACTGGGATGTTGATAGAAAACAATGGTTCATGACACAGTTTATCAGTCAGCAACTGTCAACAGCCCAAGAGGCAGCAAAACAACTCCGGGGAGTGTGGGCTGACATTCTTCAAGGAAAATCAGATATTAACTCTTTAAGTGTTCTAATTTCTGACGTAAACGAATTTGTAGTAACTGCTCAAGCACTTAAAGCTGCTGGTCAATAAAAAACATAGAGGAAATATCATGGCAACGGTTGACGAAAATACAACTCAAGATACTTTGGACTCCCTCCGCATTGTTCGTCGAAAGCTTTTTTCTATTCCAGAAGGAGAGCTCAGTGCGATGAGTTTAGAAGACCAAGTAAAATACGGCGACAGTATCCATCAAAATGGATTAGCAATTTTGAAGTTGGAGACAGCAAAGCTTAAAGGTGTTAATGAAGCTTTTAAGGAAAAAGAGCAGGATTTGAATAACGCAGCGGCAAAACTAGAGAATGATACTGCAAACCTTGCAACTGCGGTTAAAGTAATCAGAGTTGCCAGTGATGGTCTTAAACTAGTTACCAATATAATTACTTTACTGTAAACACCTATTAAACCACGTAATTGATTTTCAGAATTTTTGGGAACAAAGGGGACAGACAAAACAAAGGGGACAGGTCTTG
>NZ_PNJW01000181.1 GCF_013822155.1 Flavobacterium sp.
TTATTTCAGAGCAGATTTCATCGCTGCATTACAAGAATATTGAGTAGCTGGTGGGTTTTTAAAATGCGATTGCTTTTTATTTCCCGGGCATATCCACCAGTAGTAGGCGGTTTGGAAAATCAAAACTTTGCAATTCATCAAGCGTTATCCGGGAAGTTGTTGGTTAAGTCGATCATTAATACAAAAGGGAAAAAAAATTTAGCGCTCTTTTTAGCCCTGGCCTTATATAAAGCATTATTCAAAGCTGGCAATGCCGAAGTAATTCTTCTAGGTGATGGGGTATTGGCCGTCATCGGCTGGGTTATTAAAATGGCGAAACCAAAGGCGCGCGTGGTCTGTATTATTCATGGCTTGGATGTCACTTATACGAAACCCATTTACCAATTTTTCTGGCTAAAGATTTTTTTGCCACGCCTTGATGCCATTATTGCGGTCAGTCAGGCAACCGCCCAAGCAGCTATTGATAAGGGTATTATCAATAGCAAAATCACAATTATTCCAAACGCCGTATCAAGCCCGGAGATAAAATTCGATCAATCCTTGCTTACTAAATTGAAGTCGGATTTTAAAGCCGAAAACCAGTTTGTTTTATTGACGATCGGAAGATTGGTAAAGCGCAAAGGCGTCAACTGGTTTATTCAAAATGTCATGCCCAAAATTAAGGATCAATATATTTACTGGGTTGCAGGTGATGGGCCGGAAAGAATGGCCATTGAAAAAACTATTGAGCAATATAACTTGCAAAACAATGTGGTTTATTTTGGTTTGGTATCTGAAGAAATGAAGGCGGCCCTCTATGCTTCAGCAGATTGTTTTGTGCAGCCCAATATTCAAGTCATGGGTGATATGGAAGGATTCGGTTTAGCCGTGTTGGAAGCAAATTCCTATGGTTTGCCGGTTTTGGCCGCAAAACTCGAAGGCTTAATCGATGCGATCACGGATAATCAAAACGGTTGGTTTTTTGAATCTGAAAACGCAAACAGCTTTGTCCAAAAACTTCAGGAGTTGAAAGTAAGTCAGGTCGATATGAAAGCTGCCGGCGAACAAGCAAAAGCTTTTTCTGAACTGCATTTCTCCTGGGATAAAATTGCTGATCAATATATAGCTGCTTTCAAAAAGCACGGATAGCAAACGCTCATTGGCTAAAAAAATGGGCATGGGATAATTTGTAGAACTTTAAACTTGATCTGACAGTGATTGGTTTTTCAGGAGTGTTTTCAGGCTAAGTTTAAGGTTCTGCAATTTAATTCTTATTTATCCAACTTTTATCATTGTTTTACAAAGGAAATAATGGAGTCATTTCGAACTTAGATTTGCTAAATCTTGCAGAACCTTTGAAATCACATCAACCCAATTACCG
>NZ_PNJW01000182.1 GCF_013822155.1 Flavobacterium sp.
CGCCAAGAAAGAATGCGGCTTGCATGCGGGCAATGTTAAGGATTGAGGTTCGCAAAATTATAAATCTCTATTGCCAAATTCAGCTTGTCTGGCTTTTAGTTTATCGGCCAAGATCATTCGTAGCTTACTACACTTTACTTTAACTGGTTTTACTGTGGTTTCGGCTTTTTAAAAAGCCGATTACGATAGCAACTAAAGTTGTACCCATCACGGTTCCAGCGAGCAAATCCTTCCCAAGCCAAGCTAAACCAAAACAAAGTACGAAAGCAAAAACCACTAGACTATATGCCATCCAATGTGCGCGGCGATTATCTCTAACTTGCGCCTCCAGTGCCTTAATTGAAATATCCCTTGAATGTTTGGAATCGTCTTCAAATACTCTAAGAATTCGTTCAGGGGCATCCGTAATTACATCTGCGTATTGCTTAAAAATATCCGGATGTGGTAAGGGACCAGAAAATGAAGATATCTTTGCGGCTATCTGTCGAACTTTACTTTCCGGCAAAAGTTTTTCAACTAACACCGTTTCAGGTGATTTAGTTTCAGGTGATTTTGAAGTGAGGGCTTTTCTACGCGCGTTTGAGAGTTTCTTTCTTCGCATTAGCCAGCTTTTTGTACTCTTTTAATTTTTTGTAGTTATTACGATTATGAAATTTCGCAGCATTGCTGTCTTTTAGTAGGATAGTGCGTACAA
The DNA here is from genome assembly GCF_013822155.1 of Flavobacterium sp. Lineage (GTDB taxonomy): Bacteria > Bacteroidota > Bacteroidia > Flavobacteriales > Flavobacteriaceae > Flavobacterium. Next base: position 695 of record NZ_PNJW01000182.1, read on the forward strand.
TTTCTCTGATAGTGTTTTCACTATAATACTCATCAAAAATGGCATCAACATCAATAGTTGTACTGTCAATCTTATTTTCTTTTATTGTTTTTATAAGCTCTTCACGAATACTATCACGTGTAATAGATGTAACTATCTCAACTTGCCGTTCGGATGGATTATTGCTATAGCCTGGAATATCTACTAAATCACTTGCTTTTTGCAACCGGCTACCTAAAGCAGACCACCGATTCTGAAAATTTTTTGCAACAGAATCAGTCGGCAAAAAATCGCTGTAATCGTTTGGTTGCAACGAAAAAACATCGGGTAATGCTTTCAGAACTTTACTGAGTGAAGACATAATCTATTAAGTATTAGACTGGCTATAAGTTTAGTAAATTTTTATCCAAATGCATACTTCCTAATATCCTAGAAAATTTTAAAACATCTTATAATTTACACTAAGTCCTATATTTTAGTTATGCGTTAGATTTCCAAAGTGTAAAAAGCCATGAGTGATTCCAAGGGCGAAACTTTTTAAGTTATTGTTTTTTATATGAATCTATAAGCATAAGATCAAATTATATCAGAACCCTTACACCTTAGTGCTAGTCCCAATGCGGTAAATTTAGTTGTGTGATCGAAAATAAGAATTTAAATGAGGCTTTGAAAAAAGATTTCAATT
>NZ_PNJW01000183.1 GCF_013822155.1 Flavobacterium sp.
ATCAAAATGGTTTTTTAAAGAAAACAGTGGTTATCGATTGCAAACAAGGATTTCCCCTGCTGCGAAAAAAAGTGCTGATAAAGACAGAATAGATTTAATGGATATATCTGATAAGTGAACAGGATTGCCCAGGATAAAAAGAAACAGAATCGGACAGGCATTCGCGTCAGACAGGATGGGCATGATAGGTAGGATACATTAAGATCAACAAGACTGACAAGTTAATTTCTCGTGGACGTGAGCATTGATTTTGCTTCATTGAGAGCATTGATTGCACTAGAAAAACCAACTTTCCATGGTCGAACATCAGGACGTGGATAAAATTCGATTTCAAAGACAGAATGTTCCTGATTGATTTCAGCCCATTGACACCCCTCAAAAAAAATTTCTGCAACCAAATTGTCTCTATCTGGTGGACTCGACAGACAAATGCGGTATTTCTCTAACATATTAAACATTTCCGTTGAGGGTTTTGGATCAATATGGATAAACAAAATCACCTTCTTTAACCCTATGGCGAAAAGCTCGAATCTCTCAATATCCATTAGGGAACTTTTTCTCATGATCATTTTCTCCTGTTTTGTAGATTAAGAAGAAAAATATCAGGAATTCGATCATAAGAACAGATAGCTAAATTTGACGCTTACAATTGAGTTGATGTTTACACCTCCATACTCGCCAAAGAACAATTAGATTTTGGTATAATTCTCTTCCAAACTGCAGAATTTGAGTTTTTGTTGGCAGAGTTGCTTCTGCTGTGTTTAAGGAATTTCATGAGAAAGCGGGGCTCTAACACGATTCAGAAATTCTTTAGATGATGCTCCAAATTCTTTAAAATTTTTCTGAGCTTGAATAAGACTTTCTTTATTGGCTCCTCCAAAAAATTCTGGGTTATTAAGTTGGAAATCGTCATCTTCCCAAAAACATACTGGACAGATCTCAAATGTCCCGGGTTCACTTTCTGGCATGGTCAAGAAACCACAACAAGAACATGGATACCCTTTATTTTTTTCTACCATTTTTTAATTCCTTGTTTGAAAGTAGACAATCCCTTGTTTAGGCTTAAACATGGTTTTAGGTACCCCATTTTTTGTAAATGTACCGTATGTATTGCTCAAAAGATCGTATCTAATTATTTCTCCTTTAGGTCGTATTTTTACGAGTGCGTTTTTCGATTTAAAAAATTCATGAGCATACTCTACATATTGCTTAGCATTTAAAAGTTCTGGAAATTCTTTTCCATGCTTTTCCCAATGATAAAAAGCATTTTCCACAGCTGTTTTAGTTTTCGTTGAGTTCCATATGGGACCATTAATTGCTACAACATTTTTTTCTGCAGTTGTTGTTCTC
>NZ_PNJW01000184.1 GCF_013822155.1 Flavobacterium sp.
TAGATTGAATCTTTTTCAAATTTTTCAAACTCTTTTAATAAGTTTCTAATCTTAACAAATTGATGAGCGTTCAACCCATAAAGTAATTTTATTGTTTCATCATCTGGACTGTTTTGATACTGCTTTGTTATTTCTTTTAACTGATCAAAATAATTTTTAATTATATTTTTTTCATTTTCGGATAAAGAATTTTTTTCAAAATTTTGAAAGTAATCATCAATTCGATTTTCAGCCTTTTCGATTTGATTAAGATTGACTTTATAGCGAATCCCAGATGTTAAAGATGATATGGTAATATTACCGTCAAAAGCCGACAGCATTAATTGATTTTTAAGAGAGTTCGTCAAATTTAAAACACTGTTTTTTCTTTTTCTGTATTCAGTATTTACCATTTCCTTTACTCTATCTACAGGAGATTTATTACCAGTCTTTTTTCTAATTGTTGCCTTGTTATCTTCAATAAATATTTTGTCTAATGATTCTTCAGTATATATATTTCTGTCTAAGCCTATAATTGTTGGGGATTGAAATGAACTAATTAATTCCCACGTTAGTTTTTCATTCTCGTCTGGACTTAAACGTTTGTAATCTTCTATTAAGTTGTTGCGTAGTGTTTCATTATTGGGAATTAATTTTGCTTCTCTTTCTAACTGAACCTCTAGAGGGTGGAAAATTTTCCCTGCGGTCTTTATCTCATATTTAAAAACCTTTTTATTGTGCGAACAAGTAATTTCATAATTTTTTTCTTTAAAATTCACCCACAACTTTACTACCTTAAACTCGGTGATACATAAATGAGGTACTGATGGTGTAATAATCCAATTGAGTATATTCAAAACACTTGTTTTACCCGAACCATTAATACCGACTAATATGGATATATCCTCGTTAAATTTGATGTCTTTATCGAGATAACCATACAACTTAGTTATTTTAATCCTCTGTATATTCATAGTATATATGTTTTATAATTGCCGCCAACTCGTTTTTAGTCAAAACAAACCTTCCTATATACACCCAATTTCAGGAAAATTGGCAAAGATTTGTTTCGCTTTGTTTATTTACTCAAATATATTAATTATTTCCTACAAAAAAGTAAACTAGAGTTTAAGTTATGCACACATATAAGTAACAATTTCTTCAAAAAGCAGTAAAACAAACCCAAAATCCCACCAAAAAAAACCCCAAACGTTCGTCTTTTTATACCAAACGTTCGCAATTTTATGCCAAACGTCAGTCAATTTATGCCAAACGTTCACGATTTTATACCAAACGTTCGTCTTTTTTTACCAAACGTTCGCAATTTTACACCAAACGTTCGTCTTTTTTTACCAAACGTTCGTCTTTTTT
>NZ_PNJW01000185.1 GCF_013822155.1 Flavobacterium sp.
GATGTTGGTCAACGCGATTTGACATTGGAACAAGTTACAACATCTAAAGATCTTAAATTTAGCCCGATGCTGAATGAAAATACGGATTTTGGGTTTACTACGCACAATTTCTGGATACGATTTCAGCTTAAAAATACTGCCAAAGAAAAGTCATATTATTTTTTTGAAACCGCCAGACCTATAACCGATGTTGCCGAACTTTATGTAATTAGTCAAGATAATAAAATCACAAAATTCATAAGCGGTGATGCTATTCCACGGGAGCAATCAAGTTTTGACCACAGAAAAACCATTTTCAAAATAGAGCTCAATCCCGAAGAACAAAAACAATTCTATCTTCATGTAAAAAGCGACGGTGAAATGCTTTCGATGCCGATGATTCTTTACAGTTTGGAGGCGTTAATTCAAATGACTTCTTTTGAGCAATTTGTCTTTGGTTTTTTTTATGGTATTTTGATTATTGCAGCCATTTTGTATTTGTTCTTTTTCTTCGGGATGCGAGACAAAACATTCCTATATTACAGCATGTATGTGGTCTTTATTGGATTGCTACAATTTGCTATTGATGGTTATTTTTACCAATTTATCACACCACAATCCGGCTGGTTTTCTTTACACGCTGTAATTATATTTGCCTGTATTGCGAATTTCTTCTTAGGTCGATATGCACAAGTTTTTTTGAAAATAAAAGAAACCAATCGAACCATCAATTATGCTTTTTATGTTTTGTATTTTCTTAATGCTGCGTTATTTTTATCCTTGTTCTTTATTCCGAAAGCACTACAATACTCCTATCCTATTGCCAATGCGCTAGGCTTAATTGTTTTGTCATTAATCATTGCTTCACAGATTTCCATTTACAGAAAAACTAAAAAAATTGACCGTTTTTTCGCCATTGGCGTATTCTTCTTAGTTTCGGGTTTTGTCGTTTTTATTCTAAAGAATTTTAGTGTATTGCCTTTAAATTTTTGGACAGAAAACGGATCAAAATTGGGTACCGGAATGGAAGTTATTTTCTTATCCCTTTCGATGGCGAATTTGATTCGAAACCTAAAAAACGAACGGGAAGAACTGCAAACACTAGCCTTACAAAAATCGGAAGAAATGAACGAATTGAAGTCTTATTTCTTATCCAATATCAGCCACGAGTTGCGAACGCCTTTAAATGCCATTTTGAATACCGCTAAATCTATGGCAAAAGAGAGCAATAACAAGGAAATTCAAGACGGAAGCCAAATTATAAAATACTCAACTTACAGCTTATTGAGTTCGGTAAATGACATTCTAGATTTTTCTAAGATTGAAAAAAACGAAATTAAA
>NZ_PNJW01000186.1 GCF_013822155.1 Flavobacterium sp.
GTCTTTTTTAGTAACAAACAATGGAAATCATTTTTTAATTGATTATACATTAGACCAATTAGAAATGCTGTTACAACCTAAACAATTCTTCCGTATCAACAGAAAGATTATTCTTAATATTCAATCCATAGAAAAAGTAAGTACTTATTTTAATAGCCGTTTTTCAATAACTACGAAATTTTTAGATAATGAAGCACGAATTGTAAGCCGTGAACGAGTAAATGATTTTAAAAAATGGCTAGATAATTAAAACTGATACTAATGAAAAAAACATCAATACTACTATTTTTCCTAATTTCCTTTTCTGTAGTAGCACAAACAAACTCAGAAATTGCTAAAAGTGCTGTCAAAATCGAAATGCTTTTTCCAGAAGGAAAAACTAAAGCTTTGATATTAAGTTATGACGATGGAACAATTTACGACAGAAAATTGGTAGAACTTATGAATAAATACCAACTTATTGGAACGTTTCATTTGAATTCTAATAAATTAGGAACAGACATTTATTTTGACTATTTGAATAAAGCAGAAATTAAAGAACTATACAAAGGACACGAAGTTTCGGCTCATTCTGCTAATCATCCCAATTTACCTGATATTTCTAAAATAGATTTAGTTTATGAAATAGTAGAAGATAGAAGAGAACTAGAACGCTTGATGGGCTATGCAATAAGAGGAATGGCTTATCCTTTTGGCAATACTAACGATGCTGTTGTTGAAACGATTAATGTTCTCGGAATTGAATATGCAAGAACTGTTGGCGATACATATAATTTTGAAATTCCTAAAGATTTTTTGCGATGGCACCCAACAATTCATCAATTTGCAAAAGCCTATTGGGAGCCAAATCAACCCGAAAAGGATAAAAAAGAAATGGAAGCCTTTTACAAAGTGATTACTGATTTTTTAGCAACTAAAGAACTAGCAGTTTTAGATATTTGGGGACACAGTTGGGAAATGGGTTTAGACCAAAATAAATGGGACGAAACAGAAAAATTCTTCAAATTAGTAGCTAATAATCCTATTATTCATTACACCAAACAAATTGATTTGGTTGATTATATTAAAGCTTTTAGAAATTTAAAATTCTCTGTAGATAAAAATATAGTTACCAATACAAGTTCATTTGATATTTATATAAAAATTAATGAAAAAAAAATTATTGTGTTAGCTGGAGAAACAATGATGTTAAATTTATAGAAAACCAATAATATAAATCAAAAGAGTATTTAATTGAAATCAAAAATAAACCTACTACTTACTAACCTAAATGAACAATCACATTTTACTGATTTAGATATCGACGACCTAATACAAAAA
>NZ_PNJW01000187.1 GCF_013822155.1 Flavobacterium sp.
TTAAGTTGTTCATAATTACATAACAAAGCTACAATTTAATTTACGATAAAAAAACTTTTACTTAACAATTTGGTAACATTGAATGAAAACTTAACATTGGGATTTATTTGTAAGCATAAAAAAACCACCCGATTTAGGTGGCTTATGTATTGATTTTATTGGTGTTTTAGTTCAATAATTTATTCAATTGCTCCTGTAGTCTTGGATCAGAAGGTCTTTTAGCATCAGCGTCAACAACAACACCTTTAGGATCAATCAATATGAATCTCGGAATCGAATTCACTTCAAAAGCTTTGATAAAATCAGAAAGTTCTGCTTTTCCGGCGTACAATTGAATTCCGCCTAACTCTTTTTCAGTTACAAAGGTTTTCCATTTCTCATGGTCTTTTTCAGCATCAACTGAAACACTCACAAACTCTATATTTTTTCCATGAAAATCTGTTTCCATTTTTTTCAATGACGGAATCTCCGCACGGCAAGGTCCACACCAAGTGGCCCATAAATCTACATATACATATTTCCCTTTCAAACTTTCCAAAGTGGTTTTTCCTCCTTTGTGGTTTTCATAATCAAAATTAGGCGCTGCCACATTATTCATTTTTTTCTTGGCTAGCGTCATGGTGTAATATTGTTGCAGTTGACCAACATTGGCTTCCGTGCCTTTCTTTAACATGTCAACTAAATTCGCGTCTATTTTGGATGCTTCTAAACTTGCGATTTGTGTCGCTTTGAGTTCTTCTGTGGCTTTCTTGAAACCTTCAGCATCTAACTCTAACATTGTTTGAAAATCAATGTCGTTCTCTTGTAAAGTTCGTTTGGCCAAAAAATTATTCTCCGCAGCACCATTTCCCGAGAACGCAATAGTCTCATCAAACTTTGTTGCGTCCATGGTCATTTTTAAATTATAACCGTTTTTCAAATACAAATTGGCATATTCAGCACCATCGAACAACTGATACAATCCTTCTTTGATAGGAAAAGTGGCTTTAAAATTTCCTTTTGCATCTGCCTCAATTTTTTGAATCGTTTCTCTTCCGCTATTGATAAAAAGTGTGTTCCCGTTTTTATTGGCTATTTCAGCTTGAAAAGTCATGTTTTCCTGCGCTATGGCCACACTAGAAACTAAGACAGTAAAAATAAAGCTAACTATTTTCTTCATAAGTATGTTTGTTTAATTTTTTAGATATCAAATATACTTGTTTTGTCAATTAGAAATTTAAAGATTAACTTAAATTTGATTTAACACTTCGACCGTTTAAT
>NZ_PNJW01000188.1 GCF_013822155.1 Flavobacterium sp.
TCATCGGATGAAAGAAGACGTTATGAGTTTGAAGTAGCCAACCATTATAATCAAAGATTTACGCCCGAGATGGAATTTGGGAATAGATTTTTTGATAATTATTGGGGTTATGATGAATGGAATAAGTTTTATCATTTTATGATGGAATGCGTTCAAACTTATTTAAAGCATGGTTTGATTGAAGCACCTAAAATAAATCTGCATTTAACAAAAATGTTTGAAAAAAGTTGTAAAGAGTTTGTTGATTTCGCTAACGAACATTTTAAAATCAATGAATGGATGGACAAAAGAAAATGTCAAGAATTATTTCAGGAATCTTATCCATACATAGAGTCTGTAAGCCCTCATATTTTCAAAAAATGGATAACTGATTATTCTGTTGATAATGGATGTGATTATGAATCGAATTCTTCAGGTGGTGAATACAAATTTATTTTGAAGAAAAAGGAGGTGGACAATGGCTAATATTATTTACAAGGTAACAAATATTCTTAATAATGAGTGTTATGTTGGTGCAACAACTAAAACTTTGGAGGAGCGAAAAATAGACCACCTACAAAAATCAGAAAAAAATGTTGGCAGTTATTTTCAGGAAGCTATCGGGACTTACGGTCCCGAGGCTTTTCTTTGGGAACAAATTGATACCGCATCCACAATTGATGAATTAGCCCAAAAAGAAATACAGTACATCAATCAATATAATTCTTTTGAGGAAGGTTACAATTCGGATAAGGGAGGAGGTTTCAAAAAAACAATTTATAAGTACAATCTTAATGGTTCTTTAAATTCTACGTATGAAAGTTTAACAGATGCCGGTAAGAGTGTTAACGTTAGAAAACAGGATATAAGCAGGGCTTGTTGGAGTATCAATCACACTTTAGGGGGTTATCTGTGGAGTTATGAGTACATTGAACCATTTATTCCAAAGATGGATAACAGAAAAAAAGAAGTTTTACAGTATTCTTTAAATGGAAATCTACTGGCCAAGTATGTTTCTGCATCGGAAGCATCAAGAAAAACAGGTGTATCTAAAACTTGTATAACTAGGTGTTGCAGAGGAGAACGAGAACATTCAAGAGGATTCATTTGGGAGTACTCCTAAAAGAATAGTGTTTATTATACGCTCTTCTTTTGGATATATTCTGCCATTGGTTTTGTATTGATAGAACCACCCTGTTTTTTAGGTTTTTTTTATTTATTAAATTTGATTCATGGAAAAGATTCAACTAA
>NZ_PNJW01000189.1 GCF_013822155.1 Flavobacterium sp.
GAGTGGTAGCATACCAATTATTTTACCTGGTACCAGTGGCGATAGCTTTGGTGGTGATAATTCAACTTCACAAGGTTATGTTCCTCTTGAAAGAGGAAGAACTGGACGCTCAGCAGAAAGACCTGGCCGTTCTCCACGAATTGCTGTTAATGAAATTTGTCCCCCAAATCCTGGTGATCCTCAAGACCATAGAGGAAGAATACAGGCCCAAGGTGGCGGTTTAGAAGCATCGGAACCTTGGTCGCAAACTACGCCGTTGACTCAATCTGAAGGCTTAGCTTTACTTGATTCTTTAGTCTCAAAAATTGGACCTAAAGAAGCCGGTAAGCGCCAAATCGCTGTAGCCCGGGCAATTAGGTTTATTATGAATGCAGCAAATGGAGGTGGTGTAGGTGTAACTAACGTTTCCTTTCTTGAACCTGGAACCAAAGACATACGTATTGATATAGAAGTTCGGGCTGGCTCAGCTTTTGTCCCATAAAATAAGTAAAAATACTTAACCAATTTTAAAATCGGTGTAATGATCCATAGTAAAAACTGTCACGCATACTTACTAAACTCAACCTAAAAATTGAAATGAAAGAATTATTTCCTAACTTTATCAATGACACTAATGTATACAATGCCGCTAAAATTTACTGGCAGACCGCATTTGACAAAATTTCAAAGCAAGTATCTGATCCATGGGATGAGTGGTTTAATAATTATTATTTAAATGGTCAGCCAATTCAAAATGGAAATCCCATTTTAAGTAAAATTTGTAAAAAAAATAAACGAGGGCTAAGGGTTATACAAATACCTTATGAAGAAGGAGAAGTTGAAATGACTGCTTTTATTGACTGTTATGAAGCGGACTTAGGCTCAATACATCAATTAGTTATTTATTGCATTTTGACAGAAGTATCTTTTGAAATTGCATATTCACTCATGTTTGATTGGGTTATAAACATGAAAAATGAAAAAGAAATGGAAAATATTATTGACTCTAAAATTTTAATTAATCGTTAAGAAATAAATGGGGTCAAAATAAATGGGGTCACAGAATTTTGGGTCTAATCATAATCTAATCATAATCAAGGGGTCAGATTACGTCATCAAGGGGTCAGATTCGATTGATCATTGATTGATTAAAGGAAAGAGTTTACTTAAAATCAATTTAATCTGACCCCTTGATTATTGTTACCAAACCTATTTGGTCGCCTTATCCCAACATTTGCCCCAACG
>NZ_PNJW01000190.1 GCF_013822155.1 Flavobacterium sp.
GTGATAAGCTGCCGAATATGGAAACCCATTTTGATGGCTTTTTTAATTTACAAAAAACTGCCTTTGAAATTATACACCATCATAGCCCTAAAAGCAAATTGCTTGAAGAGTATTTGACTATTTATCCGGATTTGGGGATTGCTAAAAGCTTTGATTATACTAAATTTAAAGAAGGTATTCAACCGCTGGTGACGATTGCCCATAATAATGGATTCATGTATTTAAGTTAATGTTAGAAAAAATATTATCAAAACAAAGTAAACAAACCCTATGATTAAAAATTTTAATAACCTAGATGAATATCATTGTTACATTGAATCACAAAAAAACCTTGTAAAGGATAATTTCCTTCCAGCATCACTTTCAATGCTACAAGATAGAACTGAAAATGAAAATTTAAAAAAAGCGTTGACTTTTGAAATTTATATTGAAGATTTTAAAATAAATACTTCTGAACTAACATTATCGGATGAAGGGATAACTTACTTGAAGGAACGGGCCTCAAACACTCAGAATCCAGAACTAAAAGCTAAATACAATCACATCTTGTGGCAAAAAACAAGAAACTCAAATTACGCGCAACAAGCAGTCGATAACTACATAATAACACTTAAAAATAGTACTTTTAATTCAGATGATAATGCAAGCAACCAGGCATTTGCTCGCCTTTTTAAATTAATGTTTTCTCTTGCTCAGGATGTAAAGTATAAAAAGGAAGAAGTCTTAGAATATTTGAGTACACTTCTTGGGCAAAACAAAATACATGGATATCAAGAGTACTCAATAATGAACTTTATTGCTGCTGAAGGGAAAAAAGTAAATAATGCTCTTAAAACATTTTTTACTTATTCAAATAAAATAATAGACGGAAAAATCTATCCGGATTATATAGAAGATTACATAAAGCTTCAGTTAGTTACAGCACAGAAAATAGGTGAGTCAATAACTCCATTTCATAACCGCCTTGCTCAGCTATATCTTGAAGATTCTGAAGCTCATGAGGGTTCATTTGTTGCTCCAAATTACTATTCAAAAGCAATGTTTCATTATCGGAAAGCCGGTAATAAAGTAAAAGTTGAGGAAGTTTCAGTATTGCTGGAAAAAGCAAAAAAAAATCTCAATCTTAAATCTGTGCCTTTTGAATTTTCTGATCCTTTACTTGATGAATATTTTAGGAGTGTTGAAAATCAACTTGAAAATTTGAT
>NZ_PNJW01000191.1 GCF_013822155.1 Flavobacterium sp.
CAAGAAGTTATAACTATTGAAAATGATTTTACTTTAATTCGTTTTCAAAACGATGGAAATGACAATTTTCATGTAAAAAGACATATCAGTCAAGGACTTATACAATTTCACTTCGGCATTAAAGGCAAAGCAAAATTTGTCTTCAATCAGGGAAATTATGCGTTAGATTTAAAAGAAGAAAAGTCATTGTTGTTCTACAATCCACAAAAAGAACTGCCTTTAGATTTAGAATTGGCTCCAAATTCTTGGGTGATTTCGGTGATTATTTCCATCCAAAAGTTTCATTCTTTGTTCACCAATCAGTCTGACCATATTCCGTTCTTGAGTCCGGAGAACAACGATAAAAAATATTACCAAGAAGAAAATATTAGTCCGTCAATGGCGATTGTTTTGAGTCAAATGTTTCATTACTCACTCAATCCTTCCATCAAAAATCTATATTATAAAGGGAAAGGTTATGAATTGTTGAGTTTGTATTTCAATAGAAACGAAGACCCGAATGCTGAACAATGTCCATTCCTAATTGACGAAGACAATGTCATGAAAATCAAAAAAGCCAAAGAAATCATGATTGCCAATATGGCTGAACCGCCAGGATTAGAAGAGCTTTCGGAGCAAGTTGGATTAAGTTTGAAAAAATTAAAAATGGGGTTCAAGCAAATTTACGGCGACACGGTTTATGGTTTTTTATTCGATTATAAAATGGATTACGCCCGACAATTATTGGATTCCGGTTCATATAATGTGAATGAAGTTGGGCTCAAAATCGGCTACAGCACCGGAAGTCATTTTATTGCAGCGTTCAAAAAGAAATTTGCCACGACACCCAAAAAATATTTAATGAGTCTGAATGCCAATACCTAATCCAATTGATTTCGTATATCAAACCATTAGCAAAAAAACTGTTTAAACTAAAGTCAAAAAAGAAGTTTCATTACTTTTAACAAAATTAAAATTGCCAAAATGAAAGGAGTATTATTAGTCAATCTCGGTTCGCCCGAAAGTCCAACTGCCAAAGATGTAAAACCGTATTTAGATGAATTTTTAATGGATAAATACGTGATCGACGTTCCATTTTTATTAAGAGCGCTTTTAGTACGCGGGATTATTTTACAAACACGCCCAAAAAAATCAGCCGAGGCTTACAGTCAAATATGGACGGATGAAGGTTCGCCGCTAATTGTTTTCTCGAAGAAAATG
>NZ_PNJW01000192.1 GCF_013822155.1 Flavobacterium sp.
AATATAAAAATGAGTAGGCTCTTTTTAAACATAATTTTCATTTTTTCGAATGGTAAATATAACAATTATTAATACATGAATTGTGCCGTTTGTTTCTCTAAAGATATAGTAACGCTAATATTTCGTTAAATATATTTTTGTAGGTGTTTATTTTATTAGTTTCACAATAAATGTAATCTTTATCCGTTATTATTTTTTATAAACCACAAAACTAATTTTTATGAAACAAATTTTAAAATCGGTACTGTTTCTTTTAGTATTCCCAGCGGTAAGTTTGGCGCAGGATTTAAAAGGGACAGATGCAATTCCTTTTGATGCTGCTGTGAGAAAAGGAACCCTAAAAAATGGCCTGACTTATTACATCAGAAAGAATAGTAAACCTGAAAACAAAGTCGATTTAAGACTGGTCATTAATGCAGGTTCTATTTTGGAAAACGACGACCAACAAGGATTGGCGCATTTTATGGAGCACATGTGTTTCAACGGAACGAAACGTTTTCCGAAAAATCAATTGGTGGATTATTTACAAAGTATCGGGGTTAAATTTGGTCAACATTTAAATGCTTACACCGGTTTTGATGAAACGGTTTATTTTCTTCCAATTCCGTCAGACGATGCTGAAAAAGTGGAAAAAGGATTCCAGATTATTGAAGATTGGGCTTTCAACGCCAATTTAACGCCGGAAGAAATCGACAAAGAAAGAGGCGTTGTTTTGGAAGAATACCGTCTTGGATTAGGTGCCGATAAAAGAATGGAAGACAAATACATCCCAAAAATGATGTACAACTCGCAATATGCTAATCGTCTTCCTATTGGTAAAAAAGAAATCTTGGAAAACTTCACTCATGATAAGTTAACGAGTTTTTACAAAGATTGGTACCGACCGAATTTGATGAGCGTAATTGTGGTTGGAGATATTGATGTCGCTGCAATGGAACAAAAAATCAAAGACCATTTTGAAAAATACCAAAACCCAAAAAACGAAAAGCCGAGAAAAACTTTTGAAGTTCCTAATCACAAAGAAACTTTTGTAGCTATTGAGAGCGATAAAGAAGCAGCTCAAACACAAATTCAATTGCTTTATAAAGATTATGGTGTGCGAAAACCCAAAAAAACCATTAACGATTTGAAAGAACACGTGGTAGAAACCTTGTTTTCAACCATGCTCAACAACCGATTAAATGAATTGGCCAATTCACC
>NZ_PNJW01000193.1 GCF_013822155.1 Flavobacterium sp.
GTAGAAAGCAATGGCGAAATTAAGTTTAAAGGAAAAAATATAAAAAAAATGCTGTTGGATGGAGATGATTTATTTGACTCCCAATATGTAGTAGGATCCAAGAATATCAATATCGACATGGTAGAGAATATTCAGGCAATAGAAAATTTTAATGAAAATGCTTTACTCAAAGGAATTTCAAGTTCAGATGATGTGGCGCTAAACATAAAAATCAAAAAAACAAAAACGTCTTTATCGGGTAACGCAAAATTGAGTTATGGTGTAAAAGACAGTTATAATTCTTCCGTTACAGGACTGCTTTTGAATTACAAAAGCAAAAACTTTGGATTATTAAGCCATAATAACATTGGTATAAACAACAGTCCTTACACGGTTCAATCAGACATTATTTCTGTAGAGAATTCCAAAGAAGAAAACTTATTGTCAAAAGAGATAATCCGACAAGGTAATCTGTACTCTCAATTAGAAGACATACGCTCTAACTTGAATAATAATTTTTTTACTAATTTAAATTCCTTACAAAAACTTTCAAAAAACATTACTTTCAGAGTAAATGCTGGTATATACAGTGACTTATTAACCCGTAGTAACACTTTCATTTCACAGTACAATTTGCCGGATGAAAATACAATAACAACTACGGAAAGTGAAAATCTGGAAAAGAAACCTCAAGTTTACAGTGGAACTTTTCAATTACTGAAAAAAACATCAACCAACAACAACTGGGAATACCTTGGTAAGATAAAATACCAACACACAGACTTTACCAGCCTAAGCAGAAACAATACTGAAAATCAAAATAATATTATTAAAAGCAGTTCTTTTTTTACGAAACAAAATTTCAACTATACAACACTTATCAATAAAGAACATGCATTAGTCGGTTCAGCAATCTATTCAAACGACAGCTCTCCTCAAAATTACAATGTTTCTCCGGGAGTAGCAATTAACAACAATGCAATTCTTCCTATTCTTGAAAACAATCAAAGGAGTAAATTCAGAAAAGAAGTTATTCAATTAAAATTAGACTTTTTTGGAAGTTATAAATTCTTTAAATATTCTTTTAAAGCAGGTTTTAATTCCGAACAAAACAAATATGATTCATCATTATCTTCCTTGGATTCCAATAATCAATGGTTCACCAATAATAACTTTATTAACAATTTAAACTACACTGTTGCGTACCCTTTTTCCCAGATA
>NZ_PNJW01000194.1 GCF_013822155.1 Flavobacterium sp.
TCTGAAAATCTATGGTCAAGTCCTGCGCCATAGCGCCATACAGTCGATCCATCCGGATCATCAAAAAATTGGTTAAAGCCGGCAACTTGAGTAGGCTCGATTGTTTGGTTTGCCGTACGCGCCACACTTGTTGATCGAAAAACCGCTGCGCGGAAATTGGTGATTGAATTACCCCACTCTAACCCAAGCTTCGGATTTAAAGGTGTTTGCCTAACTGCTCCATTTTTATATATATCTATACTTAAACCTAGAGTAGCTAAAATATTTTTATCAAATTTTATTTTTGAATAATTATAAAAATTGGTTCTGGTTAAGTCTAAATTCGAAACTATGCTAATGTCTTGAGAATGCGTTGCAATTTTATTTTGCTGATCAATATTTCCAAAACCGTTGATTATATTGATACTTTTATTATTGTAAATATGTTGCAACTCACTAATGAATCCGTTTCTATTACTGCTTATTTGTAATGGTATTGCAAATGAAAAGCCTGAAAAACTTCTTTGCTCTATTGTGTTATCTACTATATCAACATCTTGATAGATAAGTGAGCCTACTATTGCTGAATTTTCATTAAATTCATACCGACCTCCTATTCTATAAGTGTCTATTTTTCTTCTCTCATTAAAATCAGCATTGAAATTATTTAAATTAAAACCTAAACCCAAATCACCATTTTTTCTTTCTTCGTGCCTGTATTCAAACTGTAAATTAAACTTATCAGAAAATTGATTTTGAAAAAAGGCATTATAAATATCAGATTTTAAAAAATTATTTTCTCTAAACCCATCCGTATTGTAGTGAAACTGACCTAAGTTAAAAGAAAAACTATCTTGTATTCCTGAAATCGTGGCATTATCGCCTAAAGTATTATTACTGCCGTAAATGCCCGATGTTTGAAATGATATCCGGTTGTATTCAAATAATGGGTTAAATTCGTTAAAACTTAAATTAGCCGGACCCAGTCCATTTAAAATTAAAAGATTACTTTCCGCGAGATTGGGTTGAATCGGTGTAATATTAACCGGTTGTAGCAATTGCGATTGAAGCAACTCGCTCACCCTTGCTATCTCATGGCGCGGTAATGCGGCATAGTTATCGGCCAATAATCGATGGGCGGAATAATTGCTAAAGTCGCGGTTAACGGATTTCCAGCCTTCTAATAACCCACGCTGCTGAAATCCCAG
>NZ_PNJW01000195.1 GCF_013822155.1 Flavobacterium sp.
TAGTTTATTTTTTCAATTTGTTGGGTATGTGGATTGCATGTGAAACTTAAATGATGTTTTATTCCCTCTATTTTTCCCCTATATCTAGTTTGTATAAGTTCGGCGGTTTTATATGGATTCAATAGTTCGTCGGGACTTTCTAAAGAAAGAATAAGTAATAAACCAATGCTACTCGGGTGACTCAGATTTAAATGAAAAAGTGAAGTAAATTTTTTTTGATTGTCAAAAGCATAAGAAATAAGAAAGTTATAATTATCGTTTAAATCAGGATTTTTATGACAAAGAATGACAAGAGAAAAAAATAAGTTGCATATATTTTCAACATCATGGGTGCTTAATGGTTGATTATTCGTTATAGGTAAATTTAATTTTTTGTAAATAATATCTCGAAGTATCAAAAAGTCATCCAAAGAAAAAGCAGGTTTTTTAGACATAGATTTATAAAGAAAGTGTATTAAATAAATTTGAAAAATTAAGATCCAAGTGTTTCCGACGATATCAAAGTCCTTAGAACTGTCAAAGAATTCTCCTTCATTGAGTAATTGACTAAATGCTCTATTTAAGCCCCATTCATCCATTTTACATTCTGTGTTAGAAGTACCTGGTGCAGCTAGATTCGAGCCGTAATTAAATAATTTAAATTTTCTCTGCGAGGCTTGCTCGATATAAATAAGGCTTACTTTAATATATATTTCTTTAAGCCAGAGAAACCATGGCGTCTCCTGTATATTCAAAGTGGAGAGGCCACTTATTTTCTCTTGAAAAAGATATGGCGGCAAAGTTAATAATCTATTTCGTAATTCATTCGTAATATGATTCTTTGAGCTCTCTAAGTAATATTTTGTCTGAAATATAAATAAATTTTCATAGTCAGAAATTAAAAGCTTAGAGAAACTAATAGGAAAAATATCAGAATTTGAATTAGATTCTTCAATAAATTTACTAATTAAGTTACTTTGAGCAGAAGGGTATAAATCCGACTGTTTCAAAGTGATTGAAATATTATTAATTAACGAAGAATCTGAATCAATAGTATGACTTTCAAAAGTACTTATCAGGGTTGAGTCAATTCGAGGTGAACATCCTAAAAGCAAAACATTTATATAAAGAGGAGCGTCAATATGTAAGCCTTTGCTCGATTGAAATGGTACTTTTCCATATAATATTTTC
>NZ_PNJW01000196.1 GCF_013822155.1 Flavobacterium sp.
TAGTCAAATTTGTTGGCGCGGAACAAAGAGAATTATAACTTACAATAGAATAATTATATTGTGCCACTGAAGTAGTACAATTAGAAGAACCGTGAATATAATATCGAATAACACCTGTATCTGAATTGGATTGCCAAAATAGAGGTGAACTCCCATAACCATTCGCTAAAACCAAAGAACCGTCTTCATTAGTAATGGTAATAAAGCCTGTATAACCATTGGATTGTTGATTTTGAAGAGAAGACACAAAAGTATAATACTTATTGGGTAGTATATTTACCTTGGCAAAGTGACCCGCACTAATACTTTGAATGGTTTCAATATTCCCCGAGTAATTGGGTGTAAAGGCTGAAACAGTTCCCGTTCCATTAGTACACTGTCCTAAAATTGTTGTTGAAAAAAAAAGAGCACTAGCAATTAAGACTATTGCAATTTTTTGGTGAAGATGATGGATAATAATCGCTTTCATTTTTATTCAGTTTTAAATGTTGTATTATAATACAGACCATAAAACTAAAGATTAAAAAAAAGCACCATAAGGTAAATGAACATTCGATATCCTTACATGAAAGTTTGCAGACTATTGCGGGAAATTCGTTTTAAGCGATAAGACTAAAGAGTGTCAATTAGTTCCAAAACTCTTTTTTTTGTGGATGTCAAAACGGAACTAATTTTTTGTCTTTCATCGCTATGGCATTTCTTTATTAGTCATTAAGAAACAATCCAAATGGCATCCATTGCTAAAATAAGTTAATCATCAATTACTATTATTTAGGTTATGAAAGTTATTTTTTGCCTGCTTTGTATAATAAAAAAACCACCAACTTGCGCCGATGGTTTTGAATTGAATTAAACCTTTTACTTATTTTGAAAAAGTCATTACAGCTTTTCTACCGCCTTGTTCGCTGGACAAAACCAGTTTTTCAGCCGTTAATTCTTCTACACTGATGGTTTCCGCTTTTTTGGTTTTATTGTCTGTAATAATAATTTTAGAATCTTCCTGTGTATAAGTTGCCGGCGTTTCCGGAACCATTGGGTTTTTGAAAGTCATCGTTCCGTCTGCATTGAAAGTATACACGGTTTCGGCAATCATTTTCTTTTTCATGTCTTCTAAGGCTTGCTCTTTGCCTTTTGGCGCTTCCATTCCTAAATCGATATCAGACAGTTTCC
>NZ_PNJW01000197.1 GCF_013822155.1 Flavobacterium sp.
TTTTGTCTTCGTTTCTTTTAAAGTAAGACAAACCAATACTGGTATTATAGCCTTGAACGGTGTTGAAAGAAGTGTTTAATAATGGTCCGTTGTAATTTATCGACCATTTTTTATAAGAATTAGAATAGCTGTAACCATTTAAAACATCCATCAAGCGGAATTTATTTTTTTTGGCATCAATTGAATCTAAATATACTTTTGACTTTTTCTTTTCTTGAAGCGCATCTTTCTTAATATAATCGGTGGTTTCTTCAGAAGTTAAAGGCACGGGACGAATGGTGTTCCAAAAAACATCGTCTTTTTTATTGGCATTTTCTTCAAATCGGATAACTTCTGCTGTAAATGTTTTCTTTTCAAATTTTTCTGGAAAGGCGAAATTTGAAAACACATAAGTAAATCTTCCGGAGATGTTCACGCCTAACATTCCGGCATCAAAATCTAAAGTTTGTGTATTTTTTGCCCAGATTCTTGAAGTGCTGTTGTAGCTGAAATTTTGTTTTAAAGTCAAAGTATTTAATGCAGGATTTTGAATTTGCTTACCGGTAAAACTGACATCAACTGCATAGATTGCATAAGTATCATCGACTATATAAATGTAGCCCGACATTACGGGTTCAGTTTCTCTGCGTGGAATGATTTTGATTTTGTTAATCTGTTGGCGATTTTCTGTAAAAAACGAACCTTCAAATTGGTATTTGTAATAATTGAACGCGTTATCTGCTATAGGGGAAACTACATTAGTATCAAATTCTAAATAATTTTCATAAAAATCAAAATTGGCAGACGAAGCATCGTTAAAACTAAAGCCGTTGTCATTACCGCTGACTTTGGAAGCCAAGATTTCTTCCTTCATTTTATCCGGTTTTTGAAAAGTAACTTTGGAAACGGTTTCGGATAAATATAAAATACCGCTTCGTGTAGAGTCAATTACCTCGTCAAAGAAATCGAGTTTTTGCCCTAAGATTGTTTTGGGTAAATTTTTAACTCTAAAAATACCTCTCGAATAAAAATCGGCAGTATATCTTGCTGTTTTAGCAGAGTTTTCTTTTTTGTTTTTGATGGCATTCCTAATGATTTCATTTGCCGGATTGTCTTTTGGATTGATGACTACTTCATTTAAAATGAAATTTTCTTCAACCATTACAATCTCTAAAACGACAGGTGTTTTAT
>NZ_PNJW01000198.1 GCF_013822155.1 Flavobacterium sp.
TGTG
This sequence comes from Flavobacterium sp., assembly GCF_013822155.1. GTDB lineage: Bacteria > Bacteroidota > Bacteroidia > Flavobacteriales > Flavobacteriaceae > Flavobacterium. The sequence continues at coordinate 5 of NZ_PNJW01000198.1, forward strand.
ATAATTTAACTAACACAAAAATCATTTTTAAAGAAAAAACTTTAAATAATAGAATTTTACGATTGAATTTTACTACATGAAATCTGTGACTTTTTTTTAACATAAATACACTATTTTTACACTAATTATCATTTTTAATAATGCTTGAAATTTTAGGATATATAGGTGCTTTATTTATAGGCATCGTTTTAGGAATTACCGGTGGTGGCGGTTCCATTTTAACTGTACCGATATTGGTTTACTTGCTGAATCTGAATTTTGTAATGGCTAGTGCTTATTCTCTATTTATCGTTGGAACTACTTCAGCCTTCGGAAGTATTCAAAATTTTAAAAAAGGTTCGATAGCCGTAAAAACTGCTTTTCAATTTGCTATTCCTTCCGTACTTGGTGTTTATTTGGCTCGAAAATTTGTTGTTCCAAGTATTCCTGATACGCTATTATATTTAGGTTCCTTACAGTTAAACAAAGACACTTTTTTAATGTTGATTTTTGCCGTTGTCATGTTGTTAGCGGCCATTTCGATGCTGAAAGAAAGTAAAGTCATCATAAAAGCGGAACCACAAAACAAATACTGGTTGATTTTCCAATTGTTTTTAGTGGGATTATTGATAGGGTTAATTGGCGCCGGCGGTGGTTTTTTAATCATTCCTGCCTTGATGAAACTAGCCAAATTGCCAATCCGAAAAGCCATTGGCACCTCGCTTTTAATTATCACTATCAATTCCCTAATTGGCTTCCTTGGCGATGTTCAAACTACAATCATTGATTGGAAATTTCTGTTGTCATTTACTGCTTTATCAGTTATTGGTATTTTTATCGGTCTTTTTATTCAAAAATACATCAACGAAAAAAGACTCAAGAAAATTTTTGGGTTCTTTGTTTTGACCATGGCTGTATTCATTATTTACAAAGAGATATTTTCATAAAGTATTCTAAATTCAAATTGTTCCTACTTCTCTAATCTTTAAATTTGCATAAATCTTTTCCACTATGAAAATCGAACAAATATATACCGGATGCATTGCTCAAGCAGCGTATTATCTTGAAAGCAATGGTGAAGCGGCCATTTTTGATCCGCTCCGCGAAGTACAACCTTACCTCGACAAAGCCGCTAAAGACAATGCTAAAATCAAATACATTTTTGAAACCCATTTCCACGCGGATTT
>NZ_PNJW01000199.1 GCF_013822155.1 Flavobacterium sp.
TTTTAGAAAGATGAATTTTAAAAATGAATTCACCATCAATAATGTTTCTGCCAAAGGAAAGTATTACACCGATTCGCGTGCCATTTCTTTAGCAGTTAAATATTCTTTTGGAAAAATAAAAAAATCAGAATTCAAAGAGAAAAGTATAGACGAAAACTCGGGAAGAATTAGGTAAAAGCAAACGGTTTCGATTTTCTACGTCATTATTCATAACTTTGTTAGAGTGAGATCTTATTAACGCTATTATTCCAAATTTATGAACGCCCATATTGTAAAAGTACTCGAAGCCAAATTCATCACCCATGATGTCAAAAAATTTGTCGTGGAAAAACCGGAGGGTTTTGATTTTATTCCCGGACAAGCAACGGAATTGTCTATCAATCTTCCGGAGTGGAAAGATCAATTAAGACCTTTCACTTTTACCAACCTAAGAGAGTCAAAACAACTTGAGTTCATGATTAAAATTTACAACAATCAAAATGGTGTAACGAAAGAGCTCGGGCGAACCAATGCCGGTGATGAACTGATTTTACACGATGTTTTCGGTGCCATTCAGTACAAAGGACCGGGAGTTTTTATAGCAGCCGGTTCGGGAATTACACCTTTTATTTCAATATTTCGAGAGTTATACAAACACAATTTAATTAATGGTAATCGACTTATTTATGTCAATAAAACTTCCGAAGACATCATCATGGGACAGGAATTGTTCAGAATGTTGAAGAAAAATTTCATCAATGTCTTAACCAGGGAAAATACGATTGGTTTTATCGGAAAACGTATTGATCGCAATTTTTTGATTGAACACATTGTCAATTTCAGTCAACATTTCTACGTTTGTGGACCTGAGGATTTTGTGCGCGACATCAATAAACACTTAATTGATTTGGGTGCCGAAGCCAATACTTTAGTTTTTGAAAAGTAATTGTCTTATTATTGTAGTAGAATGTTTTTAAATTCCAATTTATGCTTCAATTCTTAAAGTCGCTTTTTGCAGGTGAACCGCTAAAACAAGTCAAAATCATAATGGATGCTAAACTTGGAAAACTCACTTGTGACTATAAATCATCAGATGAATATTTTTCTTGGGACGGCAAAGTAAAATCGAAAACAAAAGGAGTGAAATCAATAGCGCTTTCC
>NZ_PNJW01000200.1 GCF_013822155.1 Flavobacterium sp.
CAGGATAGGGCGAGGTTGTGAAACAATAGAGATCCAATTTGCCTTCGTCGAAGCTCCAAAATACTGGCCAAGATTAAAGTTACCCTTCTTTTTTCTAGGAAATTTACTTTTTTATCACTATAATGTTTCTTCATCCCGTTCACGAGAAAGTAAGCAATTCTCAAATGGATTTAGGTGATGAATTTCTTCAATATCAAAATATAAGATGGTTATAAAAATGAAATATTTATTTTTTATTTTAACGGTTTGTGTGACCCTAATGGCAAATGCAGTAGAAAAAATTTTAATATTTCCCGAAATCCTAATCCCCGTAAAAACAGAAGCTCAGTTTAAGAACATTCCTACGATTGAAAGTACCGCTTTTGATTATTTGCAACAAATAGACGAAAATGAAAATATGACGCGATTGATATTCGTTCGTCATGGCGAATCTAACAGCAATAAAGAAAAAAGTATGGCAGGTCGCACTCTTGAAACTGATTTAACGGATCAAGGAATCAAGCAAGCTAAAGACACTGGCACAGCCCTTGCTTTATCCAATGTTAAAATTCATGCGGTTTTTAGTTCCCCTACATTACGTGCTTTGCAAACCACAGAAACGATGCTATCCAAAATGAATTTATCCCTTCCAATCAACCAAGATGAACGTCTTCATGAAAAATGGTATGGACCTTATGAAGGGGTGTCAGAAAAGGAATATGCGCCGATCAAGAAACAGGAAGAAGAAGAAATTCCCTTACTTCCAACTTTCTTCGACAAATTCGCTTATAAAGCTGACTTAAACATTGAAAGTATGCAAGAGATTTATCATAGAGTCGGTGAGTTCATCAGGGAAGTTGGGCATGATCAATTAGGCAAAAATGTCTTGATTACAACTCATAATGGTGTGATGAAATCTATTTTTATGGCAGATTCAGCTTTCTGCGGTTTTGATGTGGAATATCGTTCGTTTGATCTTGGCAACTGCTCTGTGATCGTAATGGAAGTAGATGATCAAGAAAATTTTAAAATTGTTGCTACCGATGGCTTGAAACTTAGAATAAAACAATAGATTTTTGAGTTTTAATTTGTATAACTATTGTCGTAAAAAAATAAATATCGATTATGCTGAGTTATTTAACGACAGATTGTTTAACTTAT
>NZ_PNJW01000201.1 GCF_013822155.1 Flavobacterium sp.
AGTTCCGTCAAAATCCATAAACAAGTTGGGGTCATTCACATTGACTTTTCCTTTGAAAATGGGTTGTTTAAAAGAGCCGTCTACTAAAATTTTAGTGTAGTTATAACCATTATAGTTCACTTGAAAAACATCTCCAATGAATGAAGTGTTCAGGTATTTTTGGGTAAATCCTTTTCCGCTAATCTCTAAATCAAGACTCACTTTCCCAATACTATTGTCATTAATCAAACTACCAACATCAAAATTATCCAGTATAACATATCCGTTATACTTAGCATTGTCAATGTTATTGAGGTCAGACATTTGTAAATCCGATTCAACCAAACCCAAAGCCGTGTTCATCACAAAATCGGCATTAAGATATTCTTGGGTTACTTCAGCGGTTCCGACAAAGTGAAATTGACCTAACTTCTGCAAAGAGGTTGGTAATTTTTTCCCGAGTATATTAGGCAACAGTTTGGTTAAATCATTGTAATTAGAAGATATTTTATCAAAATCTCCTTTCATATAAAATGATCCCGGTGCACGAGGAAAAAGGTTTTTGAAATTGACATCACCTTTAATAATTGAATTTTTACGGTCACGCAAATACATGTTCGTAGCATAAAAATCATTCATCGTTCCTTTGATTTTTGTATTCAAATAGAACTTTTGATTTTTATCTAATTCTTTGTAAAAATAACGGATATCATTCGTTGATAAAGTCGCGCTGTCAATGGCTACTTCAAATTTCACTTTGTTGTTAAAATCACTAAAATCTCGATTGTCTCTATTGTATTTCAATACAACTTCTCCCTTCAAATAAGATTCAGGAGTTCTGACTTCCAGCTTTTCTAACCTAATATTTTTCTTGGTGTAAGTAAAATTAGCCAACAAATTATCAATCTTAGCACCGCGATGGTCATGAAAATTCATCTTTGCGATATTGACGGTCACATCCGGTCCGCTGATTTTAAAATGCTGCAAGTGGGCATTCAATTTAGTGAAATCAACATCTTTAGGATTAATGCGATTTTCATCAATCATCGTAAATCGGCTGTTTTTCAAAAAAATGTTTTTTGAGGTCATGAGAAACTTACCGCTGCTTTTTTTGCCATCATCAAAAGCCGCTATAAACAAATCTAAGTTGGTTTCCTTTTC
>NZ_PNJW01000202.1 GCF_013822155.1 Flavobacterium sp.
TTGGTTTTAAATCAAATAGTTTACACTAATGATTTTGATGGCATTCGTGATAAATTGATAGTCGATTTATTTTACACTACCGGCATTCGTAGAGCTGAACTGATTAATTTGAAATTGCAAAATATCGACTTGTCAAACGGAACCTTAAAAGTATTGGGAAAAAGAAATAAGGAAAGGATTATACCGATTCTACCGGTTGTTGAAAATCAAATAAAATTATATTTAACAGAAAGGTCACATTTACAAAGGATTGTGGATGGTGAGTATTTTTTCTTACTGTTAAAAGGCGTTAAATTGAACGATTCGTTTGTTTATCGTTTAATAAATTATTACTTTAGTAATGTCTCCGAGAAGGTTAAAAAGAGTCCGCATATATTGAGACACACGTTTGCAACTCACCTTCTAAACAACGGAGCGGATATTAATTCCGTTAAAGAATTATTGGGGCATTCTAGTTTGGCGTCTACGCAAGTCTACACTCACAGCAGTTTGGCGGAACTTAAAAAGGTGTATGGTAACGCTCATCCTAGAAACAGACAATAATTTTACAATGTTTAATCATTAAAATTTTAATTATGAAGGTAAATGTTCATGCAGTAAATTTCACTGTCGACAGAAAGCTGGTTGATTTCATCGAAGAAAGATTAGGTAAACTTGAAAAATTCTATGACAAAGTAGTTTCGTCAGATGTTTTTTTGAAGGTCGACAATACAAGTGAGAAGGAAAATAAAATTGTGGAGGTTAAAATTCATGTCCCGGGAGATGATTTTATGGTAAAGAAACAATGTAAAACATTCGAGGAAGCGGTGGAGTTGTCTTCTGAATCTTTAGAAAGATTGTTGGTTAAAAGAAAGGAAAAAATCAGAACACATATATAAGAGAAATTTTTTTCTAAAAATGTTTTGATTAAAAGATAAAATCCATACATTTGCAGTCCGTTAGAAATAGCGGACTTTTTTTATTGTGTATGCCAGCGTAGCTCAGTTGGCTAGAGCAGCTGATTTGTAATCAGCAGGTCGTGGGTTCGAGTCCCTCCGCCGGCTCAATTTTAGGGATAAAAGATAAGAAAAGTGGGGGAGATACTCAAGCGGCCAACGAGGGCGGACTGTAAATCCGCTGATTACATCTTCGCAGGTTCGA
>NZ_PNJW01000203.1 GCF_013822155.1 Flavobacterium sp.
TGATTTTTTATTTCCTTTGCGATAAAGCTTATCAAGAATGGATTCTAATCCAACGCTTGTCATAAGAAATACCAATATAGTCAATAAGAAAATGAACTTCTTTTAAAATGTTTTCTTTATTTTCTATATTAATTGAATTAATGAGTTTTCTTTTTATAAGGTCGTTAATTCTTTCGTCTAGAACAACACTGAAATTTTTTTCACTTATCTTATTATGAATCGAGTGTTGGGATATCGATTTGAATTCCTCCGAATCGGAAGAGCAGCAGGGCTCAACTGAGGAAGTAGGTGATGTTACAGCTCCGCTGCTGGACGAAGTTAAATCAGTAGGTGATTGCTGCGAACAAACGATCCGATAGAAAATTCCATTGTAAATCCAATAGAGTTTGTTGTATTGATCCCTATTTAAGAGATAAAAATATTGTACACGATTTGGAAAATACTCAATAGGATGACCCTGTTGATCCTGCACACAGATGGGAATACTAGCATCGTAATGATGAGAAAAGGGGGAAGGCATTGGAATTTGGTAATCACCTAAAGTGATCGAATCAGGCCATAGACCGTCAGCGAACAAAGAAAAACTGAAAATTCCAGTTTTGTAAGTAAAAGGTCTATTGAAATTATGTTCCAAAATCTCATCTGTGATCGATAAGAAAACAGTCTTGCTATTGAGGAGAAAATGTTTTACTTTTTCTTTTGCGCAACCCGTTTCATTATAGATTTTCCATTCTGGATAGTGTTTAAGATGTCTGTCATCAATTTTGGTTGGTATAGGAAGCTTTTCAGCAATCTTCACCCAAACACTATTAGTATTGGCAATTTTGTTCCATCTTTGCGAAGTGCATAAAACAGACTTCATCGACGATATTGGCAAATTTGAAAAAATCAACCTAAGTACGTCATCGCATAAATAATCGTCTATGTTCATTTAACCAACCCCATTTTGCTACCCATTAATGTTTTGCATCCAATCGATTTCTTCACGGCTCATCAATTCAAGCTCATTTTGAAGGCTTAAATTTCCGTAAATGGTCAGCTTGTAAAAGTCATTTTTAAGTTAACAAATAATTGGTATTTTGCGAGGATATTTCAGTTTCAGCAAAATTCAAGTATGCGAGTTATTTAGTCAATT
>NZ_PNJW01000204.1 GCF_013822155.1 Flavobacterium sp.
GGAAAAGAAATTTCTTTGCTCAGTCTGGCAACCCATAGATCTGGGATGCCGCGTTTTCCCTATAATGTTGACCCCAAAAATTTAGATCGGCCTTATATTGATTATACCGTAAATAAACTTTACGAATACGTCTCAAATTTTGAACCGCCTTACGATATTGATTCAAAATGGAGATATTCAAACGTTGCCTATGGAGTATTGGGTAATATATTGACCCTGACTGCTAACAAAGATTTTGAAACTTTAATAAAAGAAGAAATTTGCGGACCGTTAAAAATGAATAACACCGTTATTTCATTAACAGCAAAACAAAAATCAAATCTGGCAATAGGTCATGCAGAAACAGGAACAAAAGTCGGCTTAACCGAATTAGGTGCTATTGATGCTGGCGGAGCTTTACGTTCAACCGTTAATGATCTTCTTACTTTTGCAGAAGCCAATTTGGGGCTCATCAAAACACATCTGTTCCCTGCAATGGAATTAACCCATGTGCTACAAGCAAAAAAAGATGGCGATGACGCTTATACTACAATGGGTTGGACTCTCGTAAATGAGTATGGATATTTACTTTTTAAAGATGGTGGAATGCCTGGTTACAGAACTTTTTTGGGAATAGACAAAAAGAATAAAATGGCAGTAGTTGTTTTATCTAACTCAAACAATACTGTAACTGATATTGGCCGGTATATTCTTGAGCCTAATCGTAGAATTGATCCATTTAAATATACCTGGGCCTTATTGGATACACTCAGAAAAACTATAGAAACCAAAGGAGTTGACGACGCTATTAAACTTTATCTACAGCTCAAAGAATCAAAAAACACATCGTTTATTTTTAATGAAAATCAACTCAATTATTTAGGAAATGAATTGAGAAAAAATAAAAAAATTGACGAAGCCATAAAAATCTATGAACTGAACTTAAAAGAGTATCCTAATTCTCCTATTGTGTATGAAAGTTTAGGCGAAACTTATAGACGAAATAAGAATAAGAAAGTTTCTGTGAAATATTTTGAAAAAGCTTTCGAACTAGATCCACAAAATCCTCACTGGACTTACATACTTAAAAAACTAAAAAATGATAACAGGAAGAAAAACAACCGCTAACAAGGGTATTGCCGCTAAGGTGGC
>NZ_PNJW01000205.1 GCF_013822155.1 Flavobacterium sp.
ACATAATCAGCTAAATCTAAAGAAATAGCCAAAGTTTCATAGTCTTCATAAGGACCTTGATCTTCTTCAACCCATAAAGTAGTCCAGTCTAGTCCATTGTCACTAATTTGAACATTTAAATCTCCATTAGCATTAGGTGCAACCATGTATTCATATCCAATTTTAGCATTGAAACTAAAGGTAGCATCTGCATAACCATCCAAACTAAAAGTAGGACTGATTAAATTAGCCTCATTTGGATCAACAATCCAAGCAATAATGGCAGATTTTGCGCCAGTGATATTGAAAGTTGCCTGAGTTGTAGCACTGTAGTCCGTGGTTGGTCTCCAAATTCTTGTTGCTACTTGTGTCTCAGTTGTCCATCCTGTTGGAGGAAAAGTTTCACCTTCAAAGCCCTCAGATAATATTTGAGAACTGCCGTAAAGTGACGTTAATAAAGCAAAAGAGAGTAAAATTTTTTTCATATTTGATTTTATTAAAAAGTTAATTTGAACAAATATAGGAATATATTTTTTTTATTTACAAAAATTTAACTTTTGCATCACAAAATTGTTTTTTTTCAAGGAATAAAAATGAATATTGTGATAAAGTGATTAAAATTTAGAGGACAAAAAAGGGCATTATTGTTCATTGTAAATTGAAATTTATTTGCATATTTGATGAAATAAAATAGAAAACCCATGAAACTACTCCTTAGAATATTAATCTCTGCGCTTTTAGTAATGGCTATCGCTTATCTGATGAAAGGTGTAATCGTTGACCAATTTACCACAGCGCTAACCGTGGCTATTGTTTTAGCCTTACTCAACTTTTTTGTAAAACCTATATTGGTGCTTTTGACTTTACCGGTCACTTTTTTTACGCTTGGATTGTTTTTATTGGTCATCAATGCCATTATAATCTTGCTTTGCGACCATTTTGTCGACGGATTTGAGGTCAGTTCTTTTTGGACTGCGATGCTCTTCAGTATCATCTTATCGCTTTCCCAATCGTTGGTTTACCAAATCACTGGTGAGGCAAAATAACCGGGTAAAAATCAATAAAATAAAAACTTGGTAGGGTTGTAGAAATGTTATAATTTTGCAACCCAATTTTAGTATGTAAAAAACA
>NZ_PNJW01000206.1 GCF_013822155.1 Flavobacterium sp.
GCTGCTGACGGAATGAAATTTGGACTTGATCAATATAAGAAATATGAATATGGTAAAAACACTCCTCCTGCTGAAGCATTATTGGTTATCTCACGATTTTATCATATCAGCATAGATCTTCTTTTAAGTATTGATTTGCGAAAAATTGTTGTAGACAATCTTTTAAAGCTGGAAGATAACAGGATTGTTTTGCCTATAACAATTGACAACAATGGAAATAACCTGATTGAAATTGTGCCACATAAAACGAGGGCAGGATATTTAACCGGTTATGCTGATGCCGAGTATATTGAAAATCTTCCACAAATTTCACTGCCGTTTTTAGGCCCAGGTAAGATGAGGGCTTTTCCTATTGGAGGTGATTCAATGCCCCCGCATACTGACCAAAGCTTTATAGTTGGGAAGTATATTGAAAATCTTGGAGAAATAAAAATGGATAAAACCTATATCCTTGTTACTGTAGAGGAAGGAATTACCTATAAACGCTTAAGTAGCAAAAATAAAGATTCAGTTATTGTAGAGCCAGATAATGTAGTTTACAATCCGTACGAAATTAAGCTGTCTGATATTTTAGAAATCTGGGAATATGTAGCGCATATAGGCCGAAGCGATAGTAGGCCTGAAATTTCTGGTCCGAATGATATTAAAGAAATGTTTTTGGAATTAAAGCGTGATATTAATGCTTTAAAAGCAAAATCATAACATTTTTTGAATATGTTAAAGGGATTTAAAATCCCTAAAATTAAATTGATTAAAAGGATTAATAATCCTATATTTGCGGAACAGTTATTTATATTTAAAATAATATTTCATTCAGAATGTTAATTAAATATTGATAAGTATTTCAGGCAATTTCTATGAAGCACTTTTAATTTTTAATTTTGTAGTATGGAGCAAAACAATGGGACAAACAACAATATTTAATTCGTCTTTTAATCAAGCCATTGCAGAATATGGGTTTGATATCAATGACGATGCTCTTTTTCTGACTTCCGGAGAGATTACTGCACATGATCCAGAAATCCGGTTTCATGTAGACAATGCAAGATCTTTTGGTGCCCATGCCATCTTTTTACGTAA
>NZ_PNJW01000207.1 GCF_013822155.1 Flavobacterium sp.
TCCGCTGCGTACGAAATGCAGGAAAATAATAACACGGCAAAAATCAGTGCATTAAAAAAATTCTTCATCTTTCCTCCAAATTAAAAGTTTGTAAATATTCCTACTTAATTTTGCACATATAACTAAATTTAGTCTTAAAGTTTTACTCAAACTTACATTTAAAAATACTATTTAACAAGCAACAATTTGTTAGTTAAAGTTTTTTGATAAGCATTTTTAAATAGATAAAACAACCTTGCCAGCAATAAGCAAGTCATCAGCAATATGATGAAACGAATTTGTTTATTCTGGATAAAAATTTTGATGAAGTGGAGTACAAATATATGTACTAGATAAATAAAATAGGTTTTGGCAGAAACCTCAACCAGTATGGCCTTAATGAATTTTGGCAGCTTAATTTTGGAGATAAAAATCAATAATGCACTACCAATAAATAGCCAGGCATAGGTTACTTTTACCCACCAAATTTCTTGTAGGTACATAATACTGAATAAAAATAGTGAGATAGCAAAAATAATTAATTTTTGATTGATAGATTTTGCAAGATAAGTGCACCAGCCAATTAGTAATAGCGGCATGTAAACATGAGGCACTCTAGCAGCAAGATAGGCTGTGTCCCATGCAGCATTAATTAGTATGAAAATTGTTGTAAAGATACAAAGTAGGATGATTGAAAATGTCCATAAATCATTATTCGCTTTCATTTTTATGGTTTTAAAAGAAAAAATTAAGCCGATTAAAACCATGCATTGTGCAAGTACCTGCATATACCACATGTAAGTAAAGGCTGAAGTTTCGTTTCTGTACAAATTCGTAATCATTGAATATAAATCATATTCAGGTTTCACTTTTAGAATGAATAGTTGAAATAAAATAAAAGCACTGCATATTGCCATGTAGGGAATCAGGATTTTCTTTAAGTAATTATTGATGACACCCCATACTTTATCAACCAAAATTAAATTTAGCTGAAAACGGGCAAAGCTAAAACCAGCAAGAATAAACAATAGCATCGATCCTCCATTTCTGTAGCTGATAGGCAGAGCGTCT
>NZ_PNJW01000208.1 GCF_013822155.1 Flavobacterium sp.
AGCAAGTATATTTGGATTTTTTAAGTTGGCACTAGCTTCAAAAAGGTAGTTTAAAGTATTTTTGTCGCCTCGTAATTCGCTTAGCCCACTTAACAGCAAGGAATCCAAAGTGCCGTCTGAACTGCTCTTTAATGTTGCAACAAATGCGTCTGTTATCTTACTAGAGTCAATTTCGAATTGAGGAAGTAATTCTGCGGCATTGTATTTTGTTTTTTCGTCCGAACAATTCAAATCATCGATTAGTTTGTCTATTGTCTGATTTTCATATTTTTCATAACCATCAACTTCTTTAAGTACAAGACGAAGTACTTTATTTTTCTGCTCAAGCCTAAATGTTTCTGTGGTGACTTTTGATTCTAACTCATCTTTAATAGAATCTAAATTAAGATTGAGTCCCGAAATTTCTCTTTCCTTCTCAAGAATAATATTTTGAAATTCTTCTATTTTTCCGTTAATTTCGTTCTCTTTTTTACGAAACTCCTTTAAAGTTTCCTGAGCGAGGTCTATCTCATGTTTAACTTTTATAGTTGCATCAATAGCCTCTTCTCTTTTCTTATCTAGTTTATCGACTTGCTTTTCTATTTTTCTTTCGACTGTACTACTAAAGAAGGCCCATATTCCGCCAATCGATCCAAGGAATAAAGCAATAACCCCAAACATAATTTGTCCAGTAGCCCAGTTTGAGACCTCTTTTTCAGCATCGATTGATAACTTCGATACTAGTCTTTTGTGCTCTTCATCGGAAATTAAAGAATCACCAGTTGCTGGGTTCGAGTTTTTTATTACTATTTCATCGACATGAATATTATTTGAGCTTGTTTTTTCAACACGAGTTATGGATTCTTTCCTTTCTTCCGGTGCAGAATCACTGGCCTGAACGGATGTGGCAACACCGAACAAAACCATCCCTAATAACATGTAAATATTTAATAATACCCCAAAGCGATGATACATCTGCGTTTTCCTAGATACGGTTGCTAAAATATATTAAGTTAATTATGTCTATAATGGTGCTGGTTGTAGAGCCTTTGAGGTCAATTACCGTCCACC